>NZ_JBSFKQ010000008.1:0-224703 GCF_053598615.1 Kitasatospora sp. NPDC001095 | reverse complement strand
CTCAGCGTCGCCTTGCAGCCCGCCGGGATGGTCACCGTCTGCGACAGCGAGTCCGAGTGGGTGGAGCCGTAGCCGTTCAGCCACGCCTTCCAGGAGCCGCTGTGGGCCGCCTGGGAGGTGCTGCTGTCGATCACGCCGCTGGACGCCGTCCACGGGGTGGCCGTACCGGTCTCGAAGCCCGTGTTGCCCAGCAGCTGCGCCGGGGTGCAGCCACCGCCACCGGTCGAGACGGTCCAGGTGAAGCTGGTGCTGCCGGTCTTGCCGGCCGAGTCCTTCGCGGTGACGGTCACGTTGTAGGTGCCCGCGGTGGAGGCGGTACCGGTGATCGCGCCGGAGGAGGAGATCGACAGGCCGGTGGGCAGGCCGGTCGCGGTGTAGGTCAGCGGGGCGGTGCCGCCGGTGGCGCTGATCTGGAGGTTGACCGCGCCGCCCACGGCGGTGGACTGGTTGCCCGGGTTGGTGACGGTCACGCCGCCGGAGGGCGCCGTGCCGACGTTGACGCCCGCCCAGGCGGTGCTGACCGCGGTCAGCTCTGCGCTGCCGGCACCGTACAGGTCGGTGGCCGCCTTCTCCGTCGCGGTGCGCGCCGCGGCGTAGTTGGTGCTGGAGGTCATGTAGGTGGTCAGGGCGCGGTACCAGACGGCCGCCGCCTTGTCCCGGCCGATGCCGGTGACCGTGATGTTGCCCTGGGTCGGCGAGTCGTAGCTGACGCCGTTGATGACCTTCGCGCCGCTGCCCTCGGACAGCAGGTAGAAGAAGTGGTTGGCGACGCCGGACGAGTAGTGGACGTCCTTGTTGCCGACGGTGGAGGACCAGTAGTCGGCCGAGGCGCCGTCCTTGGACGGCTTGTCCATGTAGCGCAGCGGGGTGCCGTTCCCGTTGATGTTGATCAACTCACCGATCAGGTAGTCGGGGTTGTCGGTCGGGATGTTGGCGGAGAACTCGACCATGGTGCCGAAGATGTCCGAGGTGGCCTCGTTGAGGCCGCCGGACTCACCGGAGTAGGTCAGGTTGGCGGTGGCCGCGGTGACGCCGTGGCTCATCTCGTGGCCCGCGACGTCCAGTTCGGTGAGCGGAGCGGTGTTGTTGCTGCCGTCGCCGTACGTCATGCAGAAGCAGGAGTCGTCCCAGAACGCGTTCACGTAGTTGTTGCCGTAGTGGACGCGGCTGTAGGCGCCGACACCGTCGTTGCGGATGCCGTTGCGGCCGAAGGTGTTCTTGTAGTAGTCCCAGGTGGCCGCGACGCCGAAGTGGGCGTCGACCGCGGCGGACTCGCCGTTGTTGACGGTGCCGTCGCCCCAGGTGTCGGTGGACTTGCTGTACAGCGTGCCGGTGCCAGAGGTCCCGTGGTTCAGGTTGGTGGTGTACATCCCGCCGCGGGCGGCGTCCTTCATCTGGTACGTCGAACCCGACTGGGTGGTACCGATGGTGACGTTGCCGACGAAGACGCCCTTGCCGGAGCCGGTCTCGATGCCGTCCCACTGCTGGATGACCTGGCCGCTGGTGGCGTCGGTGACGACGTGCATCTTGCTCGGGGTGCCGTCGGACTTGGTGGAGGAGACGACGGTCTCCCAGGCCAGCCGGGGGCTGTTGTCGGCGGCCCAGACCACCAGGCGCGGCGCGGTGTCGACCGCGGTGCCCGACTCGGCGGCGAGCGCGGCGCTCTGCGCGGCCGGCGCGGCCAGCTTCGGCGTGGTGCTGACACCGCTCAGCGAGGCGGTGCTGGCCCGGTCCACGCTCTTGGTCGCACCGGTGGGCGCCTGGTGCACCACCAGGTCCCCACCCAGGACGGGCAGTCCGTTGAGGGTGCGCTCGTACCGCAGGTGGCGAGTGCCGTCCGCGTCCTGGATGACGTCCTTGGTGACCAGCTTCTCCTCGCCGCTCAGGCCCAGGCTCTGGGCGAGGGTGGCGGTCTGCTGGTTCGCGACGGAGATCAGCTGGGCGCGGCCGGCCTGCTGGGCCGCGACGGCGGCCGGCGCGTCCGGGGTGGCCGCCTGAGCGATCACCGGGAACCCGGTGACCAGCAGCGCGGTGGAGGCGGCCATGACAACCGCCGCCTTCCGGGCGTGAGCGTAACGGGACATGCGGACTCCTTTTCCGACCGGCGCTGGGTCGCGCACGGTGGAGAGAAAACCTGGGCCGCGGTTGCGGCGCAGTGGGGGCCCCCGCCGGGTGCGACGGGAGTGCGGGATGCGGTGCTCACAACTCGTTGCAGGGTCGGGACGCGCTGCACCTGAACTGGAACGGCTGCACCGGGGGGTGGGGCCCCCTCGTCTACAGCCGGGGGAATCGTGGCAGCAAACGAGCCGTTAATGACAGATGCATGCCACGGATTGGCCGATTCATTACCGAAACCGTATGCAGGCCGGTTCGTCAGTTGTGTTACCCCGCGACGAACTCGTGAACACGGTTTTCATGCCCCGAACAAAGTTCGATCACTGCCGGATGTCGGTGACCAGCACTCAGGTCCGCTTCCCCCGGCGGCGGGTGGCCGACAGCGCCCGGCAGACCCGGCACGTCACAGTTCCGGCCGTGCCATCGACGGTTTCCGGCCAGAGTGCGCCCGGAACGGAACCGGCCCTCCCCCACACGCAGCCGGGCCCCGCACCACCAGAACGGTGGTACGGGGCCCGGGAGTTGCAGAGGTATACGAACCGGTGTCGGACGAACCCGCACCGGGCGCACCCTCACCGGACGGACCGGTGTCGGACCGACCGGTGTCGGACCGTCAGCGCTGGACGAACACCGCCACGGTGCGGCCCGGCACGGTGAAGGTCCCGGTCGCGGCGTCGAAGCCGGACCGCTGCACCACCCGGTCCGCCCCGCCCGCCTGGACGGGGTGCAGCGCCTGACCGGTGCCCCGCAGCGCCGGCACGGTCTGCGCCTGCGCCGCGGGCGTGGCGTTGAAGACCACCGTGATGCCCTTCTCCGCCCCCGGCAGCCCGGTGCCGTCCAGGTGCAGGGTGATCACCCCGGGCGTCTCACCCGCGGTGCCGGAGAGCGGGTAGGAGAGCCGCTGCTGGACGGCGGCCAGGGTCGGCAGCGAGAACAGCGGCGAGGACTGCTTGATCCGCAGGAACTCCTGGTACTGCGCGGAGGTCGCCCGGATGTCGGCCGCGCCGACGGTCAGCTCCGGGTCGGCCAGCAGGGATCGGGCCGCCGCCCACTGCTCCTGGTTGTCCTTCGCCATCGGCAGGCCGCGGCCCCAGCCGTTGCCGTCGGCGGGGTCCCAGTGGATCGCGTTGAACCAGTCCCCCGAGTCGTAGGAGTTGGAGTCGAGCGACTTGGAGCGCAGCAGGTCGCTGCCGGCCTGGGCGAAGCCCGCGCCCTGGGTGAGCGCGGTCAGCGAGAGCCCGAGCGCCTGCATCCGGGCCCGGTCGGCGGGCGCGGTGCCGGTCGGCAGCTTGTACGCGAGCGCGTCGAAGAGATCGGTGTTGTCGTGGGCGTCCACGTACTCCACCGCCTCGCCGGGCTTGGCCGCGTACCCGGTCGGGGCACCGTTGTAGTCGACCTGGGCACCGGTGACGGGCTTGCCCGAGCTGTCGGTGAAGGAGTAGCCGGCCAGGTTGCCGGTCAGCCCGACCTTCAGCTGGTCCATCTGGTGCAGCAGCCGGGCCTTCTGCTCCTCCGGGGTGCCGTTCGCGGCCGAGCCGTTCGGGTCGGTGTACAGGCCCGAGGCGAAGCCCTGCTGCGGGGCGGAGTTCAGCATGAAGTTGCCGCCGCGGGCGGCGTCCCGGATCCGGTCGTCGAAGGTGGCGATGCCGGTGCCGGCCATGTTGACCTGGGTGGCCTGCACGAACCGGGCGTCGTTGGCGACCACGCCGAAGTTCCAGCCCTCGCCGTATAGCAGGACGTTCCGGCCGTCCACGCCGTCCGAGTCCGGCGTCATCTTCCGCAGCGCGGCCTGCACGTCCAGCATGGTGGACTTCGGGTCCAGGCCCATCAGGTCGAAGCGGAAGCCGTCCACCTTGTACTCGCGGGCCCACAGCGTCACCGAGTCGACCACCAGCCGGTTCATCATGGCGTGCTCGGGCGCGGTGTCGGAGCAGCAGCTGTCCGTCGTCACCTTGCCGTTGGCGTCCAGCCGCTGGTAGTAGCCGGGCACCACCCGGTCCAGCACCGAGTGCTCGGCCTGGCCGCTGGCGGCGGTGTGGTTGTAGACCACGTCGAGCACCACCCGCAGCCCGGCCGCGTGCATCGCCTGCACCATCTGCCGGAACTGCACCGTCCGGGCCACCCCGTTGGGGTCAGTGGCGTAGGAGCCCTCGGGCACGTTGTAGTGCAGCGGGTCGTAGCCCCAGTTGTACGCGTCGTCGGCGGCCACGGCCGCCACGCACTCCTGCTGCTTCGGGCCGTCCGCCGCAAGGGACTTGAGGTCGCAGGCGGGCAGCTTCTGGTCCGCCCGGTTCTCCCGGACGGTGGCGATGTCGAAGGTCGGCAGCAGGTGCACCGTGGTCACCCCGGCCTTGGCGAGCTCCCGGAGGTGCCGCATCCCGGCCGAGTCCGACTCGGTGAACGCCAGGTAGGTGCCGCGCTCGGCGGCCGGGACGGTGGAGTCCTCGACCGAGAAGTCCCGGACGTGCAGTTCCTGGATCTGCTGCTGCGCGGGCGGGACGGCCTGCGGGCGGGCGTGGTCGTCCCAGCCCTTCGGCTTGAGCTCCCTGGCGTCGAGGTCAGCGACCAGGCTGCGCTTCGAGTCGGTGGACAGCGCCACCGAGTACGGGTCGGTGACGGTGTTGACGACGACCTGCTGCACCGAGGGCGCCCAGACCTTCACCTGGTACAGGTAGTACTTGCCGTCCAACTCGCGCTTGTCACGGACGACTTCCCACACCCCGGTCTCGTCGTCCAGCTTCAGCGGCAGCGTCTTCGGGGTGCCCCCGGTGGCGCTGTCGTAGACCTGGACGGAGACCTCCTGCGCGGTCGGCGCCCACAGCGACAGCGCCACCTTGCCGTTGTAGTGGGCCGGCCCGAAGTCGACCTTGCCGGTCTTCCCGGCGTACAGGTCGTCCAGCACGCCCGGGATCTGCACGCCGGTGGCGGCCGACACCGCGCCGCTGGGCAGGTGTTCGGTGAACAGCAGCTGGGCGCGCAGCGCGGCCGGGACGCGGGCGGTGTCCCTCGGGTCCACGGTGAAGGCCCGGTAGCCCGCCAGGTGCGGGTACTTCGCCTTCTGCGCGTCGGTCAGCCCGCCCTTGACCGGGGTGAGCCGCAGCCACTTGCCGGGCTTGGTCAGCGCGCCCCGGTCGGCCCGGATGCCGCCCTCGGGGTCGTACACCAGCTGGGCGCTGGTGCCGCCGGCCAGGGCGTCGTCGCCCGAGCCGTAGTTCGCCGGGACGACGACGGTCCGCGCGTCGATCCACTGGGCCTTGGCGGCGGCGAGGTCGACCTGCGAGGAGGCGGCCGGGTTCTGCGGCAGCAGGTAGCCCTCGCGGCCGCCCAGGATCCAGACCTCCTTGCCGTTGACGGCGAAGTCCAGCGACTGGTCGGCGGGCAGGTCCTTGTCGTTGCCCTTGTGCAGGATGTAGCTGAGGCTGGTCGCCCCGGGGGCCAGCGGCACCTCGAAGACGGCGCCGAAGGCGTCGCGGCGCGCCGGCGCCAGCGGCTTGCCCCAGTCGGTGGGGGCGGCGGCGCCGGTCCAGTCGTGCAGGCCCCAGCCGTCGTAGTCGCCGTCGGCCCGGTTGTAGTGGATGACGGCGGTGTTCGCGGGCTGGCTGTTCGGCGGCCCGGGGTCGGCGGTGCGCACGGCCGGGTCGCCCTGCCGGAGCCACACCTCGCCGGTGCTGCCGACGTCGAGGTGCCGGTCGGCGTCGACGTCCTTGACGCCGTCCTTCTCCACGATGAACCCGACGTCCGAGGCGCCGGGCTTCAGCCGCACGTACGCGAAGGCGCCGTACGCGTCCCGCCCGGTGAAGGCGTGCCCGGCCGGCCACTGGGTGGACTCGCCGTCGGCGAGGTCGCCCCAGGCGTAGAGGTTCCAGCCGTCGTAGTCGCCGTCCGGCCGGTTGTAGTGGACGACGGCGTACGGGCGGGAGCCGGCGGTGGGCACCGGCTTGGGCGCGGGGGCGCCGGTGGTGAAGCTCGCGGTGGCGGAGCGCAGGTGGCCGCTGGAGTCCTGCACGACGGCCTTGTAGCGCACCACCGTGCCGGGGGCGACGGCGCCGAGGTCCTGGGTCACCGCGTACTTTCCGGTGTCGGCGGTGCCCAGGGTCTGCCAGGGCCCGTTGCCGATCTGCGCGGCGAAGCTGACCCGGTTGAAGCCCTTGTCCGTCGTGGCGCCGACGGTGACCAGCCCGGTCGAGCCGTCGGCCGGCGGCTGCACCGAGAGCTGCGGCGCCGAACCGACGGCCGCGAGCTTCCCGCCCGCCTTGAACACCACGGAGGAGAGCGCCGGCACGGTGACCGTCACCTTGCGGTCGGCGCCGCTGGTGATCCGTTCCCCCGCGGACGGGTGGATCCGGTCGAAGCCCATCCCCGCGGAGAAGATGTCCAGGGTGACGGTCTTCGCCTCGGTGGCGTTGTTGACCGCCACCAGGTACTCGACCTGCTGCCCGGCGTCGATCCGGGAGAAGGCGTACACGCCCGCGCCGTCGGCGGCGTACCGCTCGATCTGGGCGCCGTCGGCCAGCGCCGGGTTGTCCCGGCGCAGCTTGGCCAGCCCGGCGACGCCCTGGTAGAGCTCGCCGCCCTGCCCGTACCGGTCGGCCGGGCCGGCGGGGCCGCCGAGCACCCGGTCGGCGTTGTAGGAGTCGGTGCGCGAGGCGAACATGTCCTGCCGGGCGTCCTTGTCGCCGCCCGCGCCGGTGAAGCCCTGCTCGTCGCCGTAGTAGACGACGGGCTGGCCGCGGGTGAGGAACTGCAGCTCGTTGGCGAGCCGGTCCTTCTTCAGCAGGGTCGCCTCGTCGGCACCCGGGTTGTCGGCGAGCAGGAAGGAGCCGAAGCGGCCCATGTCGTGGTTGCCGAGGAAGGTCGGCAGCTCGTACGCGTCGGTGTCGGCGCTGGTGTAGCGGTAGTCCTGGGCGTAGACGTCGGCGAGGTTGCGCGCCGAGCCGCCCTGCGAGACGTAGGAGCGGGCCGCGCCCTGGAACGGGAAGTCCAGGGTGGCCTGGAGCCTGCCCTTGGTGACGTACGGCGAGGTGACCGCCGGGTCCCCGGAGTAGACCTCGCCGAACATGAAGAACTTCTTGTTGCCCTGCTTGGCGGCGAAGTCCTTGAGCGCGGGGGCCCACTGCTGCCAGAACGCCATGTTGACGTGCTTGACGGTGTCGATCCGGAAGCCGTCCACGCCGGCGTCCTTGACCCACTGCTGGTAGACCTTCTCGAAGCCCTTCACCACCTTGGGGTTCTGGGTGTCGAGGTCGTCCAGGCCGCTGAAGTCGCCCTCGGTGGCGGACTCGCCGACGAAGGTGGAGTCGCCCCGGTTGTGGTAGAGCGCCGGGTCGTTGAGCCAGGACGGGGTCTTGGCCGTGGCGTCGGCCGGGGTGCGGAAGACCGGGGTGTAGGGGAAGGAGTCCCCGGTGGTCTTCGGCCAGGGCGAGCCGGCATCGGCGACGGCGGTCTCGTCCACCGGGTTCCCGTCCGCGTCGAGCGTCGGGTAGGCGCCGGCGGAACGGTAGCCGTACTGCTTCTCGGCGTAGTCGATGACGTCGGCGGTGTGGTTGGTGATGACGTCGAAGAAGACCTTGATGCCGCGGGCGTGCGCCTTGGCGATCAGCTCCTTGAGCTGCTCGTTGGTGCCGAAGTGCGGGTCGACCTGGGTGAAGTCGGTGATCCAGTAGCCGTGGTACCCGGCCGAGGCGTCGGCCCCGCTGCCCTGCACCGGCTTGTTCTTGAAGATCGGGGCCATCCAGATCGCGGTGGTGCCGAGGTTCTGGATGTAGTCGAGCCGCTGGATCAGCCCGGCCAGGTCGCCGCCGTGGTAGAAGCCCTTGTCGGCGGGGTCGAAGCCGTTCTCCAGTCGCCCTCCGGTGATGCCGCCGGTGTCGTTGGCGGCGTCGCCGTTGGCGAAGCGGTCGGGCAGGACGAAGTAGAACTGCTCGCGGCTGAGGTCGTGCCGCCCGGCGGTGGCCGCCAGCGCGGCGTCCGAGGGCGGGGCCGGCGGGGCGGCGGCGAGGGCCGCGGGGGCACTGCCGAGGGTGGCGGCGGTCAGTGCGGCGGCCAGCAGGACGGCCGTGCGGCCGGGCGGTCTGCGACGGCCGGTGGTTCGTCGGGCAGTGCTCCGTCGGGGGCGGAGCGGGGCATCGGCCACTGAGGGCTCCCTTAGGGGAAGGGTCGATCGATTTCCCAGGAAGCTAGCGGCCTGCAATATGTTTCAGCAAGATGCAGAAACCGTTTCGTAGCGGGAAGTTCCAGGTGGGTGACCGTCTCCGACCACCCCGGTTACTCCCCTGGAGCGACGAGCGTGACAATGGGACGTATGTCCGTCCCACCGGTATGCACCCAACCCCCGAACACCCCCTACCCCGGTGGGAGCCGGCCCGTAGCCCTCAAGGGGGACAGCCGGTGAAGAATCCACTTCCAGAGGATGAGCAGACGGCTACGAGCGGTCTGGCAGACTTGCCGTCCATGGGGGAACCGACCGAGATCCAGCGAGGCGGCGCCGGGCGCGCCGACGCGGCGAGCGGTGGCGGTTCCGAAGCAGCGAAGGCCGTCCCCGGCCGCCTGCCCGACGGAGCCACCCGTGCCGCCCAGTCCCGTCCCGCAGCCCTGCGCGCGCACATCAGCGCCCAGCGCCGCTCACCGGCCAGGCCGCGGATCTGGTTCGAGCTGGCGCTGATCGGGATCAGCTACTGGATCTACTCGATCGTGCGCAACGCGGTTCCCGAACAGGAAGCGATAGCCCAGAAGCACGCCAGCTGGATCTGGGACCTGGAGCACCACCTGGGCATCGCCGTCGAGCACTCGATCAACCACGCCGTGGACAGCGTCGGGTGGCTCATCACCGGGATGAACTACTACTACGCGACGCTGCACTTCGTGATCACGATCGGCGTGCTGGTCTGGCTCTACCGCAGCCACCCCGGGCGCTACGTCGCGGCCCGCTCGGTGCTGTTCGTCACCACCGGCATCGCCCTGGTCGGCTTCTACTTCTTCCCGCTGGCCCCGCCCCGGCTGATGACCGACGGCGGCTTCATCGACACCGTGAAGGTCCACGGCACCTGGGGCTCGATGGCCTCCGGGCCCGCCGCACACGTCTCCAACCAGTACGCGGCGATGCCCTCCATGCACATCGGCTGGTCGATGTGGTGCGGTCTGGCGATCTTCTTCCTGGCCCGCCGGACGTGGGTCAGGGTGCTCGGCCTGCTCTACCCGGCCGCCACCCTGGTGGTCATCGTCTCCACCGCCAACCACTTCTGGATGGACGCCGTCGGCGGCGTACTCTGCCTGGCGGTGGGCTTCCTCGCCGCCCGCTGGATGTACCACGAGTGGGTGTACCGACTGCCCAAGGTGCCCGCCCGGGAGGCGGTGGCCGAGCAGCCGATCACCGTCCCCGAGCAGTGGAGCGAGCCCGCGGTCAGCAGCGCCCGCCGCTAGGCCCGTCCCCAGGACCTCCCGGAAGGGGCCCCTGAACAGGGGCCCCTTCCGCGTACCCGCCGGCGCTCGTCCCTCGGTCGCGCCCGCCGCTCGACCCGTCAGCCGACGCCGTAGAACAGCCGGTCCACCACCGCCCGGGCCCGACGGGTGGTCCGCCGGTAGTCGTCCAGCAGTTCGCCGCTGTGCCCGGAGCCGTACCCGAGGTAGCGGGCCACCCCGGCCAGCTCCCTGGCCTCCCCCGGGAAGCTGTCCCCCGGCCGCCCGCGCACCAGCATCACCGCCGCCCGCACCCGGGAGGCCAGCACCCAGGCCGCGTCCAGCACCTCGGCGTCCTCCGGCTCGACCAGCCCGCCCGCCACGGCGGCCGCCAGGGCCGCCCTGGTCCGGGTGGTGCGCAGGCCCGGCAGCTCGTGCCCGTGCCGGAGCTGCAGCAGCTGCACCGTCCACTCGACGTCCGCCAGCCCACCCCGGCCGATCTTGGTGTGGGTGGTCGGGTCGGCCCCGCGCGGCAGCCGCTCGGCCTCGATCCGCGCCTTGATCCGGCGGATCTCCATCACGTCGCGCTCCGGCACCCCGCCGCCCGGGTAGCGCAGCGGGTCGATCAGCTGCCGGAACCGCGTGCCCAGCTCCTCGTCCCCGGCCACCGGCTCGGCCCGCAACAGCGCCTGGCTCTCCCAGGCGTGCGACCAGCGCCGGTAGTACGCCGCGTACGAGGCGAGGGTGCGCACCAGCGGTCCGCTGCGGCCCTCCGGCCGCAGGTCGGCGTCGACCAGCAGCGGCGGCTCGGTGGAGGGCGCGCCCAGCTGGGAACGCAGCTCGTGGCAGACCGCCTGGGCGGCCCGGGCGGCCTCCTCCTCCAGCGAGCCGAGCAGCGGCTCGTGGACGAAGAGCACGTCCGCGTCCGAGCCGTAGCCCAGCTCGTGGCCGCCGAAGCGGCCCATGGCGATCACCGAGATCCGGGTCGGCAGGTCCCCGTGCTCGGCCTCCCATCCGGCGACGCAGGCGCGCAGCGCGCCGCCCAGGGTGGCGGCGTTGAGCGCGGTGAGCGCCTCCCCCGCGGTGTCCAGCGCCTCGGCGGGGTCGTCCCCGAGCCGGCCGAGCACGTCCGCGGCGGCGGTACGGAACAGCTCCCGGCGGCGCACCGAACGGGCGGCGGCCACCGCGGCCCGGGTGGAGCCGGCCCGGCCGACGGCGGCCAGCACCTCCGACTGCAGCGCCGCCCGGCCGCGCGGTTCCAGGCCCTGCGGGTCACCCAGCATGGCCACCGCCTCGGGGGCGCGCAGCAGCAGGTCGGGCGCGAGCCGGCCGGCCGACAGCACCCGGGCCAGCTGTTCGGCGGCGGCGCTCTCGTCGCGCAGCAGCCGCAGGTACCAGGGGGTGCGGCCGAGCGCGTCGGAGACCTGCCGGAAGTTGAGCAGCCCGGCGTCCGGGTCGGCGGACTCGGCGAACCAGCCGAGCAGCACCGGCAGCAGGGTGCGCTGGATCGCGGCCTTGCGGCTCACCCCAGAGGCGAGCGCGCTGAGGTGGCGCAGCGCGGCCGCCGGGTCCGCGTAGCCCAGCGCCTCCAGCCGGGCCCGGGCCGCTTCCGGGGTCAACCCGGTGGCTCCCGGCGGCAGTTCGGCGACGGCGTCGAGCAGCGGCCGGTAGAACAGCTTCTCGTGCAGCCGCCGGACCTCCACCGCGTGCCGCTTCCACTCGCGTTGCAGGGCGGCCACCGGGTCGGCGCGGGTGTCGTCGTTGATCAGCGCGGCGAGCGAGCGGGCGAGGCGGCGCAGGTCCTCCTCGGCGGTGGGCATCAGATGGGTGCGGCGCAGCCGGTACAGCTGGATGCGGTGCTCCAGCGAGCGCAGGAAGCGGTACGCGGTGTCCAGCGAGGCGGCGTCCGCCCGGCCCACGTACCCGCCGCGGGAGAGCGCGGCCAGCGCCTCCAGGGTGTTGCCGCTGCGCAGCGCCGGGTCGGTGCGGCCGTGCACGAGCTGGAGCAGCTGTACGGAGAACTCGACGTCGCGCAGCCCGCCCGGGCCGAGCTTGAGCTGGCGGTCCAGTTCGGTGGCCGGGATGGAGTCGACGACCCGGCGGCGCATCTGCTGGACGTCGGCGACGAAGTTCTCCCGGGCGGCGGCCTGCCAGACCATCGGGGCGAGCGCCTCGACGTACGCGGCGCCGAGCTCGGCGTCCCCGGCGACCGGGCGGGCCTTGAGCAGCGCCTGGAACTCCCAGGTCTTGGCCCAGCGCTGGTAGTAGGCGAGGTGGCTGGCCAGGGTGCGCACCAGCGGGCCGTTACGGCCCTCGGGGCGCAGATTGGCGTCCACCGGCCAGATGGTGCCCTCCCCGGTGGTGTCCGAGCAGAGCCGGGTGAGGGCGGCGGCCAGCCGGGTGGCGGCCTTGACCGCGTCGTGCTCCTCGACGCCCTCGCGCGGTTCGGCGACGAAGATGACGTCCACGTCGGAGACGTAGTTGAGTTCGCGGCCGCCGCACTTGCCCATGCCGATGACCGCGAGCCGGCAGGCCGCGGCGGCCTCCGGGTCCTGCTCGGCGGCGAGGTCCAGGGCCGTCTGGAGGGTGGCGCCGGCCAGGTCGGCGAGTTCGGCGGCGGCCTGCGCGAGGTCGGTGGTGCCGGTGAGGTCGCGGGCGGCGATGGCGAGCAGGCAGCGGCGGTAGGCGACGCGCAGCGCGTTCGCGGGGCCGAGGGACAGGTCGGCGCGGACGCCTTCGGCGAGGGCGCGGCGGAAGTCCTCCGGGCCGGGGTGCATGTCGCGCAGCTCGAAGGTGACCAGCACGTGCCAGTCGTGCGGGTGCCGGGCCAGGTGGTCGCCGAGCGCGGTGGAGACGCCGAGCACGCCGAGCAGCCGGTCGCGCAGCGGCTTGGAGGTGGTGAGGGTGTCGCGCAGGGTGTGCCGGTCGGCCTCGTCGGCGGCCTCCAGCAGCCGGGCCAGGCCGAGCAGCGCGAGGTCGGGGTCGGCGGTGGCGCCGAGCGCGTCCAGCAGCACGGGGTCGTCGGCCAGGCCCTCCAGCCCGGGGCCCTCCAGCAGCCGCACCGCCCGCGCCGGGTCGGTGAACCCGCGCCGGACCAGCCGGTTCTCCGGCCGGCTGACCCGGCTCCCGGCCCGTTGTTCCTCCACCGCCATCGACCCCTCCATCCGTCCGCCCAAGCAGGTTACGCGCCTGTGGGCCGCCCCGCCGGGCATGCCACGGGCCCGGTCCGCCCGAGCGCCGGCGGGCCGGGCGGCGCGCCCCCGGGGCGCGGCGTGGCGTGTCGGCTTGCCCGCCGGCTCGACGGCGCGGTGGAGTACGCATGGCCGGCCGGGACGCCCGCCGGGGCGGTGCCCGGCGCGGCCCCGCCCGCCCCCTCCCCCCGCACTCCCGCCCGAAGGGACGACCCCATGGCGACCGAGCACCCGGCCGAGCGGAGAGCCCCGCGCCGACACCCCCTGCGGCTCGCGATCGGCGCGCTCGGCGACCTGCTGTTCACCCTCGGCGTGCTGCTCGCCCTGCTGGTCGTCCACTCGCTGTGGTGGACGAACCTCACGGCCGACCGTCACGCGGACCTCTCCGCCGCCCGGCTGCGCCAGTCCTGGTCGGCCCCTGCCCCGGCCGCCCCGCCGACCGACGCCGCACCGCCGCTCGGCCAGGGCGACGCCGTCGGCTTCCTCCACGTCCCGGCCCTGGGCGCCGGCTACCAGGTGCTGATCAAGGTCGGTACCGACGGGGAGACCCTCGCGGACGGGGTCGCCGGAGCCTACACGGCGCCGTACCGCTCGGCCATGCCGTGGGAGGCTTCGGGCAACTTCGCCCTGGCCGCCCACCGCGACGGCCACGGCGCCAGGTTCCACGACCTGGACCGGCTGCGGCCGGGCGACCCGCTGGTCGTGGAGACCAGGGACCGCTGGTACGTCTACCGCGTCGACGCCACGCTGCCCGAGACCGCCAAGGACGACACCGGTGTCATCGCCCCGGTCCCCGTCGGCTCGCCGTACGGCGGGCCGGGCCGCTACATCACCCTGACGACCTGCACGCCGGTCTACACCTCGCTGTACCGGATGGCCGTCTGGGGCAGCCTCGTCCGGGAGGAGCCGATGGACCCGGACCGCACGCCGCCCGCCGAGCTGCGCTGAGCCGGTCCGGTGGACATGCGACGGACGGGCGGTGCGCCACGCGCACCGCCCGTCCGCCAGCCGGTCAGATCCGTCGGTCGGTCACCGGGCACTCCGGTCGGAGCGCCGGCCGGCGCGCATGGCCACCGCACCCGCCGCGATGAGCGCCGCCGAGAGGCCGAACAGGGCTGGCGAGGTGTCGCTCCCCGTCTCCGCCAGCTCCCAGTGGTGCCAGCCGTGCTCCTCCTCGTGGCCGCCGTGGTGGCCCTCGTGACCTCCGTGGCCCTCGTGCCCCTCATGGCCTTCGTGGCCCGGGTGGCTCGGGTGGCTCGGGTGGCTCGGCCCGTGCCCCGGCCCCTCGCTGTACTTGGCCTTGTTCACATTGGAGATGTTGTTGGTCTGCGAGGCCGACTGACTGTTGCTCGCCGTGTTCTGCGAGGAGTTGTTCGCGCTGGCGGTGGCGCTGTTGTTCGCGTTGTTGTCAACGGTGTTGACGACGGTGTTCTGGACGACGACCGTCACGTTGACGTTCTGGTCCTGGCTCTGTTGGCCGTTCTGGGACTGTGACTGGTTCTGGTTCTGGTTCTGGCTCTGGCTCTGGCTCTGGGACTGGTTGCCGCCACCACCGTGGCCCCCACCGTGGTCGCCGGGGCCCTCGCCCCCACCGTGGTCACAGGGGTTGCAGTGGCAGGCGTGGTGGTGGTGGTGGTGGTGGTGGCAGTGCTTGCCGGTGAGGCCCGACAGTCGGTCCAGCTCGCCCAGTCGGTCGAGGTACCCGAACGTCGACGGCAGGGCCGTGTTCCGACCGCGCTCGCCGTCCTCCTCGCCCGGCTCGGTTCCTTCCGCGGCCGGCGGCTCCTCCCCGCCCGGCTCGGCGGCGGTGACGGCCGGGGCCTGGGCCTGGGCCTGGGCCGGAGCCGCCGCCGCGGCCGGAGCCGCCGCCGGAGCCGCGGCCGGGGCGACGGCCGGGGCCTGGGCCTGGGCCTGGGCCTGGGCCGGAGCCGCGGCCGGAGCCGCCGCCGGGGCCGCCGCCGGGGCCGCCGCCGGGGCCTGGGCCGGGGCCTTGGCCGCGGGCGCTTCGGCCGTCGCCGTCACTGTCTTGGTGCCCTCCGTCCGCGAGGACTGACGGGCCACCAGTTCGGACGGGACGGCACCACGGCTGTCGAAGTTCCAGGTATGGGTGGCTCTACCGCTGCCCTCCGCCGCCGCACGGAGGAGCCCGTCGACCCATTCACCCTGGGCCTCCGCCGGTACGGCGGCTGTGTGGTGGTCGGCGACGGGCGAGGCGTAGGCCGCGGAGCCGGCACCCAACACGAGGGCGGCCGAGGTCAGTCCGGACAGGGCCAGGGCGGTGATTCGAGTACGCATGACACTCCAGGATGATCCGCAGAACGGATCTTCTGCTTACGCCTCCGCGTCACCCCGCCATGGCGCGCACCGCTGCAGAGTAACCTCATTGGCCCAGCGGATTAGCGTGCGTGGGGTACACCGCCCGAGCGGCCCGGACCGGCCGACGAACCGTCAGAGCACCTGGAGGTTCTTCCGCAGCTCGAAGGGGGTGACCTCGGAGCGGTACTCCTCCCACTCGTGCTTCTTGTTGCGCAGGAAGAAGTCGAAGACGTGCTCGCCGAGGGTCTCGGCGACGAGCTCGCTGCGCTGCATCAGGTCGATGGCCTCGCCGAGGTTCTGCGGCATCGGTTGGATGCCGAGGGCGCGCCGCTCGGAGTCGGTGAGCGCCCACACGTCGTCGTCGGCGCCGGGCGGGAGTTCGTAGCCCTCCTCGATGCCCTTCAGGCCGGCCGCGAGGGTGACGGCGTAGGCGAGGTAGGGGTTGCAGCCGGTGTCCAGCGAGCGGACCTCGATCCGGGTGGAGCCCTGCTTGCCCGGCTTGTACATCGGGACCCGGATCAGCGCCGAGCGGTTGTTGTGGCCCCAGCAGATGTAGGACGGCGCCTCGCCGCCGGCTCCGGCGGTGCGCTGGGAGCCGCCCCAGATCCGCTTGTACGAGTTCACCCACTGGTTGGTGACGGCGGCGGTCTCGGCGGCGTGCTTCAGCAGGCCGGCGATGAAGGAGCGGCCGACCTTGGACAGCTGGTACTCGGCGCCGGACTCGTGGAAGGCGTTGCGGTCGCCCTCGAACAGCGAGACGTGGGTGTGCATGCCGCTGCCGGGGTGCTCGGAGAACGGCTTGGGCATGAAGCTCGCGTGTACGCCCTGCTCCAGCGCGACCTCCTTCATGACCAGTCGGAAGGTCATGATGTTGTCGGCGGTGGACAGCGCGTCGGCGTAGCGCAGGTCGATCTCCTGCTGGCCGGGGGCGCCCTCGTGGTGCGAGAACTCGACCGAGATGCCCATCGACTCCAGCATGGTGATCGCCTGGCGGCGGAAGTCGTGGCCCACCCCGCGCGGGGTGTGGTCGAAGTAGCCGGACTGGTCGGCGGGGATCGGCGGGGTGCCGTCGCCGGGCAGGTTCTTCAGCAGGAAGAACTCGATCTCCGGGTGGGTGTAGAAGGTGAAGCCCTGCTCGGAGGCCTTCTCCAGGGTGCGCTTGAGCACGAACCGGGGGTCGGCGAAGGACGGCGAGCCGTCGGGCATCAGGATGTCGCAGAACATCCGGGCGGTGCCCGGGGTCTCGGAGCGCCACGGCAGGATCTGGAAGGTGGTCGGGTCGGGCTTGGCGATCATGTCGGACTCGTACACCCGGGCGAATCCCTCGATCGCCGAGCCGTCGAAGCCGATGCCCTCCTCGAAGGCCTGTTCCAGCTCGGCCGGGGCCACCGCGACCGACTTCAGGAACCCGAGCACGTCGGTGAACCACAGCCGGACGAACCGGATGTCACGCTCTTCGAGCGTCCGAAGCACGAACTGTTGCTGCTTGCCCATGGGGACAGTCTCACCTCTGCTCTTTACGCTCGTGTTACGCCTCGGAGGCCCCCGCAAAGACCTCGTAAAGCGGCTGCCCCCATCATGGCCGATCTCCGCCCGACCCGGCAGCGCCGACCCCCGCCGTCACTCCCCACCCAGGACATAGCGTCAGTTAGACGATTACACTCGGGGCATGCCCAATCTCCGTCTCGCCCTGAGCCAGATCGACCCCTGGGTCGGTGACCTCGACCGCAACGGCGACGAGGTGGTGCGCTGGACCAGGCTGGCCGTGGAGGCCGGCGCGCAGCTGGTCGCCTTCCCCGAGATGGCCCTCACCGGGTACCCGGTGGAGGACCTCGCCCTGCGCGGATCCTTCGTCGAGGCCTCCCGCGCCGCGCTGGTCGGGCTGGCCGACCGGCTGGCGGCGGACGGACTGGGCGAGGTCCCGGTGGTGGTCGGCTACCTCGGGCGTTCGGAGCACGCCTCGCCGCGTTTCAACCGCCCGGCCGGCTCCCCGCAGAACTGCGCCGCGGTGCTGCACCGGGGCGAGGTGGTGACCCGCTTCGCCAAGCACCACCTGCCCAACTACGGCGTGTTCGACGAGTTCCGCTGGTTCGTCCCGGGCGACCAGCTGCCGGTGCTGCGGGTGCGCGGGGTGGACGTCGCCCTGGCCATCTGCGAGGACATCTGGCAGGACGGCGGGCGGGTCACCGCCGCCCGCGAGGCCGGCGCCGGGCTGCTACTGGTGGTCAACGGTTCCCCGTACGAGCGGAACAAGGACGACCAGCGGCTGGAGCTGGTGCGGCGCCGGGCGGCCGAGGCCGGCTGCACCCTGGCGTACGTCAACATGGTCGGCGGCCAGGACGAGCTGGTCTTCGACGGCGACTCGATCGTGGTCGGCGCGGACGGCGAAGTCCTGGCCCGCGCACCGCAGTTCGAGGAGCACCTGGTGGTGCTGGACCTCGATCTGCCGGCCGCCGCGAGCGACGACACCGACGGGCTGCTGCTGAGCGACGGCCTGCACCTGGTCCTCACCGAGCTGGGCGGCGAGCCGCAGGCCGCGCCCGCGGTGCGGCTCACCGCCGGGGTGGCGCCGCGGATCTCGGACGAGGCCGAGATCTGGGCCGCGCTGGTCTCCGGCACCCGGGCGTACGTGACCAAGAACGGCTTCCGGTCGGTGCTGCTCGGCCTCTCCGGCGGCATCGACTCGGCGCTGGTGGCCGCGATCGCGGTGGACGCGGTGGGCGCGCGGAACGTGCACTGCGTCTCCATGCCCAGCCGCTACTCCTCCCTGCACTCCCGGGACGACGCGGCCGAACTGGCCCGCCGCACCGGGCTGTCGCTGCGGACCGTCTCCATCGCCCCGATGTTCGACGCCTACCTGGGGGCGACCGAACTGACCGGCCTGGCCGAGGAGAACCTCCAGTCCCGGCTGCGCGGCACCCTGCTGATGGCGATCTCCAACCAGGAGGGGCACCTCGTGCTCGCGCCCGGCAACAAGAGCGAGCTGGCGGTCGGCTACTCGACCCTGTACGGAGACTCGGTGGGCGCCTACGGGCCCATCAAGGACGTCTACAAGTCACTGGTCTTCCGGCTGGCACGCTGGCGCAACGAGGAGGCCGAGCGGCGCGGCGAGGTGCCCCCGATCCCGGAGCACACCATCACCAAGCCGCCGTCCGCCGAGCTGCGGCCGGACCAGGTGGACACCGACTCGCTGCCCGACTACGACGTGCTGGACAGCGTGCTGACCCGCTACATCGAGGGCGACGAGGGCCGGGACGCGATCGTCGCGGCCGGCTTCGACCCGGCCCTGGTGGACCGGGTGGTCCGGCTCGTCGACACCGCCGAGTACAAGCGGCGCCAGTACCCGCCGGGCCCGAAGATCTCGGCCAAGAACTTCGGCCGGGACCGCCGCCTGCCGATCACCAACCGCTGGCGGCGCGGCTAGCGGACGGGCTGGTAGCGGTAGCTGGCGGCCACCCCGAGGTGGTCGCTGCCGTCCCGGGGCAGGGTGCGGGAGTCCACCGGGTCCAGCCCGCCCTTGCTCATGATCTGGTCGATCCGGGCCGTCGGGAAGGCGGCCGGCCAGCTGAAGCCGAAGCCGTCTCCGGCGGCGCCCTGGGCCGAGCGCATCTGCGAGGTGACCGGCGCCAGGCTGCGGTCGTTCATGGTGCCGTTGAGGTCGCCGAGCAGCAGGACCTTCTTCAGCGGCTCGGCCTCGATCGCGTCGCCGAGCGCCTGCGCGCTGAGGTCCCGCTGGTTGACGGTGAAGCCGCCCTCGGCCTTCAGCCGCACCGAGGGCAGGTGCGCCACGTACACCGCGAGCGGGCCCTGCGGGGTGGTGACCTCGGCGCGGAAGGCCCTGGTCCAGCCCATCTTCAGGTCCACCGGGGAGACGTCCCCGATCGGGTACTTCGACCAGAGCCCGACCGTGCCCTCCACGGTGTGGTGCGGGTAGGCGGCGGCGAGCCCGGTCTCGTACGAGCGCAGCTGCCGGCCGGCCAGCTCCTGCAGGGCGACGATCTGGGCGCCGGAGTCCACCAGGGTGCGGATGGTGCCCGGCACGTCGGTGTTGGCGGCGGCGACGTTGTGGCTGACCACCGTCCAGTCGCCCTTGCCGCCGCTCTTGTCCGACAGCAGGCCGCCGAACAGGTTGACCCAGAGCACCAGGGGCAGCAGCAGGGCGACCAGCGCGGTGGCGGAGCGGCGCAGCAGCGCGGGCACCAGCAGCACCGGGACGGCCAGGCCCAGCCAGGGCAGGAAGGTCTCCAGCAGGCTGCCGAGGTTGCCGACGCTGTTGGGCACCTCGGCATGGAAGGCGAGCAGCGCGGCGGTGAGCGCGGCCAGCGCGGCGATCACCAGGCCGCGCCGCCAGGTGCCGCTGCCGCGGGCGTCCCGGCCCCAGTGGCGCAGGCCGAGGAAGCCGCCGCGGCGCGCCGTGGGGGCCGGGCCGTCGGCGCCGCCCCCGGGGGCCGCGATCCGCTCGGTCCTGTCCGCCTGCGCCATGAAGTGGCTCCCGTCGCTCGTGCCGTCGCCGTTCCGGTGCCCGGCCCGTCGTGAGTGCGGGCGTCTACCGGGTCGGTGCCGGTGTGGTCGGACCCGGCTCAGCCTATGCCGGGACAGACGTCGGGCCTGCTGAGCGGGTTCCGGCGTGGCCCGGTTTGGTGAGGGAGGCCACGTCCGGGGCGAGGCCGCGCGGGGGGCGGGCGAGGCCGCGCGGGGGCGGCCCGGTCAGCGGGGTGCGAGGCCCTCGAGCACGGAGTCGACCAGCTTGCGGGCCAGGTCCGGGTCCTCCAGGTCGGAGTCGTCCCACAGGATGCTGCGGTAGAGGATCGGCCCGAGCAGCAGGTCGTTGAGCAGGTCCACGTCGAGGTCGTCGCGGATCACGCCCTCGGCGACGGCCTGGCGGATCAGGCGGAGCCCGACCTCCCGGCGCGGTTTGATCACCCGCTCGCGGTAGGCGGAGTACAGCTCGGGCAGGGTCTGCATCTGGCCGAGGGCGGCCTTGAGCACCCAGCGGGTGCGCTTGGCCAGGCCGCGCCGGCGGATGTGGTCCACCAGGGCGATCAGGTCGGCCCGGGCGCCGGCGCCGGCGGACTCGGGCAGCGGCTCCTCCAGCCGGCTGACCACGTCGACCAGCAGGGCTTCCTTGTTGGGCCAGCGCCGGTAGATGGTGGCCTTGCCGACGCCGCCCGCGGCGGCGATGCCCTCGATGGTGAGCTCCGACAGCGCGGTGCCGCCGGCCATCAGGTCCTCGACGGCCGTGAGGATGGCCTGCTCGGCGGCCTCGCTGCGGGGCCGGCCACGGCGTACCTCGGCGCAGTGCTGCCCGGTGCCGGCGGTCGGCGTGTCCGTCTTCATCCCCGCTGTCTCTCCCTCGTGGTCGGCCCCGCCGCCCGGTGGCGTACCCGGATGACAGGGCC
The DNA here is from genome assembly GCF_053598615.1 of Kitasatospora sp. NPDC001095. NCBI lineage: Bacteria > Bacillati > Actinomycetota > Actinomycetes > Kitasatosporales > Streptomycetaceae > Kitasatospora > Kitasatospora sp. NPDC001095. Next base: position 204,287 of record NZ_JBSFKQ010000008.1, on the reverse strand, counting down.
ATTGTCACTCAGTCACGGCGCGCGCCGGCCGCAGGTCGGGCGTCCGCGGCCGCGGCCTCCCGTGCCTGGCCGCGCTGTTCGGGGGCCGGACCGGCCGGGCCCGCGGGGGTGGCCGGGCGGCGCGGCAGCAGGAACCAGGCGACCACGGCGCCGACCAGCGAGACGCCCACCGAGAGCGAGGCGACCACGTGCATGGCGTGGATGAAGGAGTCGTTCGCCGGGGCGATCAGCGCCTGGCCGCCGGGGATGCGGTCGGCGATGGCCAGGGTGGCCTCCAGCGACTCGCCGGCCTTGTCGCGCAGGTCCTCGGGCAGCCGGGTGAGGGTGTCGGCCATCCCGTCGCGGTAGGCGGTGGAGAGCACGGCGCCGAGCACGGCGACCCCGAGCGAGCCGCCGACCTGGCGGAAGGTGTTGTTGACGGCCGAGCCGGCGCCGGCCTTCTCCCGGGGCAGCGAGGCCATGATCGCGACGGTGACCGGCGGCATGACGTGCGCCATGCCGGCGCCCATCACCAGGCCGAGCAGGACCAGCACCCAGATCGGGCTGGTGGCGGTCAGCACGACGTAGCCGAGGAAGCCGAGCGCGACCAGCAGCATGCCGCCGGTGGCGGTGGCGGCGACGCCGAGCCGGTCGACCACCAGCCGGGCCCGCGGGGCGAACACCAGCTGGGCGGCGGCCAGCGGCAGCATCAGCACGCCGGCCTGGAGGGCGCTGTAGCCGCGCACGCTCTGGATGTAGAAGACGCCGAAGAAGGAGACGCCCATCAGCGCGAAGAAGATCACGCCGACGACCACCACGGAGGCGCTGAACACCCGGTTGCGGAACCAGGTGACGTCCAGCGCGGGGAACGGGGTGCGGCGCTCGAACCAGACGAAGGCGGCCAGGGCGAGCACGCCGACCAGGGTCGGCACCCAGGCCTCGACCGCGGTGAAGTCGGCCAGCTCGCCGCCCTTGATGATGCCGTAGATCAGCGCGACCAGGCCGACGATCGACAGCAGCACGCCGACGGGGTCCATCCGGCCCGGGTTGGGGTCCTTGGACTCGGGGACGAGGATCACCATCGCGACCAGCGCGACGACCACGATCGGGACGTTGACCAGGAAGACCGAGCCCCACCAGAAGTGCTCGATCAGCAGGCCGCCGGTGATCGGGCCGATGGCGATGGCCAGACCGACCGCGCCGGCCCAGATCCCGATCGCCTTGGGCTGCTCGGAGCGCTCGAAGACGTTCATGATGATCGCCAGCGTGGCGGGCATCGCGAGCGCGCCGCCGACGCCCATCAGGGCGCGGTATCCGATGAGTTCACCGGGCGAGGCGGCCAGCGCGGACAGCAGCGAGGCGACTCCGAAGACCAGCATGCCGGCCAGCAGAGCGCGCTTGCGGCCGAACCGGTCGCCGAGCAGGCCTGAGGTGAACAGCAGTCCCGCGAAGACCAGGGTGTAGGAGTTGATCGACCATTCCAGGTCGCTCTGGGTGGCTCCGAGTCCGACCGGCGCGGGGGTCGCGATGGTCTTCATCGCGACGTTGAGGATCGAGTTGTCGAGGACGACGACGAGCAGGGCGAGCAGCAGGGTGGCGAGGATCACCCAGCGCCGACGGTGGATGGCTTCCGGCACACGAGGTGGCGCGGCTGCGGTGGTCATGGTTCTTCCCGTCCGTGTTGGCGTGGCACTGGCGGGCATTTACGAGCCGAGCACGTCTCGCAACCCCCCGCACCAGAGTAGCGGCCGATACGATACGAGCCGAATCCGTTTCGTAAAGGGCGGGCAAATTCGGGAGGCTCCCGCGCGCCCCGGCCCGGGGCGGCCCGCACGCCCCGTGTGTCCCGGATCGCACCGGGACGACCGCACCCCTCTTTGCGCCGGAGCCGGGGCGTGCAAGCATGGAGGTGATCCGGGGACGCCGTACGGCGCCACGAGACGACAACCCTTCAGGAGTCCGTTCGATGAACGCTTCTACGCCTTCGCCTGCCCAGAACCAGGCGTCGACCACCTCCCTCTACGGCGGGGTCACCAACCGCCGGGTCACCGTCCGCGACCTCGCCGCCGCCAAGCAGCGCGGCGAGAAGTGGTCGATGCTCACCGCCTACGACGCCCTCACCGCGGGCGTGTTCGACGAGGCCGGCATCCCGGTGCTGCTGGTCGGCGACTCGGCGGGCAACTGCCACCTCGGCTACGAGACCACCGTCCCGGTGACCATGGATCAGATGGTGATGCTCTCCGCCGCCGTCGTCCGCGGCACCAAGCGGTCCATGATCGTCGCCGACCTGCCGTTCGGCTCGTACCAGGAGTCCCCCGCGCAGGCCATGCACAACGCGGCCCGGCTGATGAAGGAGGCCGGGGTCGGCGCGGTCAAGCTGGAGGGCGGGGAGCGCAGCGCCCGCTCGATCGAGCTGCTGGTCGAGGCCGGCGTCCCGGTGATGGCCCACATCGGCCTCACCCCGCAGTCCGTGCACGCCCTCGGCGGCTACCCGGTCCAGGGGCGCGGCGACGAGGCGGCGCACCGGCTGCTGCGCGACGCCAAGGCCGTCCAGCAGGCGGGCGCCTTCGCGGTGGTCCTGGAGGCCGTCCCGGCCGAGCTGGCCGCCCAGGTCACCGAGCAGCTGGCGATTCCGACCGTCGGCATCGGCGGCGGGCCGGACACCGACGCGCAGGTGCTGGTCTGGACCGACATGGCCGGCATGACGGCCGGCCGGGTGCCCAAGTTCGTCAAGCAGTACGCCGACCTGCGGACCGTCCTCGGCGACGCCGCCCGGGCGTACGCCGAGGACGTGCGCACCGGCGCCTTCCCGGCGGCGGAGCACAGCTTCCACTGACGCGACGGCGCCTTCCGCCGACGCACACGGCCCCACGGCCCCGCTCCACAGCCCGGAGCGGGGCCGCTGTCGTGTCCACGGGCGCGGCCGAGAACCGGTGACAGCGGCCTGACAGCGGACGGGGCGGGCCCGACAGGGAGCTGACAGCGGCGGCGGACAGCCTGGGGGCATGACACGAATCGCGACGGCCCCGAACGACCGGGGAACCACCTCCGCACACGCCGTGGAGGTGCACGGCATCGTCAAACACTTCGGTGGGACCAAGGCCCTCGACGGGGTCGACCTCACCGTCAGGGAGGGCACCGTCCTCGGCGTGCTCGGCCCCAACGGCGCCGGCAAGACGACCCTGGTGCGCATCCTCTCCACCCTGATCAAGCCGGACGCCGGCACCGCGTACGTCGGCGGCTACGACGTGCTGCGCCAACCCAAGCAGCTGCGCCGCACGATCGGCCTCACCGGCCAGTACGCCTCCGTGGACGAGCTGCTCTCCGGGTACGAGAACCTCTACCTGATCGGCCGGCTGCTCGACCTCTCCCGCCGCGACGCCAAGGCCAGGGCCACCGAGCTGCTGGAGCGCTTCTCGCTCACCGAGGCCGCCAAGCGGACCGCCAAGACCTACTCCGGCGGCATGCGCCGCCGGCTCGACCTGGCCGCCAGCATGATCGGCCGCCCCCGGGTGCTCTACCTGGACGAGCCCACCACCGGCCTGGACCCGCGCACCCGCAACGAGGTCTGGGACGAGGTGCAGCGGATGGTCTCCGAGGGCACCACCGTGCTGCTGACCACCCAGTACATGGAGGAGGCGGAGCAGCTCGCGAACGAGCTGACCGTCATCGACCGCGGCCGGGTGATCGCCAACGGCGCCGTCTCCGAGCTCAAGGCCAAGGTCGGCGGCCAGACCCTCCAGGTGCGCCCGGCCCACCCGGCCGAGCTGCCGGACATGGCCCACTGCCTGCGGGACATCGGCATCACCAACGCCACCGTGTCCACCGACACCGGGCTGCTCGCGGTGCCGATCACCGACGACGCGCAGCTGACCGCGGTGATCGGGGTGCTCGGCACCCGCGGCTTCGCCGTCGCCGGCATCGACACCAAGGTGCCCAGCCTGGACGAGGTCTTCCTCGCCATCACCGGCAAGCCCGCGTCCGCCGCGGACACCGCCCCCAGCCTCGCCAAGGAGCCCGTCGCATGACCACCGCCACGCTCACCCCCGCACCGGGCCGCACCACCCGGCCGTCGGCGGAGGACAGCCGGATCGGCCTGGTCGGCACCCTGCGCCACGTCGGCGCGCTGACCCGGCGCAACCTGATGCGGATCAAGGCCGACCCGGAGTCGATGTTCGACGCCGTGCTGATGCCGATCATCTTCACCGTGCTGTTCGTCTACGTCTTCGGCGGCGCGATGGCCGGCGACCAGGACACCTACAAGCAGTACCTGATCCCCGGGCTCCTCGGGCAGACCGGCCTCACCCTCGCGATGGCCGTCGGCACCGGCCTCAACAGCGACTTCCAGACCGGCGTGATGGACCGTTTCCGCACCCTGCCGATCGGCCGGTCCTCGGTGCTGCTGTCCAAGATCGCCGCCGAGACCCTCCGCGGGCTGCTCTCCTTCGCGATCCTGATCGGCTTCGCGATGTGCATCGGCTTCGAGGTGAAGACCGGTCTGCTGGAGGTGCTGGCCACGATCGGCCTGGGCCTGGTGTTCGGCATGTCGATCGTCTGGATCTCGATGCTGCTGGGCATGGCCCTGCGCAGCGCCCAGGCCGTCCAGGGCGTGGCCATGCTGGTCCTGATGCCGATGCAGTTCGGCAGCTCGATCTTCGCCCGGACCGACACCATGCCGGGCTGGCTGCAGGCCTTCACCAAGATCAATCCGCTGTCGGCGCTGGCCGACGCCTCCCGCTCGCTGCTCAACGGCGAGGGCCCGGTGGCCCATCCGGTGATGATCGTGCTGATCTGGTCGGCCGCCGTCACCGCGGTCTTCGCCCCGCTGGCGGTCGCCCGCTTCCGCAAGCGGACCTGACCCACCCGACCACCGTCGGCCCCGCGGGGGAAAGGCCGACGGGCAGGACGGCCGGCCGCCCGGGACGGGGCGCCGGCCGACGTACGGGCCCGTGCGGCCGGTGACCAGGGGACGGGCGCCGGCCGTACGGGCTCGACCGCGCGCCGCCGCACCGGCTCGACCGCACGGGCTAGCCGATCAGCCCCTCCAGCACCTCGAAGACCTGCTCCTGGGTCATCCCGACCCCGCCGGCCCGGGCCTCCTCGTACCCGGCCCCGCCCAGCAGCTCCCGCAGGACCGCCTCGGTGCGCACCCGCTCGGCCCGGTCCAGGTAGCCGCCCTTGGGGCCGTTCAGGCCACCGTGCGCGGCGGTCAGCACGGCCGCCACCCGGGCCCGCTCCAGGTCCCCGTCGCGCTGGGCGAAGGCGCACAGCACCGCCGTCACCGCGGGCACCACCAGGACCGTCATGTGTTCGGCGAAGCCGCTCGCCGCCGTCACCGCCCGCAGCTGCCGCCAGCCGTCGCGCAGCAGCTCGAACCCCGCCTCCGGATCCCCGGCCCGGGCGATGATCCAGCCGCGGGAGCTCCGCAGCATCCCGCTCACCAGGCTCGGCGCGAAACCGCCGACCCGGACCGTGTCCAGCCTGTCCAGCTCGGCCAGCGCCTGCGCGAACTCGCCCCGTTGGGCGTGGATGCCGCAGAGCGCCAGGTGACCGAACATCAGTGCCCCGGTGGTGGACTGGTTGAGGCCCGGGGTGTCGATCGAGGCCAGCGCCTCGCGGATGACCCGCTCGCCGCGGTCCATGTCGTGCTCCAGGAGGGCGCTGCCCAGGTTCACCCGCAGGATCGGCACCTCCTGCGACGCGCCCAGCTCCTCGACCAGCTCGATCGCCCGCGCGTACGCCTCGGCGGCGGCCGCGGACTCGCCCCGGTTGGCCAGCGACTCGCCGTGCGCGGACAGCGCCTGGGAGGTCCCCCAGAGGTCACCCGACCGCTCGTACAGCTCCAGCGAGCGCTCGCCGTCCACGATGCTCTGCTCCGCACCGCTCGGCCAGTCGTTCATCATCCTGGCCCGCACCTGGAGGATGAAGGCCAGGTCGCTCACCTCGCCGTGCTGCTCGCAGCCGCGGACGGCGTCGTCGATCAGCTCCTTCATCACGTCCGTGCGGCCGGCCAGGAAGGCGCCGAACACCCGCATCAGCCCGGGGAAGCGGTAGGCCTGCGGCAGGTCCGGCGTGTAGGCGTCCATCAGCCGCTGGGCGACCCGGATCGCCTCCGGGTCGCCCAGGACGTCCAGGTTGCCCTCGAACAGCCCGATCAGCCGGAACATCGCGAGCAGCCGGCGGGCCTCCTCGACCACCCCGGCGGACAGCGGCAGCTCGTACGCGAAGACGCTGCGCTCCAGCGGCACCGGCCGCGGGGCGTCCGGGCCGAACGGGTCCGGGCCGAGCGCGGCGACCGCGTTGTACCAGGTGCGCGCCTCCAGGCTGTAGCCGCGCAGCGACCAGTACCAGCTCATGCCCACCGCGATGAGCAGCGCCTGCTCCTCGTCCCGCAGGTCGATCGCCCGGCGCAGCGCCGTCCGGATGTTGTCCTGCTCGCGCTCCAGCACGGCCAGCCAGTGCAGCTGCCGGGGGCCGTGGATCTGCCCGTCGGAGACGGCGACCAGGGTGCGGAAGTACGCCAGGTGGCGGGCCTCGGTGGCGGTGCGCTCTGCGGCGGACTCGGCGAGGCGCTCGGTCGCGTACTCGTGGATGGTCTCCAGCATCCGGTAGCGCGGCAGGCTGGCCCCGTCCAGGTCGGCCACCAGCAGGGACTTGTCGACGAGTGACAGCAGCAGGTCGGCGACCTCGCCGGAGGCCACCTCGACGCCGTCGGCGCAGACCGTCTCGGCGTCCTCCAGCTGCCAGCCGCCCGCGAACACCGAGAGCCGGCGCAGCACCGCCCGCTCCCGCTTGCCCAGCAGGTCCCAGCTCCAGTCGACCACCGCGCGCAGCGTCTGCTGGCGCGGCAGCAGGGTGCGGCTGCCCGCGGTGAGCAGCGCGAACCGGCCGTCCAACCGGTCGGCTATCTGGCGCGCCGTCATCACCCGCAGCCGGGCGGCGGCCAGTTCGATGGCCAGCGGCAGCCCGTCCAGCCGGCGGCAGATCTCCGCGCAGGCCTCCGGGTCGCCCTGCGGGTCGAATCCCGGACGGGCGGTGGCCGCGCGCTCGGCGAACAGCCGCAGCGCGACCGGGTCGGGCAGCGGCTCGACCGGCAGCACCGTCTCGCCGGGCACGCCCAGCGGCTCACGGCTGGTGGCGAGCACCGTCAGCCCGGGGCACTCGGCGAGCAGGGCGTCGGCGAGGTCGGCGGCGGCCTGGATCAGGTGCTCGCAGTTGTCCAGGACGAGCAGCATCCGGCGGTGGCGGCAGTGCTCGACCAGCCGACGCACCGGGTCCTCGGCCCGCTTCTCGATCACCTCGGCGACCATGCTGGTGCTGTGCAGCACGATCTCGCGCAGGCCGAGCGCCGAGACCACGGCGGCGGGCACCGCGCCCGGGCTCTCCAGCGGGGCGAGTTCGACCACCCAGACGCCGTCCGGCCAGCCCCCGGCGGACTGTTCGGCGCGGCCGGCCTCGGTCGAGAGGCTGGTCTTGCCGGAGCCGCCGGGGCCGGTCAGGGTCACCAACCGACGGTCCGTCAACATCCCGCGCAGCGTGGCGAGATCGTCCTCACGGCCGACGAAGCTGGTCAGCCGGCCGCGCAGGTTGCCGCCGGGGCGTGGGAGTTGGGACGCGGGTGCGGCGTCGGGCCCGGGGGGCGGGGTGCCGGCGGGCTCCGGCTTCGACGCCCGCTGCTCCGCGGGGGCCGCGGGGGTTGCGGGGGTTGCGGGGGTTGTGAGGGCTGCGGGCGTCGCGGGCATCGGGGCGAGCAACTCGGCGTGCAGGGCGCGGAGTCCGCGGCCCGGGTCGACGCCGAGCTCCTCAGCCAGCGCGCGCCTGGTCCGCTCGTAGTGGCGCAGCGCCTCGGCCGTCCGCCCGCTCCCGTGCAGCGCCCGGATCATCAGCAGCTGCAACGACTCGTCCAGCGGCTGCCGTTCGCACAGCTCGGCCAGTTCGGCGACCAGCTCCGCGGCCCGGCCGAGGCCGAGTTCGGCGGTGATCCGGTGGCGGCGGGCCTCCTCGCGCTGGGCCTCCAACCGGACGGCCGGGCCGCCGCGGTCCGGCAGGTCGGCCAGCGCGGGGCCGCGCCACAGTGCCAGCGCCGCGCGCAACCTCTCGGCAGCGAGCGCGTCGTCCCCGGCGTCCAGGGCGCGGCGGCCCTCGCCGGTCAGCCGCTGGAAGTCGGCGAGGTCGGAGGCCGGGCCGGTCAGCCAGTACCCGGCCGGGCCGGAGCCGACCTCGTCCCGGCCGATGGTGCGGCGCAGCCGGCCGACCAGGGTCTGGAGCGCGGCGGAGGAGTCCTGCGGCGGATCGGCGTCCCACACCTCGTCCACCAGGAGGTCGGCCGGGACCGGACGGCCCTGCCGCAGGACGAGGGCGCTGAGCAGGGCCCTCAGCCGGGCGCCGCCGATCGGCACCGGGGTGCCGTCGTCGTGGTGGGCCGTCGTCGTCCCGAGGATGCCGTAGTACACCGGACCATTCTGGTCGATCGCCGGGGGAAGGGCCGCACATTTGTCCTGGGCCCCTCCCCCGGCGGGCGCGTAGGGTGGAACGCCACCGCGCTCCCGGACGTTCACCGGGAGCCGCTTGTCCGGCCACCGGACCGCCCGGCATGATCGACCACGGTCCGAACCCGATCCTCTTCCCCTGCCCACGGAGCACCCACACCATGACCTTCGCCGCCACGCCGCGCTCCCGCAGCGAGGACCGCCGGATCAGCCCGGTGTTCTGGGTGCTCCTCGCCGTCCTCGGCACCTCCGGCTGGGCGGTGTACCAGGGTTACGGCAACGCCTCGTTCGGGGTGTTCCTGTTCGTGGTCGCGGGCTGGATGGTCTCCCTCTGCCTGCACGAGTACGCCCACGCGCGCACCGCGCTGCACGGCGGCGACATCACCGTCGGCGCCAAGGGCTACCTCACGCTCAACCCGCTGAAGTACGCCAACGTACTGCTCAGCTTCGTGCTGCCGATCGTCTTCGTGATCCTCGGCGGCATCGGCCTGCCCGGCGGCTCGGTCTGGATCGAGCGCCACCGCATCCAGGGCCGGCTCAAGCACAGCCTGGTCTCGGCGGCCGGCCCGCTGGTCAACCTGCTCATCGCGGCGGCGCTGCTGATCCCGATCGGCGCGGGCTGGCTGGACGATCCCACCGTGCACGCGTACTGGAACGGCTACGAGCTGATCATCTCGCCGTTCTCCGGCGCGCTGGGCTTCCTCGGCTTCCTGCAGCTGAGCGCCGCGGTGCTGAACCTGCTGCCGGTGCCCGGGCTGGACGGCTACGGCATCGTCGAGCCCTGGCTGTCGTACAAGACCCGGCGCGCGGTCGAGCCGTTCGCGCCGTACGGGATGCTCGCGGTGTTCGCGCTGCTGTGGCAGCCCCAGGTGAACCAGTTCTTCTTCGGGATCGTCCACGGCCTGATGACCCTGTTCGGCGTGGACCAGGACTACGCGACGCTCGGCCGGTACCTGTTCAGCTTCTGGAAGAACTAGCCCCGGCTGGTTGCCGGGCCGGCTCAGCCCTGCTCGGCGACCGCGGCGGCGATCTTGGCCCGGCGGCGGTTCATCCACAGCACGTTGCTGGCCACCCCGGCCAGCGGCAGCCAGATCAGGCCCAGCCAGAAGCCCTGGACCAGCGAGACCACGAGGGCCACGAGCGCGAGGACGACGGCGGCCAGGGCGAAGACGGACGTGCGAGGCATGGCGGAAGGCTCCTAGAACGGGTGTGGGCGGCCGGGTCACGGCCGCCACCCATTGTCGCCGACCTCACCTCCGGCGCCGGGCCAGGGGTGAGGTCGACACGGCCGTCGGGCCCGTCCTGTCGGTCAGGGCGGCCCCGGGGACGACCGGTAGGACGGGCCGTCGCTCAGACGTCGGTGATCCGCAGACCCGCGTGGGCCTTGTAGCGGCGGTTGACCGAGATCAGGTTGGCCACCAGCGCCTCCACCTGGTGGGCGTTGCGCAGCCGGCCCGCGAAGACGCCGCGCATCCCGGGGATGCGGCCGGCCAGGCCCCGGACGATGTCCGTGGCCTCCCGGTCGTCGCCGAGCACCATGACGTCGGTGTCGACGGACTCCACCGACTCGTCCTGGAGCAGCACGGCCGACAGGTGGTGGAACGCGGCGGTGACCCGGGAGTCCGGCAGCAGCGCGGCGGCCTGCTCGGCGGCGCTGCCCTCCTCCGGCTTCAGCGCGTACGCGCCCTGCTTGTCGAAGCCCAGCGGGTTGACGCAGTCGACGACGATCTTGCCCGCGAGCTCCTCGCGCAGCGCCGTCAGGGTGGCGGCGTGGCCGTCCCACGGGACCGCGATGATCACCACGTCGCTCTCCCGGGCGACGGTGGCGTTGTCGGCGCCGCGCACGCCGAGGCCCAGCTCGGCCGCCGAGGCCTCGGCCCGGGCGGCGTCGCGGGAGCCGATGATCACCTGCTGGCCGGCCTTGGCCAGCCGCAGGGCCAGGCCCCGCCCCTGGTCGCCGGTGCCGCCGAGGACACCGACCACCAACTGCGAGACGTCGGGTACCTCGTGGGCCGGGTTTGTCGCTGAATCGAGGGAAGTCATGGGCCGATCCTGCCAAATCCCGGGCCTCGCGGGACATCCTGGGCCGCATGGACGCGGTGAGAGTTTCGGCACTCCGGGAACGGCTGACGGGAACGGGCTGGCTGGAGGCGGTCGGCGGCTTCGCCGGGGCGCTGCGCCGATCGGTGGACCGGCGCGGGGCGAGCGGGCTGCTGCTGGTCGGAACCGAGACGTACGAGCCCTGGCACCTGGCCGCCCACCTGGACGACCAGGCCGCCTGGTCGGACGTCCCCGGGCTGGCACCCACCCTGCTGCGGCACAGCCCGCCGGCCGACGCCCCCGCCCATCTGACGCACGATCTGCGCAGACTCGCCGAGGCCGGGCGAGGCGCCACCGTGCTGCTGGTGGTCCCGCGGACGGCCGGCGCCCCGCTGCTGGAGCGGGTGCACGACGCCCGGCGGCACGGCGCGACGGTGCTGTCGCTGGACGGGGGCGGGCCGGGCGGGCCCGGTGAACCCGGCGGCCTCGGCGGCCTCACCCGTCCTGGCGGTCACGGCGGTCACGACGGTCTCGGCGGTCTCGATGAGCTCCGCGAGCTCGCGCACGAGCGGCTGGTCGTCGGCACCGCCGCCGAGGAGCCCTTCGACCTCGCCCAGCACCTGGTCAGCGCCGCCGCCGGGCAGCGGCCCGGCCTCCGCTCCGTCCGGGCCCGGCTCGCCGACCTCGCCGGGCGGCTGACGTCGACGCCCGCGATCAGCCGCTGGTAGCCGGTGGTGGCCTTCGGTCCGTCGGCACGTGCCGGTCCGTCACCACGTGGAAAACCCTTTGCGGAAGGCGTGACCACCACCCGAGGATGATGGTTCGTGAACGTCGACGAACCCCCGCATCCCCCCGTGTCCGGACGCGCCCGGAAGCTGGTGCGCTCGCTGACGCCCGACCTGTCCCCCTGGCGCGCCTCCCGTGACTTCCGCTACCTGTGGACGTCCGGCTGCGTCACCAGCTTCGGCAGCTTCCTGACGTTCATCGCCGTGCCGATGCAGATCAAGGAGCTCACCGGCTCCTCCTTCGCGGTCGGTCTGATCGGCGCCGTCGAACTCGTCCCGCTGATCGTCTTCGGCCTGTGGGGCGGCGCCCTCGCCGACGCCCTGGACCGCCGGAAGCTGGTGCTGCGCGCCGAGGCCGCGCTCGGCCTGCTGGCCGGGCTGCTGCTGCTCAACGCCCTGCTGCCGCATCCGCTGCTCTGGCCGGTCTATGTGGTCGCCGCACTGGCCGCGGCCGCCGACGGCCTCCAGCGCCCGGCGCTGGACTCGCTCACCCCGCGGGTCGTCCCGCACCAGCACCTGGCGGCCGCGTTCGCCCTCAAGTCGCTCTACCACAACGTCGCCTCGATCGCCGGGCCGGCGCTGGCCGGTGTGGTGGTGGCCTTCGCCGGGGTGCAGACCGCGTACGCGCTGGACATCCTCACCTTCGCCGCCTCGCTGCTGCTGCTCGTCCGGATCAAGGCGGTGCCGCCGCCCACAGGTGCCGAACGGCCTTCCGTCCAGGCGGTGTTGAACGGCGTCCGGTACGCCTGGAGCCGCAAGGACCTGCTCGGCACCTACGCGATCGACACCTGCGCCATGCTGTTCGCCTACCCGGTGGCCGTCTTCCCGTTCCTGGCCTCGGAGTTGGGGGCGGACTGGGCGCTCGGGCCGATGTACGCGGCCTCCGCCCTCGGCGCCCTGCTGGTCGGCGCGACCAGCGGCTGGACCTCCCGCGTCCACCGGCACGGACGGCTGCTGGTGGCCGCCGCCGTCGGCTGGGGCGGGGCGATGGCACTCGCCGGCCTGTCCGAGCACATCTGGCTGGTGCTGCTCGGCCTGGCGCTGGCCGGCGGCGCCGACGAGATCAGCGGGCTCGCCCGCTCGACCATGTGGAACCAGTCCATCCCGGACGAGCTGCGCGGCCGGATGGCCGGCGTCGAACTGCTCAGCTACTCCGTCGGCCCGCAGCTCGGCCAGGTCAGGGCCGGCACCATGGCCGGACTGATCGGCGTGCGCGCCGCCGTCTGGACCGGCGGCATGGCCTGCGTCGTCGCCGTGCTCGCGGTCGCCGCCGCCCTCCCGAAGCTGCTCGCCTACGACGACCGCACCGACCCCCACGCCGCCGCCGTCCGCGCCGCCCACGAACACGCCGAACCCGAGGCCACCCCGGCGACGTGACCGGCACCCCGCCCCGGGTTACCGGGCGCTCCGCCAGGGGCCGTAGATCGTGGAGCAGTGGCCGACGTGGACCACCCACACCACCAACTGCCCGTTGTCGACCGTGCAGACGATGCGGTAGTCACCCACCCGCAGTCGCCGCCGGTCGGGCTGCGAGACGAGTACACATGGGCGCGATCGAGCCGACACCGCCGGCCCGGGTCTACTCGGCGTCGTCCTTCGGCTGGTCGCTCCAGCGCGGGTCGTTCTGCCACTCGCGGTTGCGTTCGTCGGCGATGCGCAGGGCCTGGGCGGCCTCCTCGGGGCTGGCGTAGGGGCCGAGGCGGTCCTTCGCCGGGCACTCCGGGCCCTCTTCGACCTTGTCGTGCTTGATGCAGTAGAACCACTCGCCGGGCTTGCCGGTCGGCTTGCGGTTGAATCCGAGGGGCATCGCGCTCTCCTGTTCAGAAGGCCGGAAGGACTGGGTCGGTACCGATCATTCCCCGCCCCGGGCCGGGACGCACACCGCCCTGGACCGGCCAGGGACCGGCGGGGATCGCCCAGGGTCCGGATCGGCCCGGCGACTAGACTCGCGGCATGGCTCTCGTACCCGGCATCCAGTCCCCCATCCGCAAGGTCCCGGCGAACATCGCGCGCCCCGAGTACGTCGGCAAGCCCGCGCCGACGCCGTACACCGGGCCCGAGGTGCAGACCGCCGAGACGATCGAGAAGATGCGGATCGCGGGCGGGATCGCCGCCCGGGCGATGGAGGAGGCGGCCAAGCTGATCGCCCCCGGTGTCACCACCGACGCGCTGGACGCCGTCGCCCACGCGTACATGTGCGACCACGGCGCCTACCCGTCCGACCTCGGCTACCGGGGCTTCCCCAAGTCCGTCTGCACCTCGATCAACGAGGTGATCTGCCACGGCATCCCGGACTCGACCGTGCTCCAGGACGGCGACATCGTCAACATCGACGCCACCGCGTACATCCACGGGGTGCACGGCGACCTCAACGCCACCTACCTGGTCGGCGACGTGGACGAGGAGTCCCGGCTGCTGGTCGAGCGCACCCGGGAATCCCTCAACCGGGCGATCAAGGCGGTCAAGCCGGGCCGTCAGATCAACGTCATCGGGCGGGTCATCGAGTCCTACGCCAAGCGCTTCGACTACGGCGTGGTGCGGGACTTCACCGGGCACGGCATCAACACGTCGTTCCACTCCGGCCTGATCATCCCGCACTACGACAGCGAGCGGGCCACCGAGGTGATCAAGCCGGGCATGACCTTCACCATCGAGCCGATGCTGACCCTGGGCACCTACGACTACGAGATCTGGGAGGACGGCTGGACCGTCGTCACCAAGGACCGCAAGCGCACCGCCCAGTTCGAGCACACCCTGGTGGTCACGGCGGACGGCGCGGAGATCCTCACCCTGCCGTGACCCGCGGCGCCGTGACCCGCGCAGCGGTGTCCGGCGCCGCCCGGTGGGCGTCTAGCCGATCAGCCACTGCTCCTCGGCGACGGCGCCCACCTCGGTGCAGGCGTCGGTGAGCACGTCCAGGACGCGCAGCGGGTCCGGCAGCGGCTGCTCGGGCCCGCGCAGCCACCGCACGTGGGAGCCGTCCGGCAACGCGGCCGGCGGCAGCAGGGTGTACGAGCCGCGGCAGTGCCAGCGCAGGCCGGGGTGCTCGGACATGGTGTCCGGGGTGGAGTCGAGCGCGCTCGGCCACCACTCGTCCTCGTCCTGCGGGGTGCCGCGGGTGGCGGTGAAGAAGAGGTAGCGTTCCTCGCCGACGGCGGCGACCGGGCCCTCGACGCCCAGCGCCGTCAGCCGTTCCAGCGCCAGCCGGCCGGCCTCCGCCGGGACGTCCAGCACGTCGTGCACCCGGCCGGTGGCGGTGACGAAGTTGGCCTGCGGGTCGCGGGCGAGCCAGCGGGAGAGCTGTTCGGGGTCGGTGGTGGCCTGGGTCTGCCAGGCGAAGGAGACCGGGTGCTGGGCGGGGGCCGGGCAGGCCACCCGGTCGCAGGAGCACCGGTAGCCGGCCGGGTGGGTGGCCGGCGCGAGCGGGAATCCGGCGCGCACCGCGCCGAGCAGCTGATCGAGTCCGGCGGCCGGGTCGTCCGAGCCCCCCGCCCGCTGACGATCACGCTTCTGCCACCAGGTCGTCCACCTGCTGCCGGCTTCCATCGGGCCCCTTCCGCGCAACTGCCGTGCCTGGTGCGACACAGCGTTCGACGTACCACTCGACGCAACGCACGGCGCCCCCGGCTGCTTCCCGGGGTGCTCGGCCCTGACGTCCGCGCCCTGCCGGCCGCGGCCCGGGGTCACCGGACGGCCGACGCCCGGGTCACGGTACGCAGTCGCGGCAGCACGCTGTCCGCGCCAAGTCGACCGGAGGGCGCGCGGATTCGCGCCTCGACCGGCCCGTACGGGGCCCGCTGACCCGGGGTGGACCCCGAGGGCGTAACAGGAAGGATAAGGGTGCGGAGGGCTTCCGGATGACCGGGGGCGGTGCCTCTCCGGTCACACTCCCGACGCGGCCCCGGTCGCTCCGGGACCGCTCCCGGGCCGGTGCCCGGCCGGTCCCGGGTCCTCGGCGGAGGTGAGACCCTGGAGGGATGAAGAGCGCGGACACCGAATTCGTCGGCGGCCCCCTGGACGGAACGATCCTGCCGATCCCGCTGGGGCCGATACTCGGCGTGCCGAAGAAGTACAAGGTCCCGGTCCCCGCGCACGGCGAGGCCCCCGCACGCACACTGGTGTACGTCCGGAGCAAGCAGGTTCGGGGCCTGAGCTGGTTCTGGCGCTACGAGTACGACGAGGCGGCCTCCGGCTGACGGCCGCCCCCTTCCTCCGCACGCTCCCCCCGGGAGGTCGGCATGGCGAGGACGGTACGGCACCCGAGGAGCCGCTCCCGGGCGGTCGAGCACCACAACCGGCAGGTGGCCGGCGTCACCGGGCTGCTGCTGCCGGCGGTGTGCGTCCACAGCGTGGTCATCGGGCCGAGCGCCTGGCTCTGGTTCGGGTGGGCGGTGCTGGTGCTGGTGTGCGTGGCACTGTTCGTGGTCCGGCCGTGAGGCCGTCCCCGGACCGCCCGACCGCCCGACCGCCCGGGCAGCGGCACCGCCCGCCCCGTCCCCCAGGACCGGTCAGTCATCCTCGGCGAGGATGAGGTACAGCTTCTTGCGGGCCTCGGTCAGCACCGTCAGCCCCTTGGCGCGCTGCGCCTCGGTGCCGGTGGTCATGACCTGGCGGATCGCCTGGTCGACGGCGGCGAGCGCCTGGCCGACCTCCTGGACGGCCTCCCAGTCGACCTCCCGGCCGGCTTCCGCCCACGGCTCGGCCGGCCCGGCGTCGGCCTCGGCCCGGCCCGCCTCGGTGAGCGAGACCAGCCGCTTGCCGCCGACCTCCTCCGCGGTGATCAGACCCTCCTCCTCCAGCAGCTGGAGGTTGGGGTAGATCGACCCGGGACTGGGCCGCCAGGCCCCGCCGGTCCGCTCGGTGATCTCGGCGATCATCTCGTAGCCGTGCATCGGCCGCTCCTTGAGCAGCGCCAGCAGCGAGGCCCGGACGTCACCGCGCCGGGCCCGCCCGCCGCGCCGCCCGTGCGGACCACCGCGCCGGCCACCGTGCCCGCCGAAGCCGTGCCCGTACGGGCCGCCCATCGGCCGGCCGGGGCCGCCGCCGAACGGCGGGCCGAACCCGCCGAACGCCTCCCGACCCTCGCCCTGCCCGGGCATCCCCCGGAACTCCGGGCCCGGGCCGCGGCGCCGACCGCCGCCGCGCGGGTCCTCCCAGCGGAATCGCCTTCCCTGACGTTCTGAGCGCATCGCGCCCACCTCCTCGAATCCCAGAGGTTCAACGAGGCAGTCGAGTCACTGTCTCGATAGTTCGACGATATATCGGTGACTATCGCTCGTCAACGGATTCCGACACGCCCACGGAGCACCGCGCATCCCCCGCCCAGCCGCTACGGTGGCGGGCATGGCCGCAGAACGAGACCTCGCGACACTGCTGCGCGCGATGAGCCCGCAGCTCAACCCGGGGCGGTACGTCTACTGCACGCTCCCCGCGCGGGTGCCCGCCGGCATGCGGCCGGTGGTGACCGTCGCCGAGCCCGAGGGGGTGACGATGGTGGTCGCCCAGGAGGAGGCGGACGCGCTCGGGCTGCGCTACGAGTACGTGGCGGCCTGGATCACCCTGCGGATCCACTCGGCACTGGAGGCCGTCGGACTCACCGCCGCCGTGTCCGGCCGGCTCGCCGAGGAGGGCATCAGCTGCAACGTGGTGGCCGGCTTCCACCACGACCACCTGTTCGTCGCCGCCGACGACGCCGATCGCGCCGTCCGCGCCCTGGAGGAACTCTCCGCCCGTTCCGCCTGACGGCGACGCCGAGTGGCCGTCTCCCCGGGAGCCTCCAAGACTGGAAGTGACCGCGCGACCACCCCGGGCCGCGGCCCCACCGGAAGGAGACGGCCGCCATGGCAATCTGCGTCACCTGCGGCAACGACTACTGGCTGGCCTTCGAGATCAAGACGGTCACCGGCGACACCTACACCTTCGACAGCTTCGAGTGCGCGATGGAGAAACTCGCGCCACGCTGCGAACAGTGCCACGTCCGCATCGTCGGCCACGGCGTCGAGGTCGCCGGCATGTTCTTCTGCTGCGCCAACTGCGCCCGCGTCAGTGGCGGCCTCGGCGACCAGATCCGCGACGCCGTCGGCGCCCACCCCGCCTGAGACCGCCGTGCCCGCCCCGGCCGGGGCGGGCATCTCCCGTCCGGGGCGTCACCGCGTCGCCGAGGGCGGGGGGACCGCGCACTCCTGGTCGTACTTGTGCTGGAGGTCGGACAGCCGCTTCTCGTCGTACGACAGCTGTCGGCGGTCCGCGGCCAGTCCCGCCTCGGCCTCGGAGACCCTCACCGGATCGGGAGGGTTCTGGGCGTTCAGCTGCGCGAGCCGGGTCTGGTCGTCCGCCACCGCCGTGTGGTCGCGGTCCACCGCGTGCTCGGCCGTGGTCATCCACACCCGCATGCGACTGCACGTGTCCTGTGCCGGAGGGGCCATGGTCGCGCCCCCTTCCTCTCGGATTCGGGCGTTGCCCGCTGCCTCCATCGTGGCGCCGCCCCGCCGCGGGCCGCATCCGGAACGAAGTGTCGGCATGGATCGGGCCGTGCTTTGTGCGCGGCAGCGTCGTCCTGGTCGTCACAGCGGCCTCCGGTAGTCAGGGGCCGCCCGGCGCTCTTCCATGGAGCCGAGGGGGATCGGTGATTCCTCGCGCTGGGCGGCTGTTAGTCATTGAACGGCGCGGGCATGCCGTAGGAGAGGGGCCACGAAGGGGTGCATTTTCTGGCAGGGGGCCGCCAATGGGGCCGGAATTGATGCACCGTCAGCTTCGATCGAGGGGGCCACTTGTGAGCGGTGTCAGCCCGGACGGGATCGGCCGCCTGCTACGGGAGATCCGCGAGGCGCATCCGAAGAAGACACGCGCCGAGCAGGCAGAGTTAGTCGCCGCAGCAAGTGGTGAGTGGTGCGACTGGGAGACCATCAAGCGGTGGGAAACGGAGAAACGAATTCCGCAGAAACCGTCGTACCAGGGGATCGCCGACGCCTACGGTCTGACCGTGGACCAGGTGGCCGAGGCCGCCGCCGCCTCGCGGCGGTACCGGAGTGAGCGCAGCACGAAGGGCTACAGCGTGGACAGGCGGAAGTTCATCGGAGCAGGGATAGGAGCAGCCGCCGGCATCGTCGTGCTGCCCGATATCGCGCAGGCCCGCGAGGGGATCGCCGCCGCGCTCAGGCCATCCGGAGAGGGCGATCTCGCCTACCTGGAATCGGCGTTCGAGCGGCACCGGGGCGGCTACCGTGGCCGGGCACCGGAGGCGGTGCTCGCCGAGATGATGGGTGATCTCGATCTGCTGGGCGAGGTGCTGAACCGCCCTCACCCGGCGCGTACCCGTGCAGACCTCGCCCGGACGGCGGCAGGCATTGCGGGCTTGGTGGCGATCGTCCAGCACGATCGCGGCGACCAGCGCGACGCCTACCGGTGGTTCGCCACCGCCGAGCAGGCCGCGCGAGAGTCCGGTGATCAGCGGATGATCGCGTGGGTGCTGGCCCGGCATGCCATGGTCCCGCTCAACTACGGCGCTCCTGGCGCTGCCGCTCGGATCGCCGAGCGGGCCCGGCGGGAGGCGGGGAGCAGCCCAACGGCGGCCGGAGCACTCGCTGCGGCCGTCACCGCGCGGGCTCAGGCGGCCTCCGGAGACCTCGATGGGGCCCGGCGAGCACTGGACGACGCGCGCAATCTCGCGGAGCGCCTGGACGGCGCCGAGGCGGCCGACACCTGGTTCGGCTACCCCGAGCAGAAGCACCACGTGCACCTGTCGCAGGCGTACACACTGCTGGGCGACACGGGCAGCGCCTACCAGGCGCAGGAGGACGCCCTGGCGCTCACGGATTCTCCGTCGGTGATGGTGCGCGCCCTGCTGGCAGTGGACACCGCCGCATGCCTGCACGTCGACGGCGACCCGACCGGTGCCGCCGAAATGGCATCCGGGGTGTGGGAGCGGCTGCCGGCCACCTACCGTGAGGGTCTGATCCGATCCCGCGCCGAGACGCTGCATCGCCAGCTCACCGGTCGGCCGTACGCGCTGCTCGGGGAGGCGCTGGCCAGCTGAGTCGCGCGTCGAGTGCTGTCGTGATCAGCGCATGGGTCTCGGATGGCTGTTTCGACAGTTCTCACCGCCACGCGATCGCCACAGCACACCCAGAAACAGGCAGAAACAGAAACGAAGAGTCAGCAAGTGGTTACAGGCCTTCGAGGCATGAAAAGGCCCCCTGACCTGCTGTTTCGCAGGTCAGGGGCCTTCCTCAGGTCGGCGACGGAAGAGTCGGCCTGTACGCCGGGTTCTGTCTCCCGGGTTGCTCACGCGGCCCGGGGAGGCGGCCATCCATCTAGGGCTGCCGTTGCCGACAGCCTCGTGCGGTCCACCCGCGGACTCGGGCGAGCAGCCTTCGAACGTCCGCGCACGGTGCCCGAGGGCACCGATCTTGACCTTGCTCCAGGTGGGGTTTACCTAGCCGGCCGGGTCACCCCGGTCGCTGGTGGTCTCTTACACCACCGTTTCACCCTTACCCACCACGAAAAGCGGTGGGCGGTCTGTTTTCTGTGGCACTGTCCCGCGGGTCACCCCGGGTGGGCGTTACCCACCACCCTGCTCTGTGGAGCCCGGACGTTCCTCGGCGGGTCTGGGACCCGTCGCGACCGCCCGGCCGGCTCTTCCGCCGTAGTGGTCATCGTAGCCGCTCGGGCGGTGCCTCCTGTACACCGGACCGGACGGGCGGTGCCTCGGAGCCGAGGCGGGCCGCCACCCGGGCGGCCGTCGCGCTCGCCCAGGCGGTGGTGGTGGCCAGTCCGAGGGCGAGGACCGCGCCGCCGAGGCCGACCAGGATCCACCAGCCGGCGTGGCTGGCCGGGGCGAAGCCGGTCGCGACCGGCCCGACCACGGCCGAGGTGACGACCGTGCCGATCACCGCCACGCCCAGCGACTGGCCGACCTGACGGCTGGTCGAGGCGACCGCGGCCGCCACCCCCGCCTGGGCGCGCGGCATGCCGGCGACGGCGGAGTTGGTGATCGGCGCGTTCACCATGCCGAAGCCGAAGCCGAACAGCCCGTACGCGACCAGCAGCAGGGCCGGCGGGGAGTCGGCGGCGAGCCGGGTGAGCAGCAGCCCGCTCGCGGCGATGCCGAGGCCGGCCGCGACCAGCGGCAGGCGCGGGCCCCGGGCGGCGACGATCCGTCCGGAGAGCGGCGCGCAGACCAGCATCATCCCGGCCATCGGCAGGGTCCACAGGCCGGCCTCGACCGGGCTGTAGTGGCGGACGTCCTGGAGGTAGAGGGTGTTGAGGAAGAGGAAGCCGCCGAGCGCGGCGAAGGCGCAGACCGCGGTGACGGTGGCGCCGGTGAACGGCGCGCTGGCGAAGAACCGCGGGTCCACCAGCGGCTGGGCCACCCTCCGTTCCCAGAGCGGGAAGGCGATCAGCGCGGCCCCGGCGGTCGCGGCCAGGGCGAGGATCAGCGGGGAGGTCCAGCCGTTGGCCGGACCCTCGATGATCGCGGCGGTGCCGCAGCCGAGCAGCACGATCATCAGCAGCTGGCCCACCGGGTCCAGTCGGCGCGGCCGGGGCGCGCGGGACTCGGGGACGAAGCGGGCGGTCAGCGCGATGGCGGCGAGCGCCACCGGGACGTTGATCAGGAAGATCGACGGCCAGCCCGCGCCGTCCACCAGGAAGCCACCGAGCAGCGGTCCGAGCGCCATCGAGATGCCGACCACGCCGCCCCAGACGCCGATCGCCCTGGCCCGTTCCTTCGGGTCGGTGAAGGTGTTGGTGATGATCGACATCGCCACCGGGTTGAGCATCGAGCCGCCCACCGCCTGCAGCGCGCGGAACGCCACCAGCCAGCCCAGGCTCGGTGCCAGGCTGCACAGCAGCGAGCCGAGCGCGAAGCAGACCAGGCCGGTCTGGAACACCCGGCGGCGGCCGAAGCGGTCGGCCACCGAGCCGAACAGCATCAGCAGCGAGGCCAGCACCAGGGTGTAGGCGTCGATGATCCACTGCAGCCCGGACGCCGGGGCGCCCAGGTCCCGCTGGATCACCGGCAGGGCGATGTTCACCACGGTGTTGTCGAGGCCGACGATGAACAGGCTCAGGCAGCAGATCGCCAGGACGAGCAGACGGCGGCGGGGCCCGAGGGCGGGCGCGGGCGCGGCGGTGCGGGGCTGGGGGGCGGGCACGGACCGATCCTCCCACCGCGGGACGTGCCCGGGCGGGTGGGCGGCGCGTCCGGGTGGCGGCGCCGGGGCGGCGGCGGGCGTGTCGCGGGCGGGCGCGGGAGCGGCGGCGGGCGGGCGCGGGAGCGGCGGCAGGCGGGCGCGGGCTTCCCCGGCTCCGGCGGGCGGGGGCCCGGACCGGTGTAAGCGCTCGTACGGTGGGGGCAGCCGACGGTGCACGAAGGGGGTTCGGGCGATGAGTGGTGTGGTGCGGGCGGCCGGGGGCGCGGTGGCCGCGGTCCTGGGGGCGACCGGGGTGCTGCACGCGGTGTGGACGGTGACGCCGTGGCCGCTGGGGTCCGCGGAGGAGTTCGCGGACGCCGTGGTGGGCCGGGGCGACGGGGTGCCGCCGGTGTCCGCGTGCCTGGTGGTGGCGGGGGCGCTCGGGGCCGGGGCGTACCTGGTGGGGGCGGAGGCCGGGGTGCTGCCGGCGGTGGGGCCGCGACGGCTGCGGCGGGCCGGGGTGCGGACGGTGGCGGTGGTGCTGCTGGCGCGCGGGCTGGCCGGTCCGGTGGTGTTCGGGCGGGTCGGTGAGCGCTCGGAGCGGTTCCGCCGGCTGAACGCGCGGTACTACTCGCCGCTCTGTGCCGCGCTGGGGGCCGGGGCCGCCGTGGTCGCGGGGGCGGGGTCGGGGCGGCGGCCGCAGTAGGGTTGCGGGGTTCGTCTGCAACAGATTGTCGAGGTGTCCGCTGTGCTGGTGCTTTTGCCGCCCTCGGAGGGCAAGTCAGGGTCCGGGGACGGCGCGCCGGTGGAGCTGGAGCGGCTGTCGCTGCCCGGGCTGACGGCGGCGCGCGGCGCGGTGCTGGACGCGCTGGTGGGCCTGTGCCGGGGCGACGAGGACACCGCCGCCGGGGTGCTCGGCCTCTCCCCCGGCCTGCGCGGCGAGATCGCCAGGAACGCCGCGCTGCCGACGGCCGGCGCCCGCCCGGCGGGCGAGGTGTACACCGGGGTGCTGTTCGACAACCTCGGCCTGGCCACCCTGGACGAGGCCGCGTACGACCGGGCCGAGCGTTCGCTGCTGGTCTTCTCCGGCCTCTGGGGCGCCGTGCGGATCTCCGACCGGATCCCGTCCTACCGCTGCTCGATGGGCGTGAAACTCCCCGAGCTGGGGGCGCTCGGCGCGTACTGGCGGAGCGCGACGGCCTCCGTGCTTCCGGACGTCGCGGACGGCCTGGTGCTGGACCTGCGCAGTTCCGCGTACGCGGCGGCCTGGAAGCCGGCCGGTGAGGTGGCCTCCCGCACGGCGACCGTCCGGGTGCTCCAGGAGCGCGACGGCAAGCGCACCGTGGTCAGCCACTTCAACAAGGCGACGAAGGGCCGGATCGTCCGGGACCTGCTGCTCGCCGGCGCCGAGCCGAAGACCCCCGACGCGCTGATGGAGGCGCTGCTGGACCTGGGCCACCACGTGGAGCTGGCGGCCCAGGGCACGGCGCGCAAGCCGTGGCAGCTGGACGTGGTGGTCACCGAGGTGCGCTGACCCTCCCCCCGAGGGGCGGGTCAGCGCAGGTGCGAGGTGTCGTTGAGCAGCCGCAGCGAGGCGTTGCCGTCCGCGTAGTACTGGACGGCGCAGATCGAGGCGGCGGACAGCTCCATCCGGTACATCGAGTCCGGCGGGGCGCCGAGCGCCAGCCGGACCAGGGTCTTGATCGGGCTGACGTGCGAGACCACCAGCACGGTCTTCCCCGCGTACCGGGCGAGGATCTTGTCCCGGGCGACGCCGGCCCGGTGGGTGAGCGTGGTGAAGCTCTCGCCGCTGCCGGTCGGCTTGGCCTTGGCGGAGCCGAGCCAGGCGGTCAGGTCGTCCGGGTACCGCTCCCGCACCTCGGCGAAGGTCAGGCCCTCCCAGTCGCCGAAGTCGACCTCGCGCAGCCCGTCCTCGTACCGGACCTCCAGGCCGAGCCGGGCGGCGACGGTCTCGGCGGTCTGCCGGGTGCGGCGCATCGGGGAGGCGACGACCGCCTGGACGCTGCCGCGCGCGGCCAGCGCCTCGGCGGCCCGCTCGGCCTGCCAGCGGCCCTTGTCGGAGAGCTCCGGGTCGCTGCCGCCGCTGCCGGAGAAGCGCTTCTCCGGGGTGAGCGGGGTCTCGCCGTGGCGCAGCAGGACGAAGGTGGTGGGGGTGCCGAGGTCGGCGGGGGCGGCCCAGCCGGCCTTGGCGGCGGGGGGCTCGGGCAGGGGTTCCTCGACGGCGGCGGCCGCCGGCTTGCGGGGCTCCCACTGGCGCCCGGCCTTGCCCGCGTCCATCGCCTCGTTGGCCAGCCGGTCGGCGTCCTTGTTCCGCTCGCGCGGGATCCAGGTGTACGTGACCCTGGCGCGCGGGAAGACGGTGCGCGCCTCGGCGGCGAGCGGCTGCATGTCGGGGTGCTTGATCTTCCAGCGCCCGGACATCTGCTCGACGACCAGCTTGGAGTCCATCCGGACGTCCACCGAGGCGTCCGGGTCCAGCTCCCGGGCCGCCTTGAGCCCGGCGATCAGGCCCTTGTACTCGGCCACGTTGTTGGTGGCGTGGCCGATGAACTCGGCGGCCTCGGCGACGATCTGCCCGGTGTCCCCGTCGCGGACCACCGCGCCGTAGCCGGCCGGCCCCGGGTTGCCCCGGGACCCGCCGTCGGCTTCGACGATGAAGCGCGCCGTCACCGGCTCAGACGCCCGAGTCGGAGGTGCGGACCAGGATCCGCGAGCAGTTCTCGCAACGGACGACCTTGTCGGCCGGCTCGGCCTTGATGGCGTTCAGCTCGGTGATCGAGAACTCGGTGCGGCAGCCCTCGCAGCGGCGCTGGTAGAGGCGGGCCGCGCCGACGCCGCCCTGGGTCTCGCGCAGCTTGGTGTAGACCTTCAGCAGGTCGGCCGGGATGACGGCGGCGATGGTCTCGCGGTCGCGCTTGACCTTGTCGGCCTCCGCGTCGATCTCGGCGAAGGCGGCGTCGCGGCGGCCCTCGGCCTCCTTGAGCACGACGGTGGAGTGCTCCAGGCGGGCGGTCAGCTCCTCGACCCGGCTGGTGGCGCTCTCCTGGCGCTCCATGATCCCCAGCACGACGTCCTCCAGGTCGCCCTGGCGCTTGGCGAGCGAGCCGATCTCGTGCTGGAGGTTCTCCAGGTCCTTCGGCGAGGTGATCGCGCCGGAGTCCAGGCGCTGCTGGTTGCGGGCGGCACGGGAGCGGACCTGCTCGACGTCCTGCTCGGCCTTGGCCAGCTCGCGGGCGGTGTCGCCCTTCTGGGCCTCGGCGGCGACGACGAGGTCCTTCAGGGCGGTGTGGTCGGCGGTGGCCTTCTCGATCTCGGCGTGCTCGGGCAGGCTCCGGCGCCGGTGGGCCAGCTGGTCGAGCTTCGAGTCGATGGCCTGGAGGTCGAGCAGGCGGATCTGGTCGGCGGGCGCGGCGTTCAAGCGGAGTGCTCCTGTGAATCGGGTCAGGCGGTGAAGGACATGGGGGCGTGCGCGGTCCACGGGTCGGTGACCCGGTGGGAGACCTTGGTCTCCACGGCCCAGCCGCGCTTGTCGGCGGCGGCCAGCAGGGCCCGCTCGGCCAGGGTGAGCCAGGGCCACTCGGTGGCCCAGTGGGCGGCGTCGAGCAGCGCGACGGGCGCCGCCTCGGCAGCCTCGGAGGCCGGGTGGTGACGCAGGTCGGCGGTCAGGTAGGCGTCCACGCCGGCCGACCGGACGTCGGCGAAGAGGCTGTCGCCGGAGCCGCCGCACACCGCGACCCGGCCGATCAGCCGGTCGGGGTCGCCGGAGACGCGGACACCCGCGGCGGTGGCGGGCAGGCCCTTCGCCACCTGCGCGGCGAAGGCGGCGAGGGTCAGCGGGGGCTCCAGCAGGCCGATCCGGCCGGTGCCGCGGCGGCCCAGCGGGTCGGTCGGGTCCGGCACCAGCGGGCCGGTCACCCGCAGGCCCACCGCCTCGGCGAGGGCGTCCGAGACGCCGGGGTCGGCGTGGTCGGCGTTGGTGTGGGCGACGTGCAGGGCGATGCCGTTGGTGATCAGCGTGTGCACCACCCGGCCCTTGAAGGTGGTGGCGGCGACGCTGGTGGTGCCGCGCAGGTAGAGGGGGTGGTGGGTGACCACGAGGTCGGCGCCCCACTCCACGGCCTCGTCGACGACCGCCTGGACGGGGTCGACGGCGAACAGCACACGGTTGACCTCGGCCTGAGGGTCTCCGCAGACCAGGCCGACGGCGTCCCAGGACTCCGCCCACTGCGGGGGGTAGACCTCTTCGAGCGCGGTGATGACGTCGGACAGTTTCGGCACCTGTCGAGACTACCGTGCGCGCGGGGGCGGTCGGGCCTCGGCCGTTCGGCGGGCTGCCGGGGGAACCGTCGCCGCCGTTCGGACGCGGGAGCTGTGGGCGTACGGGTGCGCGTCAATCCGCGCCGGGAGGCGCCCGGCGGTCTCCACGCGCTCCGTACGCGGCCGCGCGCCGGGCGCCCGTTACTCACAGCAGTGTTCTCGTACGAATTCGAAACCGCGCCCTGATCACCCTTACGAGTGAAGTGACCGGCTCTGCGTTGAGGCTTCGGTTGGCTCGAAAGTAACTTCACTCCTGCGAACGGGAGTTGCCCCGGCGGCAGCCACGGCCAGCAGTCGGGCGGATGCCACGCCGGGCCGGACGGGATCCGGGTGGGCGCTCCCGCACCGGGGCGGCGCCGCCGCTCCTTCCGAGGGAACCGATCAGGCCGGGCCGCGCGCCCGGGTGCCGAGCGAGCAGTGGGCACCCGGGGACTGCGGCCGCGACGAAGGGATGTGGTGGCGGATGGGGGCGGGCACATCGCTGCGTACGGCCGGGGCGAGGGGATCGGTGGACCGCGGACCGGGAGCGGCGGGTTCGTGGCCGAAGACGACGCGGGCGGCACTGGCCGGCACCGACGCCCGCGAGGCGCTGCGGGACGAGGCCGCGCTGCTCGACCGGCCGGCGGGGCGGGGGCCGGCGCCGCGCCCCCTCGAACTGATCGAAGAAGAGGACTCCGTCTTCCTGGTGCAGGAACGAATCACCGAGCAGCCCCTGGGCAGCTGGGTGGCCGCCCGGCTGCGGCACGACGGCAGGCCCCGGCTCCGGCCGGCCCCGGCACCACCGGCCGTACGCCGGCAGCCGTCCGACCGAACGGACCCGTCCGGCACCACCGGGGTGAGCGGAGCATGAACGTGGCCACCCGGACCGCGACCCAGGCCCTGCGCCGGCTGAGCTTCGCCTTCGCCGCCGACGGCAGCCACGCCGCCTGCCTCGCCTCCGCCGCCGACAGCGGCTGGTACGTGGAGAGTTGGCGACTGCCGCCGGACGGCGAGCCGGCCGCGCCGACCCCGCTGCCGCTGCCCGGCAACCGCTCGGAGAGCCCGCGCTCGCAGCTGGTCGCCCTGTCGGACGGCTCGGTGCTGACCTGTCGGCACGACGGCGACCGGCACGACCTGGTCCGCCTCTCGCCCGGCGAAACCGGCACCCTGGAGCAGCAGTTGGGCTCACTGCGGATGGCCGGACTGCGCCTGCTGCCGCTCCCGGCGCGGGACGGCGCAGGCCCGCGGACGCCGGTGGCGGTCGCGCTCGGCAGCGACACCCGCCCGGCGACCACCGCCTGGCTGGTGCGCACGGACGGCAGCGAGCCCGAACAGGTCGCCGAGATCCCCGGGTTGCACGGCGGCGGCACCTGGCTGGACCGTACGGGCGCACTGCTCGCGCTGGACCGGGTGAACGCCGGCCTGGTCCGCAGCGTGGTGCTCGACCTGCGCACCGGCCGCACCAGCCCGCTGCTGGAGATCGGCCCGCAGAGCAACGACCGCCTGGTGCTGTTCGACCCGGACAGCCGGTTCGCGATGGTGCGCAGCGACGCGCCCGGCACCGACCGGCTCGGCTGGGGCGTCCTCGGCGCCGGGCAGCCGCTGCGGTTCCCGGAGTGCCTGCACGTCGCGGGCATGGTGTTGCGGCCGGTGGCACTGCGGGTGGCGGCGGACGGCCCGCGGGTCGCGGTGCAGATCGACCACGGCGCGGGATCGGCGCTCGCGCTGTGGCGGCCCTCGACCGGGCGGCTGGACCCGCTGCCGGTGCCGCCCGGGCGGCTCGGCGCGGTCGGTCACTGGGACGCGGCGGGGCTGCGGCTGCCGTACTCCTCGCCCGACCACCCGGCCGCGCTGGCCACCCTCGACGTGGACGCGCTGCTGGCGCACGGCCCGCTCCCGGCCGCCTCCGGACCGACGCCGCTGCCACTGCGACTCGCGCCGCTGGCCTCGGGGCTGCCCGGCCCGTGGCGGGACACCGTCCTGCCCTGGCAGCCCGGCGGGGTGCGCCCGGTGCGGACCGAACCGCCGGGCTGGCGGCTCGACGGCAGCACCCCGCCCGGCGACGGCGGCCGCTGGCACCCCGCGCAGAGCCTGGAACTGGCGGGCCCGGCAGGCCCGTTGGAGGCCGTGGTGTACGGCGGGGACGCCTGGCTGAGCAGCCCACACCTGGTGCTGGCGCTGCACGGCGGCCCGGCGGACGCCTGGCGGCTGGAGTTCGAGCCGGCGCTGCAGCGGATGGCCGCCGAGGGCCTGGCGGTCGTCGCCCCCAACCAGCGCGGCTCCACCGGTTACGGCGTGGCGCACGCGCTGGCCATCCGGGGTGCCTGGGGCGGCCCGGACCTGGACGACGTCCTCCACCTGCTGGACGGCATCGCGGGCCAGCGCGCCGCTCTCGGCCTGGAGCCGCCGGCCCTCTTCGGGGTCAGTTACGGCGCCTTCCTGGCGCTGCTGGCGGCGGCGCACGCGCCGGCCGAGCAGGTCGCCCGCTGCGCGGTGGTCGCGCCGTTCCTGTCCGGTGCCCGGCTGCTGGCCGAATCGGCGCCCCCCGTACGGGCGTTGACCACCCGGCTGGGCGGCGGCGAGCCGATCGCGGACCCCCGCGGACCGCGCGACGTGCTGCAGCTGGCGCACCGGCTGAGCGCGCCACTGCTGGTGGTGCACGGCAACCGGGACGAGGTCGTGCCGGTGAGCCAGTCCCGCTCGCTGCGGCACGAACTGCTGCGGATCGGCCGGGTCGAGGGCGAGGACTTCCGGTACGTCGAGGCGGCCGGATCCGGGCACGAGGTGCTCGCCGACGAGGGCGCCGCCGTCCTGCACGAGCTGCTGGCCACGTTCCTGCGGACCGGCCGTCCGGGCTGACCGGGCTGACCCGGCCGTCCGGGCTGACCTGGCGGTAGCCCTCCGGGCCCGGAGGCGCCGCGCTGGGCGATCCGAGTGAACCCGCCGCGGGTGGGCGCCGGTTGTCGGCCCGGCCCGTCCCCCGCCGCGGCGTCCCCGACCCACCCCGGACCGGGCGGCCGTCGGCTCGCTTCCGGGCCTCCGACCAGCCCGGGACTCGCGTCACGATCTCGATAGGATCTCGTCCGCCGCGGCCGTTATGGTGGCCGGGGCACGGGCCGCGATCACTGGCTGCGGGCGCGTACCGAGCGCCCGATCGGGGACCCGACCGTGCGCCACCGGCGCCGGCCGGGCGCCGATGACCTGCACCCTCCGCACGGAAAAGACGATTCTCATGTCCGACACCCTCACCGACACCACCGGACCCGCGGTTACCGGGACCGACGCCGACGAGAAGACGGCCAAGGACACCGCGTCGCACGGCCGCCACCGCGGTGGCTCCGCCGCCGACGACAGCCCGGAGACCGACCCGCACGGCCGCCACCGCGCGGCCGGGGCGCGGGGCTGACCGAACCGGCAGCGGGCCCGCCGGGAGTGCCCCCACTCCCCCGGCGGGCCCGACCCGTTTCCGGAGCCCGCCGGGGGAACGGCGCCCTCAGCCCATCGTCACGACCGTCCGCAGCGCCTCACCGCTGCGCATCTGCGCGATCGCCTCGTTGACGTCCGCGAGCCCGACCCGGTGGGTGACCATGCCGTCGAGGTCGATCCGCCCGGCGCGCCAGAGGTCCACGACGAGGCCGATGGTGCGCGACACCGTCGCCCCGCCGTAGAGCGAGGGCAGCAGGCGCTTCTCGTTGAAGAACAGCTCGCCCATCGTGAACTGCGCGAGGTCGTCCTGCGCGCCTGCGCCGATGACGACCACCGCGCCGCCGCGCCGGGCGGCGTCGTAGCCGGCCCGGACGGTGGCCGCGCGGCCGACCGCCTCGAAGACGTGGTCGAAGCCGCCGCCGGGCAGTTTCTTGGCCACCGCCTTCAGCTCCTCGGGCGCGATCGCCTCGGTGGCGCCGAACGCCAGGGCGCGCTCGCGGCGCGAGGTCACCGGGTCGACGACGGTGATCCGGCCGGCGCCGCAGACCCGGGCGCCCTGCACGGTGGCCACGCCGACGCCGCCCGCCCCGATCACCGCGACGGAGGCCCCGGGCTGGACCCCGGCGGTGTTCACCGCGGCGCCGATGCCCGTGGTCACGCCGCAGCCGATCAGCGCGGCGGCCTCGTACGGGAGGTCGGCGGGCACCTTGATGACGGCGTTCGCCGCGACCACGACCTCCTCGGCGAAGGCCCCGGTGCCGTAGAAGCCGGAGGCGCTCAGCTCCCCCTCGGCGATCCGGAAGCCGGGGGCGCCGAGGCCGCGCAGGCTGGCGACGCACAGGTGGCCGCGGTCCTGGCGGCAGTGGTCGCAGTGGCCGCACGGGGCCATCCAGCAGAGCACCACGCGGTCGCCGACGGCGAGACCGGTGACGCCCTCACCGACCTCCACCACGTCCCCGGCGCCCTCGTGCCCGGGGACGAACGGCGCGGGCTGCGGCAGCACACCGCTCATCGCGGAGAGGTCCGAGTGGCAGAGGCTGGCGGCGCGCATCCGCACCCGTACGGTGCCCGGCCCGAAGCCCACGGCCGTCACGTCCTCGCGCACGTCGAGGGTCTCCTGGCCGGTCTCGTGCAGGACGGCTGCGCGCATGGTGCTGCTCCCGGGGTGCCGGTGTTCCTCTGATCGACGGTCGCGCCGATTCTGGCACGGTCGGCGCAGCGCGACTAGAACGCGTTCCACACCCCGACCGGCCCGGACGCCCCGGCCGACACCGGACGCCCCGGGCGCCACCGCTCCCGCTACCGTCGAGTAGGGTCCGTGCACGTCCGCCCGCGTCCCGACCCCGAGGAGCACCCATGTCCGACCTGCTGCTGAGCGCCGAACCGGCGCCCGAGGTGCTGGCGGCGTTCGAGGGGGCCACCGGGTTCATGCCGGTGGACGAGGGGCTCGCACTGTACGCGGCGGCGGTGGCGGCGGCGCGCGGCACCGGGCTGCCGGTGCTGGAGATCGGCACCTACTGCGGCCGCTCGGCGATCCTGCTCGCGGCGGCGGCCCGGGAGGCCGGGACGGTCGCGCTGACCGTCGACCACCACCGCGGCTCGGAGGAGCAGCAGCCCGGCTGGGAGTACCACGACCCGACGCTGGTCGACCCCGAGGTCGGGCTGATGGACACCCTGCCGCGGTTCCGCCGCACCCTGCACGCGGCCGGGCTGGAGGAGCACGTGGTGGCCCTGGTCGGCCGCTCGCCGCGGATCGCCGCGCTGTGGGGGCGCCCGCTGGGCCTGGTGTTCATCGACGGCGGGCACACCGACGAGCACGCGACCGGCGACTACGAGGGCTGGGTCCCGCATCTGGCGCCGGAGGGCCTGCTGGTGGTGCACGACGTCTTCCCGGACCCGGCGGACGGCGGCCAGGCCCCGTACCGGGTGTACCTGCGGGCGCTGGCCGAGGGCTTCGAGGAGGTCTCGGTGACCGGCTCCCTGCGCGTCCTGCGCCGCGCCGCCCGCTGAGCCCGTTCAGCCGGCTGAGCCCGGCCGCGCGGCGGCCCGTGCGGCGGCCCGTGCGGCGGCCCGTGCGTTCCCGCCGCCCGGTCACCCGTTCGTTCCCGCCTCCCCGAGCCGATGCTCTAACGTCGTGCCAGGGCTGTCGGGCGGGGGTTCCACCGGTACGGTGGCCGCGCAGCACCAGGCAGAGCATCGGCGGACGGTTGGGGGCCAGCAGCGACATGACGGACCAGCAGAACAGCGCTCCGGCGGTCTGGGACCCCACCGCGCGCGGTGGCGCCGGCGGCTGGGTGCGCGGCCCGCAGCGCCCGGCCGACGCCCGGTCCGCG
Organism: Kitasatospora sp. NPDC001095; assembly: GCF_053598615.1. Classification (NCBI taxonomy): domain Bacteria; kingdom Bacillati; phylum Actinomycetota; class Actinomycetes; order Kitasatosporales; family Streptomycetaceae; genus Kitasatospora; species Kitasatospora sp. NPDC001095. The sequence continues at coordinate 172,785 of NZ_JBSFKQ010000008.1, read as the reverse complement.
TCCGAGGCCTCCGCCGCCCCGGCACCCGCCGCGCCCACCGCACCCCTGCCGCCCGCGCCCGGCGCCGTCGGCGACCAGGGCCCGCCGCCGGGTGCCCGCCCGTACCCGGCCACCCCGCCCGGCTACGACCCGCCGACCGCCCGGCTGTTCCCCGCCGCCGCCCCGCCGCCCCCGGCCGCCCCGCCCGCGGCCTCGCCGTTCCCCTCCCACTCCGGCCCGCAGTCCCACGTGCCGCAGCAGGACCCCGGCCACGACTACTTCCTGCAGCCGCCCGCCGCTGCGCCGCCGCCCCCGCCCGCCGCCGCCCCGCCGCCCCCGTACGCCTTCCAGCCCGACTACCCGACCGGCCCCGTCGGCGAGGAGGAGCGGCCGGCCAACCGCAGGGCCCCGCTGCTGATCGGCTTCGCGCTGCTCCTGGTGCTGGCGGTCGGCGGCGGCCTGCTGTTCGCCGTCCGCGGCGGCGGCGACAAGGACGGCCAGGCCGCGCCCGCCCCGACCTCCGCCCCGGCGACCGGCGCGGACAGCCTGCCGCCCGCCCCCGCGCCCACGGGTACGGACGGCGCGCCGAGCGCCGCCGCGAGCGCGTCCGGCGCGCCGTCCCCGACCTCGACCGCTCCCGGCCCTGGCGCCCAGGCCCAGGCCCAGGCGCTGGACGCCCTGCTCAGCGAGGGCGAGAGCGCCAAGGCCCCGATCGGCAGCGCCGTCGCCAAGGTGACCAGCTGCCCGCCGAAGGCCGACATCGAGAGCGCCGCGCAGACCTTCGACAACGGCGCGACCCAGCGGACCGCCCTGCTGGCCAAGCTCTCCCAGCTGAGCGTCACGGACGTACCGGGAGGCGCGGACGCGGTGAACTCGCTGAAGTCCGCCTGGCAGCTGTCCGCCGACATCGACAAGGCGTACGCGAGCTGGGCGCGCTCCGTCGCCGCCCAGGGGTGCACCGGCAGGGCCCCGGCCACCCAGGACAAGAAGCACGCCGACGAGCTCAACCCGCAGGCCACCCAGGCGAAGACGGACTTCATGAACAAGTGGAACGCGATCGCGAAGAGCTACGGCCTGACTCCGCGCACCCAGGACAGGATCTGACCGACCAGTGACCGGCTCCGCCCCCCGACCGCCCCGTCGCTCCGCCCTGCTGCGCGCCACCACGGCCGCCGCGGTGGCCGTTCCGCTCTGCACGGCGGGCTGGTTCGGCTGGCGGGCACTCGACCGCTCCGACCCGGCGGGCGTCACCGCGGCCCCGGCCACCCAGGCCTCGGCGCCCGCGACTCCGGCAGCGCCCGCGACTCCTGCGACCGAACAGCCGAGCACCGCCGACGGCGCGGCCGCGCCGCCCCTCATCCCACCCGTGGCCCCGGCGCCCACCGACAGCGCACCCGCCGGGACCCCGCCCCCGCCCGCCGCCGGCGGTGAGGGCGCCGCCCTGGCCGGCCGCACCGTTCTGCTCGACCCCGGCCACAACCCCGGCAACTCCGCCCACACCGCCGAGATCGACCGCCAGGTGGACATCGGCAACGCCCGCAAGGAGTGCGACACCACCGGGACCGAGACCAACGCCGGCTACACCGAGGCCGAGTACACCCTGGACGTCTCCCGCCGGGCCCGCGCCATCCTGGCCACCCGGGGCGCCAAGGTGGTGCTGGTGCAGGACGGCGACCGCCCGTGGGGCCCGTGCATCGACGAACGCGCCCGCGCGGGCGCCGACGCGCACGCCGACGTCGCGCTCTCGGTGCACGGGGACGGCGGCCCGGCGGGCGGCAGCGGGTTCCACGTGATCATGCCCGCCAGGGTGGTGGCCGGGAAGGCGGACAACGCGGCGATCGTCGATCCCTCGCACCGGCTCGGGCTGCTGCTGCGCGACCGGTTCCACGCCGCGACCGGTGAGCCGTACGCGGACTACATCGCCAAGGACGGCCTGGACACCCGCTCCGACCTGGGCGGCCTCAACCTCTCCACCGTCCCCAAGGTGTTCATCGAGTGCGGTAACATGCGCAACTCGACGGACGCGAAGCGGATGACGGACCCTCAGTGGCGCCAGCAAGCGGCCCAGGGGATCGCCGACGCGCTGACCGCGTTCCTGACGACCCAGGAGAAGGCCGAAGAGCGACGCGGGAGTTGAGCCGCAGCCCCCCGCAGGACGACGCTTCGGCCGGACCGCACGGTTTGCAACGACTTCGCCCCATTCCCGGTCCCGCCGTGCACCGGCAGGACGGTTGGGCCTAGGCTTCTGGTCCGTTCGGGAGTTTCGGCCGGTCAGCCCGACCGTACGAACCACCGTCCACGACACGTCAACGAGGGGAACGTTAGTGAATCTGCGCGCTCTCACGAGGGGAGACGCCGCCGTCGCGGGCGCGGCCGTCCTGCTCTTCATCGCCTCCTTCCTGCCCTACTGGACCGTGGACTGCAGCGGCCGGTACTGCGGCGACACGACGCAGAACGCATGGAGCACCGAACTGTTCCCCGTCCTGCCCTCGATCTACCTGCTGGGCATCGCCGCCGCCCTGCTGATCCTGGTGCAGCGCTTCCAGGGCCCGGCCGCGGCCACCCGCCAGGTGCTCGGCCTGCGGCTGGACCAGTGGGGCATCGCCTTCTCCGTGGCGGCGCTGTGGACCTCGCTCTGGTCGCTGGGCGGTGGCCCGAAGGCCCCCAGCTTCAGCCACGGCTTCGGCGCCTGGCTCGGCGTCATCGCCCTGGTCGTGCTGGCCGGCGCCGCCGCCGCGAGCGCCCTGGTGCCCGCGCTGAAGGCCCCGCTGGTCGCCGACCGCCCGGCGGCCGTCCCCGGCCAGTACGGCTACCCCGGCCAGCCCGGCCACCCGGGTGCCGCCCAGGCCGGCCAGTACGGCTACCCGGCCCAGGGCCAGGACCCGGCGTTCGGCGGCCAGGGCGGCTACGGCTACCCGGGTGCCGGCCAGCCGCAGCCCGGCCAGCCGGTCCAGGCCGCCCAGCCGCACGACGCCGCCGCCCAGGCCCCGCAGCCGACCCCGGCCGCGCAGCAGGCGCCCGCCCCGGCGGACTTCCAGCCCTTCTGGTTCGCCGTCCCGGCCCCGCGCCAGCTGGCCCCGAAGGACAACCCGGCCGGCGCCCCGGTCGGCGAGGTCGTGCCGGGCACCTGGTACCTGGCCGTCGAGCAGCGCGGCGCCGCGCTGGTGGCGCAGCTGCCGGACGGCAGCCAGGGCGTGCTGGCCGACACCACGGGCATCCAGCGCGGCTGACGGCCCGGCCGACCGCGGGCCGACGCGCTCGGACGCACACGCGAAGGGGCGGGACCGGAGAACCGGTCCCGCCCCTTCGCGTGTTCGCGCGTTCGGCGTTCGCCCCTTCGCCGTTCGCGCGTTCGGCGTTCGCCGACTCAGCAGCAGTCCTCGACCACCAGCCCGACGGGCAGCTGCTCCCCGCCGAAGACCGCGACCGTCGCCGGGTCCCCGCCGAGCGCGGCCACCGCGAGCAGCAGCGCCCCGGCCGTCCAGGTGGTGCGCTCCTCCGGCCAGATGGCGTCGTCCTCGAAGACGTACCCGGTCCAGTACGAGCCGTCCTCGTGCCGCAGGTGCTTCTGGATCCAGCGCAGGATGTCCACCGCGCGGTCGGACTGGCCGATCGCCCAGAGCGCGAGCGCCAGCTCGGCGCTCTCCCCGCCGGTCACCCACGGGCGGTCGCTGACGCAGCGCACGCCGAGGCCGGGGACGACGAAGCGCTCCCAGTCCCGCTCGATCCTGGCCAGCGCCGCGTCGCCGCGCAGGCCGGTGCCGAGCACCGGGTAGTACCAGTCCATCGAGTAGCGGTCCTTGTCCAGGAACCGCTCGGGGTGGTGGGAGACGGCGTGACCCAGCCGCCCGGCCGCGAGCTCCCAGTCGGGCTGCGGCTCCTCCAGGTACTCGGCGATGGCCAGGCCGCAGCGCAGGGCGTGCAGGATGCTGGACGAGCCGGTGAGCAGTGCCTCGTCGGTGGCGGCGCCGTCCTCGTCGACCCGCCAGGCGATCGGGCCGCCGGGCAGCCGCATTCCGACGATGAAGTCCAGGGCGCGCCGGACGACCGGCCAGATCCACTCCAGGAAGGCGTCGTCACCGGTGCTGAGGTGGTGGTGCCAGACCCCGACCGCGATGTACGCGCAGAAGTTGCTCTCCTTGGCCCGGTCGGTGACCACGCCGTCGGTGTAGGCCGCGTACCAGGAGCCGTCCGGGTTCTGGGCAGCCGCGAGCCACCGGTAGGCGGACTCGGCGGCGGCGTGCTCGCCGGCCGTGTCGAGGGCCATCGCGGCCTCGGTGTGGTCCCAGGGGTCGAGGTGGTGGCCGGCGAACCAGGGTATGGCGCCGTCGGGGCGCTGCTCGGCCAGGATGCTGCGCACGGTGTCGGCGGCCTGCTCGGCGTCGAGCACCCCGTCGAGCAGCAGCACCTCGGGAACGGCGGCGGTCATGCCGACCCGCCCGGCGCGTGGTCGGCCGCGGTGCGGTCGGGCTCGATGCGGTCGGGCTCGATGCGGTTGGGCTTGGAGGCGTACGCGACGAAGCTCTTGCCGATCACCGGGTTGAGCGCCCGCTCGGCGGCCTTGGTGAGGGTGCTGATCACCGGGGTGCCGACGATGTCCCAGACCAGCAGCTGGTGGTAGGCCTTGACCGGCAGCGCCTTGTCGTTGTCGACGCCGACCGCGCACTTGATCCACCAGTACGGCGAGTGCAGCGCGTGCGCGTGGTGGGTGCCGTACGGCTCCAGGCCGGCGTCCTTGAGCTTGCCGAGCAGTTCGTCGCCCCGGTAGATCCGGATGTGGCCGCCCTCGTTCGCGTGGTACTCGTCGGACAGCGCCCAGCAGATCTTCTCCGGCAGCCAGCGCGGCACGGTGACGGCGAGCAGGCCGCCCGGCTTGAGGACCCGGAACATCTCGTTGAGCACGCCCTTGTCGTCCGGGATGTGCTCCATCACCTCGGAGATGATGATCTTGTCGAAGTACTCGTCCTCGAACGGCAGCGCCAGCGCGTTGCCCTCCATCGCGACCGCCGACGCGCCCTCGGGGGCCTCACCGGCCTGCTCCATCGCCGCGAACCACTTCCTGACCTCGGCGATCTCCTCGGCGTTCTGGTCGAGGGCGATCACGTTGGCGCCACGGCGGTAGCACTCGAACGCGTGCCGGCCCCCGCCGCAGCCCAGGTCGAGCACCCGGTCGCCGGGGGCGAGCGGAAAGCGCGAGAAATCGACGGTCAGCACTTCAGGACTCCCATTCCTTTTGCTACCAAGCGTTCTTGACGCTCCGTCGGACAAGCCCCGCCTGCCCGACAACGGCGGGGCCGTGGCTAGGCCACGTACCGCCAGCCCGGCCCCGAGCGGGCACGGGCGCCGACGCCGGTGGCGATCGCCGCGCGGTAGGCCTCGGCGGTCAGCTCGGCCGCCCGCTCCCAGGTGAACCGGGCGAGCACCCGCTCCCGTCCGGCCGCACCGAGCGCGGCCCGCAGCCGCGGGTCGTCCAGCAGCCGGCCGAGCGCCGCGGCCAGCGCGTCCGCCTCCCCCGGCGGGACGGCCAGGCAGGTCTCCCCGTCCGGTCCTGCCACCTCGGGGATCGCCCCGCCGGTGGTGGCGACCAGCGGGGTGCCGGTGGCCATCGCCTCGGCGGCGGGCAGCGAGAAGCCCTCGTACAGCGAGGGGACGCAGGCCACCTCGGCCGAGCGGTAGAGGTCGACCAGTTCCCGGTCGGTCAGCCCGCTGCGGAACTCGATGTGCTCTGCCAGTCCGAAGCGGCTCACCGCCTCGGCCACCGGCCCGTCCTCCTTCTGCGGCTTGCCGACCACCACCAGGTGGGCGTCCCGCTCGGTGCGGACCTTGGCGAGCGCCTCGACCAGGAAGATCAGGCCCTTCAGCGGGACGTCCGCGCTGGAGGTGGTGACGATCCGGCCGGGGACGCGCTCGACCGCGTCCGACGGCGACCAGAGCCGGGTGTCGGCGCCGATCGGCACCACCGAGATCGCGCCCGGCGCGGCGCCCAGGTGCTCGGCGATCTCGCGCTGCGAGGTGCCGGAGACGGTGATCACGTGGTCCAGCCGGGCGGCCACCCTGCGCTGCATCCGGGTGAAGGCGTACCAGCGGCGCAACGAGAGCCGCTTGCCCCGGGTGGTGGCGGCGTCCAGCTCCAGCTGCCGGTCCACGGTGATCGGGTGGTGGATCGTGGTGACCAGCGGGAAGCCGTGCCGGGCCAGGCCGAGCAGGCCGTAGCCGAGGGTCTGGTTGTCGTGCACCACGTCGTAGCGGCCCTTGTGGGCGGCCAGGTACCGGCGGGCGCGCAGCGAGAAGGTGAGCGGCTCGGGGAAGCCGCCGGTGCGCATGGTGGCGTACTCCAGCACGTCAACCGGGCCGCGGAACTCGTCGCGGGCCGGGGTGCGGAACGGGTCGTCGGCGCGGTAGAGGTCCAGGCTGGGCAGCTCGACCAGGCGCACCGAGCCGGGGCCCTCGACCTCGTCCAGCACCGGGAAGGGCTGGGCGCCGATCACGTCCACGTGGTGGCCGAGCCTGGCCAGCTCCCGGGAGAGGTGTCGTACGTACACGCCCTGACCGCCGCAGAAGGGGTCACCGCGGTACGACAACAGGGCAATCCGCAGCGGCTGCGCGATCATCCCGGGCCCTCTTCTCTAGCTGCTGACGGTGCTGCCGGTCGTGCTTCCGGTCGCTAAAGTAGATCAGGTTTCAGTGGCCGGGGAACTCGCCGTCGACCACGTGAACAATGAGAGACCTCGAAGATACCGGCCCGTAGCTTTTCCTCAGGAGCCAGGGCTGGTGATTCCCACCACGCGAATCCTGCCGACCATGTGGAGCACGCCGCCACTCTCGCCCGCCCGGGAGCACCCTTGCCGCCACCCCCTCCTCCGACGCTGCCGCCGGTCCCGCCGACCGTACCGCCGCCCGGCGAGCCGCCGCTGACCGCGAGCCAGGCCGAACGGCGCCGGCGCATCCTGCGGGCCGCCACCGCGCTGGCGGTGCGGGGCGGGTACGAGGCGGTGCAGATGCGGGAGGTCGCGGAGGGCGCGCACGTCGCCCTCGGCACGCTCTACCGCTACTTCCCGTCCAAGGTGCACCTGCTGGTCGCGGTGATGCTGGAGCAGCTCCAGGGCCTGCGCGAGCACATCCGGCGGCACCCGCCGACCGACCTCGAACCGGCGCCGAGGGTCGCCGACACCCTCACCCGGGCCTTCCACGCGCTGCAGCGCGAACCGCTGCTGGCCGAGGCGATGGTCCGGGCGCTGTCCTTCGCGGACCGCTCGGTCGGGGCCGAGGTGGACCGGGTCAGCGTCGCCACCGGGCAGCTCATCCTGGACGCGATCGGCCAGTCCGAACCGCCCACCGAGAGCCAGCGCGCGGCGGTGCGGGTGATCGAGCACACCTGGCACTCGGCGCTGGTCGCCTGGCTCTCCGGCCGCGCCTCGATCGCCGAGGTGCGGGCCGACCTGCACACCGCGGCCCGGCTGCTCACCCTGCCGTGAACCGGCCGACCACCGCGCCCAGGAACAGCCCCTGCGCACCCGTCGACTGGAACCTGTTCCTGCTGGGCCCGGGCCGCTGCGCGCGCCCCGGCGGCTAGAGTCGACAGGCAGCAGAACTCCATCCCGCTCCTCCCCCGGGGAAAGCCGGTGCGAATCCGGCGCTGACCCCGCAACCGTGAGTCCGGCGCCGCACGCGGCCGCCCGGGCGAGTCGGAACACCCGGGGAGGGGCGAGCGGCCAGTCCGGACGCACGCGCCCGGCACCGTCGAGGACTACGGAACGGCCCCGCCCGGGCCACCACCGCTCACCGAAAGGCACACCGCACCATGCTGACCGCCGCCCGCCTGGGCGCCGCCGCCCTGTCCGCCGCGCTGTTCACCGGCCTCGCCGCCGGCCCGGCCCTCGCCGACAGCCCCGCGCCGACCCCGCCCACCACCGACGGGCTGTACGGCAAGAGCGACCCGACGTACGACGGCGTCTGGCGGCAGTCACTGGCGCTCACCGCGCTCACGGCGGCCAAGGTCACCCCGGCCGACTCCGCGGTCGGCTGGCTCACCGGACAGCAGTGCGAGGACGGCGGCTGGCCCTCGTACCGAGCCGCCGGCGCGGCCTGCGACCCCAAGACCGAGGACAGCAACGCCACCGCCGTCGCCGTCCAGGCCCTGGTCGCCCTCGGCGGGCACCAGGACGCCGTCGACAAGGGCGTCGCCTGGCTCAAGGCCAACCAGAACGCCGACGGCAGCTGGGCCTACAACCCGGGCAGCCCGGGCGACGCCAACTCCACCGGGCTCGCCGTCAACGCGCTGTTCGCCGCCAGGACCGACCCGGCGGGCGTCGCCAAGGCCGGCAAGTCCGCCTTCGACGGGCTCGCCCTCTTCCAGCTCGGCTGCGCCGCCCCCGCCGACCAGCGCGGCGCCTTCGCGTACCAGCCCGACCCGGCCTCCGGCGCCCTCACCCCGAACGCCCTGGCCAGCGCCCAGGCCGCGCTCGCCGCCGGCGGCGGCCACCTGCCGGCCGCCACCTCGGTGCGCGCCGACGCCGCCCCCAAGGCCCTCGCCTGCGCCTCCGACGCCGCGGCGGCCTCCCCGTCCGCAGTCGCCCACGCGGACTCCGGCGAGGCCGTCGGCGCCTACCTGACCGCCCAGCTCGCGGCCGGCGGCAACCACCTCAGCCTCACCACCCCGGGCGCCGCCCCCACCCCCGACTACACCGCCACCGCCTGGGCCGCCCTCGCCCTCATCCAGAGCGGCCACCCCCAGCAGGCCGCCGGCGCCGTCGACTGGCTCGGCCAGGAGGGCGCCACCTGGACGAAGGACGGCACCGACGCCGGCGCCACCGCCACCCTCCTGCTGGTCGACCAGGCCGCCCAGCGCGACACCGCCGCCCTGACCGGCCGGCTCACCGCCCTCGGCCCGACGCCCAAGGCCGCCGCGGCCTCCTCGGCGACGCAGGCCCCGAAGGAGAAGAAGGACGGCGGCATCGGCCAGTACTGGCTCATCGGCGTCGGCCTCCTCATCGGCGTCGGCGGCGGCCTCCTGCTCAGCCTCCAGCGCAAGCGCAACCAGCACCTCTGATGCGCGCCGCTCCCCTCGCCGCCCCGGGCCGGCGGTCCTCCACCGGCCTTGCCGCGCTGCTCCCGCCCCTCCTCGGGGCGGTGCTGCTGCTCGCCTGCGCCGCGCCCGCGCAGGCCGCCGGGTACCGGTACTGGTCGTTCTGGCGCGGCGGCGAGGGCGGCAGCTGGACGTACCAGCAGCAGGGGCCCGCCGTCGCGGTGCCGCCGGACGGGGCGGTGGACGGGTGGCGGTTCGCGCTGAGCCCGGACGGCGGGCAGGACGCCGCGAAGCCGCGGGCCGCCGGAAGCTTCGCCGGGATCTGCGCGAACACCCCCGCGCAGGAGGGGCGCAAGCGGGTGGCCGTCGTGCTGGACTTCGGGACCGCCGAGGACACCGGCGCGTCCGCCGGCTCTTCGGCCGCCGGCTCTTCGGTGACCGCGCCCGAACAGCGCACGGCCTGCGCGAGCGTCGCACCCCGCGCCACCTCGGCCGAGGTGCTGGCCGCCGTCGCCCCGCCGCTGCGCTACGACACCAACGGGCTGCTGTGCGCCATCGCCGGGTACCCGAAGGCGGGCTGCGGCGACCAGGTCGGCGCGGCGGGCGCCACCCAGCCGGACGCCGGCGCCGCGTCGGCCGACCAGGGCGGCGGCAGCGGCCCCGACGTCGGCCTGCTCGCCGGCAGCGCGCTGGTCGCCGTCCTCGCCGGCGGAGCCGTCTGGCAGGCCCGCCGCCGCCGTCACTCCTAGTCCCCCACTCAGGAAACCTCCGTGAGCAGCACCGCCGCCCGTAGCACCCGCCCGCCCACCGGTCCCCGTCAACTGCACCCCGGGGCCTGGTGGTCGTGGGCGCTCGGGCTGGGCGCGGCGGCGACCCGCACCACCAATCCGGCGATCCTGCTACTGCTCGCCGCCGTCGCCGGGTACGTGGTCGCGGCCCGGCGCGGCGATGCGCCGTGGTCGCGCTCGTACGGGGCGTTCCTGCGCCTGGGCCTGCTGGTGCTGGGCATCCGGCTGGTGTTCGCGGTGTTCCTCGGCTCGCCGATCCCCGGCACCCATGTGCTGTTCACACTGCCCGAACTCCCGCTGCCCGCCTGGGCGCAGGGCGTGCGGATCGGCGGGCGGGTCACCGTCGAGGGGCTGCTCGCGGCGCTGTACGACGGGCTGCGACTGGCGACCCTGCTGATCTGCGTCGGCGCCGCCAACTCCCTGGCCAGCCCGGCCCGCCTGCTGCGCACCCTGCCCGGCGCGCTCTACGAGGCGGGCGTCGCCGTCGTCGTGGCGATGACCTTCGCGCCGAACCTGATCGCGGACGTCCGCCGACTGCGCGCCGCCCGCCGGCTGCGCGGCCGCACCGACAAGGGCATCGCGGCCGTGCTGAGCGTCGGACTCCCGGTACTGGAGGGCGCGTTGGAGCGGTCCATCGCCCTGGCCGCCGCGATGGACACCCGAGGCTTCGGCCGCACCGCCGACGTCCCGCGCCGGCTCGCCCGGGCGACGGCCGCGCTCACCCTGGCCGGGCTGCTCGGGATCTGCCTGGCCGCGTACGGGCTGCTGACCGCCGACGGCGCGGGCTGGGCGCTGCCCGTCCTGGCGCTCGGCCTGGCCGCCGCCTTCGCCGGACTGCTGCTCGGCAGCCGACGGTCCGCCAGGAGCCGCTACCGACCCGACCCCTGGGCCCTTCCCGAGTGGCTGACCGCCGGCTCCGGAGTGGGCGTGGCGGCCCTCACCACCTACCTGGCCGCGCAGGACCCGGCCGCGTTCGCCCCCACCGTCGTCCCGCCGACCGTCCCCGCGCTGCCCCTGGCCGCCGTGCTGACCGTCCTGCTCGGCCTGGTACCGGCGTTCGCCGCCCCGACCCCGCCCCGGAGGGCATCGTGATCACCTTCGAGCAGGTCTCCGTCCGGTACGCGGACTCCGCCGCACCCGTGCTGAACGGCGTCGACCTCACCGTCCCCGAGGGCGAACTCTGCCTGCTGGTCGGCCCGTCCGGCTCCGGCAAGTCCACCCTGCTGGGGACGGTCAGCGGCCTGGTGCCGCACTTCACCGGCGGGGTGCTGCACGGCCGGGTCACCGTGGACGGCCGGGACACCCGCGAGCACCGGCCGCGCGAACTCGCGGACCTGGTCGGCACGGTGGGACAGGACCCGCTGGCGCACTTCGTCACCGACACGGTGGAGGACGAACTCGCCTACGGCATGGAGTCGCTGGGCCTGCCGGGCGACGTGATGCGCCGCCGGGTCGAGGAGACCCTCGACCTGCTCGGCCTCGCCGACCTGCGCGACCGCTCCCTGAACTCCCTGTCCGGCGGCCAGCAGCAGCGCGTCGCGATCGGCTCGGTGCTCACCGTGCACCCGCGCGTGCTGGTGCTGGACGAACCCACCTCGGCGCTCGACCCGGGCGCGGCCGAGGAGGTGCTGTCCGTCCTCCAGCGGCTGGTGCACGACCTCGGCACCACCGTGCTGATGGCCGAGCACCGGCTGGAGCGGGTCGTCCAGTACGCCGACCAGGTGCTGCTGCTCACCCCCGACGCCCCGCCCGTCCTCGGCGAACCCGCCGAGGTGATGGCGCACTCCCCGGTGCACCCGCCGGTGGTCGGCCTCGGCCGGCTCGCGGGCTGGCGGCCGCTGCCGCTGTCCGTCCGCGACGCCCGCCGCAAGGCCGCCCCGCTGCGCGCCGAACTGGACGGCCGCGGCCCGGCCCCCGCCTCCGCCCCGACCGCGTCCCCGCTGGCCGTGACCGACCGCCTCGCCGTCCGGCGCGGCCCCGTCCCGGCGCTGCGCGGCGTGGACCTCGCCCTCCACCCCGGCGAGATCACCGCCCTGATGGGCCGCAACGGCGCCGGCAAGTCCACCCTGCTGGGCAGCCTGGTCGGCCTGCACGCCCCCGCCTCCGGCAGCGTCAGGGTCGGCGGCCGCACCCCGCACCGGACCCGGCCCGCCGAGCTGATCCGGGAGGTCGGCCTCGTCCCGCAGGACCCGCGCGACCTGCTGTACGGCGAGTCCGTCGCCGCCGAGTGCGCCGCCGCCGACACCGACGCGGGCGCCGCCGCCGGCACCTGCCGCGCGCTGGTCGAGCGCCTGCTGCCCGGCATCGCCGACGACGCCCACCCGCGCGACCTGTCCGAGGGCCAGCGGCTCACCCTCGCCCTCGCCGTCGTGCTCACCGCCCGGCCCCCGCTGCTGCTCCTGGACGAGCCGACCCGCGGCCTCGACTACGCCGCCAAGGCCCGGCTGGTGGAGATCCTGCGCTCGCTGGCGGTCGAGGGCCACGCCGTGCTGCTCGCCACCCACGACGTCGAACTGGCCGCCGAACTCGCCCACCGCACGGTGATCCTGGCCGAGGGCGAGATCGTCGCGGACGGCCCGACGGCGGAGGTGGTGGTCTCCTCCCCCGCCTTCGCCCCGCAGGTCGCAAAAGTGCTGGCGCCCGGGCCGTGGCTCACCGTCGGGCAGGTCGCGGAGGCGCTGGGCGCATGAGCACTCGTCCCGTCCCGCTGGGGCGCCGGTCGATAACGGCGCTGCTGTCCGTCTCCTTCGTCGGCGTCGCCGCCTTCGGCTGGCCACTGCTCGCCTCCACCAAGTCGGCGCTGGTCGGCCACTCGGCGGACGCGCCGTGGCTGTTCGCGCTGCTGCTGCCGCTGCTCCTCGCCGTCGTCGTCGCCCAGATCTCCGAGGGCCGTACGGCGGGCGGCGGGGCGCCCGGGCTGGACGCCAAGTCCGTGGCCCTGCTGGGCGTGCTGGCGGCGGCGGGCGCTGCGCTGCGGCCGCTCGGCGCGGGCACGGCCGGACTGGAGCCGATGTTCTTCCTGATGGTGCTGTCCGGGCGGGTGCTCGGGCCGGGCTTCGGCTTCGTGCTCGGCTCGCTGTCGATGTTCGCCTCCGCGCTGCTCACCGGCGGGGTCGGGCCGTGGCTGCCGTTCCAGATGCTCGCCATGGGCTGGGTGTGCCTGGGCGCGGGCCTGCTGCCGGGGGCCTCCTCCCTGCGTGGCCGCCGTGAACTCCTGCTGCTCGCCGGCTACGGAGCCGTCGCGTCGCTGCTGTACGGCACGATCATGAACCTCCAGGGCTGGCCGTACATCGGCGGCCTGGCCGGCTCCATCTCCTTCGTGCCGGGCGACGCGCTGCCCGCCAACCTGGTCCGCTTCGCGGCGTACTGCCTGACCACGTCCCTGGGTTGGGACCTGCCTAGGGCCGCCCTGACCGTCGTCCTGTGCCTGACCCTCGGCACCCCCGTCCTGCGCGCCCTGCGCCGCACGACCCGCCGCGCCGCCTTCGACGCCCCGGTCACCTTCCGCCCGCCGGAGTCGTGAGCCGCCGGGAGCCGCGGAAGTAGGCGTTGGCCGCCAGGAGTCAGGTTTCTCAACAGGCCCGATCCTCCGCGCCCGGCCCGGCATGGCCCTCCCGCTGCCCGAAGAATCCCCCGGGGGGCCACTTCTACTCCGCTGCCGCCCGGCAGGCGCCACACACCTGCCCGGGCCCGGCCACGGGCCGCCCGCACAACCCGCTGCGCCCGGGGCACTCGTGCCTCCTCGGGCCGTCGCCCGCCTGTCGGGGCGCGGGAACGGCCGGCACCTTGGCGATCCGCGCCGCCACGATCGCCCCGACGCTGTGCGTGACCCTGTCCGGGAGGGGCGCCGACAGAATCCCGGTGAGCACCTCACGGCTCCACCCACCGGCCAGCAGCCCTTCCACCCGCGCGGCCTGGTCGCACAGCGGCTTCCCCGCCAGGGCCATCCTCGGCTCCCGGCGGCCGAGTTCGAGCAACAGCGCCATGCCCGCCGTCAACTTCTCGGATGGACGGACGGAAGGCTCTTCCACGTCCTTGGTTGCCGGTTCCTTGGATGGGCCTCCCGCCCTCCCGCCAGCTGGCACGCCTGGAGCTGGGACACCGGCGGCCGGGGGTGCGGGAAGCGGCGGCACGGTGTGCACCGCTTTGCCCGTCACCGGCACCTCGTGCACCGAGACGACCGTCCGCACCTGCCCGGTCTGCGGGTCCCGCAGCGTACGACGCACGTAGTGCCCCGCCGCCTCCAGCTCCCGCAACGCTCGGGCGACGGTCGTCCGCCCCTCCACACTCTTGGCGGCGAGGGTGCGGATGTCCTCGCGGGCGCCGTCCGGCAGGCTGAGCAGGTAGCTCAGCAGCCCGCGCGCGGCCCAACTCAGCGAGTGCTTACGGATGACGTGGCCGTTGTCGAGGATCGTGTATCCGGGCGCATGCTTGGGGATACGATGAATCTGCATTCGGGAGTCCTTCGCTCCTGGTGCCAAACCCCGGGGTGTTGGCGCACCGCCGGGGATCACTTTTTGCTCACGCACCGAGCGCCCCGTGGAGCACCCGGCACGGCAATGTTCACCGTAATGCCGTAACGTCCCATCAAGCTCCCACTCCCACCACCCATTCGGGCGGCGCGTGCGCGCACAACCCGGCGCGCCCCGGGCTCGTGAGCCCGGGGCGTGCCTCGCAATCCGGCAGTCAACCGACCACATGGTCCGGCTCGTCCAGCCACACCCGGTGCTCGCCCTCGACGGTGACGGTCAGGCCGAACCGGTCGAGGCCCGGCTCGCCCTGGCGCTGCCACCAGGAGTGGGCGGCGGTCACCTCGTCCCACAGGCTGCGGGAGCCGGACTGCGAGACGGCGTGCTTGCCGTCCCAGTCGGCGAAGCGGCAGTGGGCATACGAAACCCCGTCCCAGACCTCGAACCGGCCGGTACCGAAGCGGTCGTAGCCCGCCCACACCTCCTGCCGGAACAGGCCCGGCAGCCGCAGCCCGATCGCGAAGGCCGCGTCGGTGTGCTCAGCCACAGCGGCGGGGTCGAGTGCGGACGGACCGTACCGGACGTCCCCGATCTCGAACTCGCCGCTCCCGGGCCGCTGGTCCCGCACCCACATGAAGGCGACGTCCTCGACGAACGGCCCGCTCGCAGAACGGCCGTCCTCGGCGACGGTGAGCTTCAGCAGCCCGCCGTTGCAGAACGCCGTGCCGTACGGAACGAGGATCACGCCCCCGGGCGCCGTCTGCTCGATCAGCGCCCCGGGGACGCGTTGCACGGCCGCGGTGACGTGAACCCGGTCGTACGGCGCGCCCGCCGGATGGCCGAGCTGGCACATCCGGGCGGCCATCCCGACCGGCACCGCGACGTAGCCGCCGGTGCCGAGCACCACGTCCGGGCCGAAGTCGGCGACCGCGGAGCGGGCCTGTGCCACTCCCAGGGGAACGCGGCCCATGTCCTTGACGTTGGCGGGTGACACCAGCTTGAGCGGGTTGGCGGAGCGCCGGATCTTCCCGGTGGCGACGGTCCTGAACGGGATGTTCTCGGCGGCCGTCACCTTGGCCTCAAGGCCGGTGGCGGTGCCGATCCACAGGACGTCCAGGGTGCCGTTGACCTCGGCGAGCCGCGACCGCAGGGCGCGGATCGCAGTGAGCGCCGGGTAGGTGTGGCCACCCGTTCCGCCGCCAGTGACGATCAGCCGCAGAGGTCGGCCAAGAGGAGAGACGAGATCGCTGATGTCCCGGTTCACATCCGGAACATACTGATGGCACTGGTCGTACGGGGACCGCTGCTGGGCGCTGGCCACCGGCGCGCCGGCCGCGGTCTACGGGCCGCCGCGCCGGTAGCCGACACGACATGCGGCCGCGCTCCGGTACCCGACCGGGGCAGCGGCCTCGGGCCAAGATGGCGTCGACACCCGGCGCAGGCCCGAGGAGCAGAGCGATGACCGAGCAGAACCCCGAGCAACTCCCCACCGTCGCCGTCGCGATCGTGGTCAAGGACGGCCGGGTGCTGATGGTGCGGCGGCGGGTCGCCGAGGGCGAGCTGTCCTGGCAGTTCCCGGCCGGGGAGGTCGAGCCGAACGAGTCCCCCGAGGAGGCGGCCGTCCGCGAGACCGCCGAGGAGACCGGCCTCCACGTCGCCGCGGCCAGGCTGCTCGGCGAGCGGGTGCATCCGCAGAGCGGGCGGCGGATGGCGTACACGGCCTGCGAGGTGGTCGGCGGCACCGCCATGGTGATGGACTCCGACGAGCTGGACCGGGTGGTGTGGGCGTCCCACGCCGAGCTGGCCGAGTACGTGCCGTTCCCGATGTTCCCGCCGGTGCAGGAGTACCTGGACGGCACGCTCGCCGGGTAGGCCGGGGGGGGCGGACGACCCCGCGCGAGAAGTCGGCCCGTCCGACTTCCCACTCAAGAGCACCACTGCCGGGGCACCAACGCCCCCGGACGGCCGGAATCCGGGAACGCCCTCGTTCGCCCCCGTACGCCCCTACGCTGTCCCGCAGCACCGGGAGCGAGGGCGTTCGGGGGAGCCAGTGGAACTAGGTCAGTTGCGCGTCTTCGAGGCCGTCGTCATCCACCGCACCGTCACCGGCGCGGCCATGGCGCTCGGGCTGGCCCCGTCCTCGGTCTCCGAACAGGTCCGCACCCTCGAACTCAGCCTCGGCACCGAGCTGTTCGACCGGGCGCGGCGCGACCTCACCCTCACCTCGGCGGGAGAACGGCTGCTGCCCTGGTCCCGCCGCCTCCTCGACCAGGCCGAACAGGC
This sequence comes from Kitasatospora sp. NPDC001095, assembly GCF_053598615.1. NCBI lineage: Bacteria > Bacillati > Actinomycetota > Actinomycetes > Kitasatosporales > Streptomycetaceae > Kitasatospora > Kitasatospora sp. NPDC001095. The sequence continues at coordinate 156,241 of NZ_JBSFKQ010000008.1, read as the reverse complement.
CCGCCGCGACGTCACCGTCGCCGTCGCCACCCGGACCCGCCTGCGCCTCGGCGTCCTGGCAGCCGTCGCCGCCACCCACCTCCCGGCCGTCCTCGCCCGCCTCACCGACCGCCGGCCCGGCCTGCACCTGTCCCTCCACACCGACCGCGCCCGTGACGCACTCCTCGACGGTGTCGCGGCCGGTGCCCTGGACGCCGCCGTGGTCCTGGACGCCCCCGGCCCGCTCGGCGCGCTCGGCTTCCCTCTGCCACCCGCCCCGCTCGACCACCTCGACCTCCAGGCCGTCCCCCTCGCCCTGGTCGCGGCCCCCACCCACCCACTGGCCCGCGCCACCACCCTCACCCCCGAGCACCTCCGCGGCCACCGCCTCCTCGTCGGCTCCCCCACCTGCTCCTACCGCCTCGCCGGCGACCGCCTCCTCGGCCCCCGCGTCCGACGCCTCCACACCGGCGCCGTCCCCGCCACCCGCGCCTGCGCCGAACAGGGCCTCGGCATCGCCCTTCTCCCCGCCCACGCCGTCCACGACCGCCTCGTCGCCGGCACCCTCACCCGCCTCCCCCTCGACCCCCCACCCCTCCACCTCCGTCTCCTCTGGCCCGCCGACCACGCCCCCCTGCCGGCCCTCCGCCCCCTCTCGGCACACGAGCGCGCCCCGGGGTTCGAGGAACCCCGGGGCGCGCAACCGCTCTCCTGACGTCAGGCCTTGGGGCCCGCGGACTGGACGACCTCGAAGGACCAGAGGGTGGAGCCGGAGGCGGCCGGGCGCTTGGGGGCCTCGCCCTCGCCGCCGTGCTGGTGGGCCGCCTTCATCGGGCCCTCCATCCAGGCCTTGAAGTCCTCCTCGCTGCGCCAGCGGGTGTAGACGAGGTACTGGTCGGTGCCCTCGACGGGGCGGAGGAGTTCGAACCACTCGAAGCCGTCCGAGTTCTCCACGGCGCCGGCCCGGGAGGCGAAGCGCTGCTCCAGCACCTCGCGCTGCTCGGCCGGCACCGTCAGGACGTTGATCTTCACGACGGACATGGGGGCTCCTTGCTGCTCCGCCGGCGCGCTGGTGCGGCCGCCGGTGCGGTGACGGGGACTGCCTACGGGAGCAGTCTGCTACACCTCACGGCCGGGCGGGTGGTGGGCCGCCAAAGGCGTGGGCGGGGCGGGCACCGCGAAGGAACCCCCTAGGCTGGACAATGCCGTTGTCCATATGGTCAATGAGGTCGTCTATCGTGCCAAGTGAACCACCCCCGCCGGGTTTTGATCTGCCGCTACGCCTGCTGCTCGCCTTCCGGGCGATCATCGACGAGCTGCACGAGCGCATCACCCGCGAGGGCCATCCCGACCTGCGCCCGATGCACGGCTTCGTCCTCCAGGCGATCGGCCCGCAGGGCACCACCGCCTCCGAACTCGGCCGCCGCCTCGGCGTCACCAAACAGGCGGCGGGCAAGACCGTCGACAACCTGGAGCAGCTCGGCTACGTCGAGCGCGCCGCCGACCCGGCCGACACCCGGCGCAAGGTGGTCCGGCTCACCGAGCGCGGGACGGACTGCCTGCTCCGCTCGGCCCGGATCTTCGACGAGCTGCGCGAGGAGTGGTCGGAAGTCCTCGGCGAGGAGCAGCTGAGACTGCTGGTGGACGGCCTGCGCCGGCTCGCCCCCGGCGACCCGTTCCGCCTCGACACCCCGCCCTGGTTCGGCACGCCGTAGGGCCGAACACGCCCGGCGTCAGGACTCGGGCATTCCCCGGGTCGCGAGGGTCTGGTTCTTGTACGCCTTCACGCCGGTGATCTCGGCGCCGAACCACTCCGGCGCCGAGAACGCCGCCGCCTGCGCCTCGGAGCCGAACTCGACCTCGACGGTGCGCAGTCCGGCCAACTCCCCCTGGTAGACGTCCGCGTAGACGGTGACACCGGAGGCCTCGAAGGTGTACCGGTCCTTGACCACCCGGGCGCCCTCGGTGGCCGGCCAGAGCTCGGTGAACTCCTGCTCCCCCAGCTCGCGTTCCACCTCGATCCGGACGGGGGAACCCTCCGCGGAGGAGGCGCTCCGCTTGACGCCGAGGACGCGGCTGCCGCCGATCCGCCGCAGCCGCACCTCCGTCCCGTCGTCCTTGATCGCGATGTACCCCTGCTCGATGTGCTGCCGCACCGCCGTCTGCGGCGGCTCGAAGGCGCTCAGCAGGAACTTGCGCTCGATCTCGAGCGGCATGCCGCACCACCCTTCCCCATCACGCCGAACGGGCCGTCAAGCCATCGGACCGTCGAACCGTCGGACCATCAGAACGACCGCCCCTCACCACGGTACGGCCCCTGGGGCCCCGACGGGTCCGGCCGGTCCCGCGGGTCCGCGCACAGCGAGGAGCTGAGCCGGTTCAGCAGCCCCGCGATCTCGGCGTGCCGCTGCTCGTCCCAGTCCCCCAGCAGTTCGGCGAGCTGGGTGCGCCGGGCGGCCACCAGCCGCAGGGCCGTCTCCTCCCCCGGCTCGGTGAGCCGCAGCGGCAGCCCGCCGGACCGCGCCGCCAGCCCCCGGCCCTCCACCTCCCGGACGGCCTCCTCGACGGTGGCCATCGGGACGATCCGCGCCTCGGCCAGTTCGGCCGGCTCGACCGAGCCGTGCTGGTGGATCTGGAGGAGCAGCCAGCTGGAGGCGGGCAGCAGGTCCAGCCCTGCGGTCTCGGTGATCCGCCGGAAGAGGTCGCGCCGGGCCTCCCGGCTGTTCAGCACCGACAGGGCGCGGGCGATCTCGTCCAGCGAGCTGCGTTCCACGGGGTTGATCCCGATGGACTCGCCGAGGTCGGGGGCGGTGACGGTGGAGCGCAGCTTCTGTTCGCGCAGGAACAGCGACAGCACGAAGGCGACCCCCGCGACCGGCACCGCGTACAGGAACACCCGGGTGATCGACTCGGCGTACGCGTGGTAGACCGCCGGCTGGACGGCGGCCGGCAGCCGGGGGATGACCCGCGGGTCGGCGGTGATGGCCTCCGGCTGGAAGCCGGGCGGCAGCGGCACCCCGGCCAGGGCGTCGGCGAGCCGGCTGCGCAGTCCGCTCGCGAAGACCGTCCCGAAGATGGAGACGCCGAAGGAGGCCCCGATGGAGCGGAAGAAGGTGGCGCCCGCGGTGGCCACGCCGAGGTCCTCGTAGCCGACCGAGTTCTGCACGATCAGCACCAGCACCTGCATCACCAGGCCCAGCCCGAGCCCGAAGACCAGGAAGTACAGGCTCATCTCGGCGGTGCTGCTGTGCTCGTCCAACCGGGAGAGCAGCAGCAGTCCGACGGTGGTCACGGCCGTCCCGACGATCGGGAAGATCCGGTAGTGGCCGGTGCGGGCGACGATCTGGCCGGAGCCGATCGAGGTGAGCAGCATGCCGAGCACCATCGGCAGCATGTGGATGCCGGACAGGGTGGGTGAGACCTGCTGGACCACCTGGAGGAAGGTCGGCAGGTAGGTCAGCGCGCCGAACATCGCGAAGCCGACCACGAAGGAGATCACCGCGACCAGGCTGAACGTCCGCGAGCGGAACAGCCGCAGCGGCAGCACCGGCTCCACCGCCGTCCGCTCGACCAGGACGAAGGCGAGCAGCAGCACCAGCCCGAGCACGCCGAGGCCGACGATCTGCCAGGACGTCCAGGCCCAGGTGGTCCCGCCGAGCGAGGTCATCAGCACCAGGCAGGTGGCGACGGCGGCGATCAGGACGGTGCCGAGGTAGTCGATCCGGTGCTCGCGCCGGACCTCCAGCCCGTGCAGCGCCGTCGCGATCACCACCAGGGCGACGATGCCGATCGGCAGGTTGATGTAGAAGACCCAGCGCCAGCTGAGGTGGTCGACGAACAGTCCGCCGAGCAGCGGCCCGAGCACGCTGGTGACGCCGAACACGGCGCCGAACAGGCCCTGGTAGCGGCCGCGGTCCCGCGGGGCGACGAGGTCGCCGACGATCGCCTGGGAGAGCACGATCAGCCCGCCGCCGCCCAGGCCCTGGAGGGCGCGGAAGGCGATCAGCTCGCCCATGTTCTGGGCGATCCCGCACAGCACCGAGCCGAGCAGGAAGATCACGATGGAGGCCTGGAAGAAGCGCTTCCGGCCGTACATGTCGCCGAGCTTGCCCCACAGCGGGGTCGCGGCGGTGGAGGCCAGCAGGTAGGCGGTGACCACCCACGAGAGGTGTTGGAGGCCGCCGAGGTCGCTGACGATGGTCGGCAGCGCGGTGGAGACGATGGTCTGGTCGAGGGCGGCGAGCAGCATCGCGAGCAGCAGGGCGCCGATCGGCACCCAGACGTTGGACACGGTGACCGCCGGCGGGACCGGCTCGCCCGCCGGGCTCCGGTCGGATGCGGTGCTCGGCTCCGTCACGGCTTCTCCGCGGGCGTCACGGCGTCTCCGTGGACATGGCGTCTCCATGGGGTCGCGGGCCCGTCGGCCGGGCCGTGCGGATGGTCACTCCCAGCTGACCGCGCTGGTCGCTTCGTCCCGATTCGTTCCGTCGGTTTGAGCCGAGCGTAAGCGCCGGGGACAACCGCCGCGCTCCGGGCGTTCCCCGAAGGGCCGACCGGCACCCACCGGCACGACACTCCGCCGAGGGACGGACGCCCCTGTCCACCCCTCGGACGGTCCTGCATAATCAGGCGCGTCCGCGCGCCGCCCGGGTCCGCCCGGAGCGTGCTCGGGACGACCGGACGACAGCCGGCCGGTCGACGGACGACCCGAACGACCCGAACGACCGCCCACGAAATTCGACGCGCAACCGAGGAGGACCGGCCGATGCCGGACCAGCACTGCCCGACGTGCGGCGCCGCACGCTCCACCGGGTGCGGCTGCGTCCCGGACCCGAGCCTCACCGAGACCGCCGTCCTGCCCCACCTGGAGGGCCCGCCACTGGTCCGCCCGTACGTCCCGCGGACGGCCGACCAGGTGGCCGACGAGGCGCATCCGAACACCCCGGTGGTCGACCCGTTCGCGACCACGGTGCTGCCGCCGGTGCCTCCGGGGCAGCCCGCCGCGCCCGGGTCGCCGGTCGTTCCCCCGCTGGGACCGGACGCGGACGCGTACGCCACCACGGTGCTGCCGCCGGTCGGCCCGGGGCAGGCGCCGTTCGGTGCGGAGCAGGCGCCGTTCGGCCCGGACGGGGCCTACCCGGGCGCCGGCGCCCACCCGGACGCGTACGCCACCACCGTGCTGCCCCCGGTCCCGCCGGCCGGGCCGGGCGGGTACCCGGCGGCGGCCACGCAGCCGCGGACACCGGCTTCGGCGCCGGCCGGGAACGAGATCGGCCTCTTCCCCTTCGGGCAGGCCCAGGACTTCCGGACGGGCCCGTCCGGGCCCGGCCCGGAGGGGGGCGGCCGGGCCGCCCGACGGGCGGCCGAGCAGGCCGGGCGCCGCCCGCTCGCCCAGCGCAAGGGGCTGCTCGCCGGGGTCGGTGCCGCCCTGGTGGCGCTCACCATCGGCGTCGCGTACGCGGTGACGCCCTCCGCTGAGCCGTCGGCCAAACAGGCGCAGCCGCTGCCGACGACCACCCTGGCGCCCGCGCCGGTGGACCCGCCGACCCTGGCCGCGCCCGCCCCGAGCGCGCCGCCGCCGACCAGCGAGGCGCCGAGCCCGACGCCCACCCCCACCCGCAAGCCGAGCCCGACCAAGACGGCCACCCCGCCGCCGACCGTCGCGCCGACGACGCCGCCTCCCCCGGTCCAGGCACCCGTGCCGGCCCCCACCCCGACGCCCGCACCCACGCCGACGCCCACCCCGACGCCCAGCCCCCGGCTGCTCCAGGTCGGGATGACCGGGCCGGACGTCAGGGACATGCAGCAGCGCCTGTACGTGGCCGAATGCGGGTTCGTCGACAAGTCGATCGTCAGCGGCACCTTCGACGACTGGACCAGGACGGTGCTCAGCGGCTACCAGCGCGAGAACCGGATCAAGGGCGAGAACGGCGTCTACGGCCCCAAGACCCAGGCCACCCTCACCGCCGACCCGGGCTGCTGACCCCTGACCCGCGACACGCGAAAGGCGGCGGCCGCCCACCGGCAGCCGCCGCCCCGCACGTCGACCCGCGCCTCGCCGGGCAGTCGTCAGCCGGTGATCGCCCCGAAGAGGCTGTAGCCCGCCAGCGCCACCATGATCGCTGCCGCCACCCGGATGATCAGCTTCATCGGCACGTACTTGAGCAGCTTCTGCCCGCCCACGATGGCGACCCCGCCGACCGCGCACAGCGCCAGCCAGGAGCCGATGCCGACGGCCAGCGGATCGGCGTACTTGGCGGCCAGGTTGGCGGTCATGATCTGGGTCAGGTCGCCGAACTCGGCGATCGCGACGACCACGAAGCTGGCCCCGGCCACCTTCCAGAAGCTGTTCGAGGACGGCTCCTTGGCCGCGTGCCCGTCCTCGTCGTCGCCCCCGCCGTGGAACAGCAGCATCGCCGCACCGACCAGGAACAGCACGCCGGTGACGCCCTCCACCCAGCGGTGCGGCAGCAGCGAGAGCAGGTGCCCGGCGACGAGCGCGATGCCCACCTGGAGGGCGAAGGCGGCGGCGATGCCCGCGAAGACGTAGCTCGCGCGGTACTTCGTGCCGAGCACCAGGCTGGCCAGCGCGGTCTTGTCCGGCAGTTCGGCCAGGAAGATGATGCCGAAGGTCAACGCGGCAACGGTGATACTCATCAGGAGTTCCTCGGTCGGGCTGCCAGGCCTCCGCAGGCCCGTCAGGGGACGCTTCGGCCCGACAGCACTGGTCATAGTCACAGCACTGCGGCCGAAGGTCTCGCCGGCAACGCCCCTTCGGGCGGTGCCCCGGGCGCCGGGCCCCTGGGGGCCAGTATGTCGACGGTCCGGTGGAGGGCTACTCCCCTTCAACGGCCCCAAGCGTACCCGACCGCGCCGACCGGCCCCCCGCTACCGGAAGCCCTCCTCCGGCTCGGCGGCGACCAGCCCGCGCCCGACCAGTTCCAGTACCGCCACGATCGCCACCGACTCCACCGCCAGCAACCCGATCAGCACGAACAGCTGCACCGCCCCCGCCTGGACCGGCGAGGCCCCGCCCAGCAGCATCCCGACGAAGGCCCCGGGCAGGGTGACCAGGCCGACCGTCCGGGTCTGGTCCAGCGCCGGGACGAGCGAGGTCGCGGCCGCCGTCCGGCAGATCTCCAGCCGGGCGTCGCGCTCCTCGAAGCCGAGCGCGAGCGCGGCCTCCACCTCGCCGCGCCGCAGCCGCAGCTCGTCCAGGGCCCGCCGCCCGGCCAGCGAGGTCGCGCTGAGCGCGCCGCCGATCAGGATGCCGGCGACCGGGATGACGGACAGGCCCTCGGGCGGCAGCAGTCCGACACCCAGCAGCAGGGCGAGCACCGGCAGCACCCCCGCCCCGATCGGGGCGGCCGCCCAGACCCAGCCCGGGCCGCGGGTCATCCGCCGCCCGGCGGTGCGCACCGCGACCGAGAACATCAGCAGCACGAACAGCGCCGACCACCAGAGCGATCCGACCACCCAGGTGATCACCGCGGCGACGGCGGCCAGCTGCACCACCGCGCGCAGTCCGGCCCGCAGCACCGCGTGGCCGTGCCCGAGCAGGCCCCACCCGGCCACCGCGACGGCGGCCAGCAGCAGCACGGCCGTGACCACCCCGAGCACCGGGGTGACGGGCAGCAGCTGGCCACCGGACGCCACCGGACCGGCCGAGGGCACCAGGGCCGAGGGCGGCGTCACGTCCGGCCCGTCAGATCCAGCTGGTGAACCACATCCGGTCCTGCCAGGACGACATGGGGATCACCTCCGCCGTGTACAGCGGGTAGAAGAAGGCGAAGCAGCCGACGATCGCGAGCACGATCACCCCGGCACCGATCGCACCGATCCGACGGCGCTCGGGGCTGCACCCGGCCGGGCCGAGCATCGCCCCGAGCATCTGGGCGACGGCCAGGCACAGGAACGGCACCAGCACGACCATGTAGAAGGAGAAGATCGTCCGCTCCTGGTACTTGAACCAGGGCAGGTAGATCGCGGCCACCGCGCAGAGCACCGCGCCCGAGCGCCAGTCCCGCCGGAAGAACCAGCGCCACAGCAGGTAGACCAGCGCGAAGCAGGCCGTCCACCACAGGAACGGGGTGCCGAGGCCGAGGATCTGTGCCGCGCAGCCGCCCGAGGAGGTGCAGCCGTGCTGCCCGTACGGGATCTGCTCCCAGTACATCGACACCGGGCGGCCGTCGACCAGCCAGGCGAAGGGGTTGGACTGGTAGGTGTGCGGCTGGTTCAGGCCGGTGTTGAAGTCGAACATCTGCGAGTGGAAGTGCCACAGGCTGCGCAGCGGGGCGGGCACCCAGCTCATCGGGACCTGCGGCAGCGGGATGCCGAGGACGCTGTCCGGGGAGAGCCCGGCGCGGCCGTCGGCCCAGTGCCGGTCGTAGCCGCCCTGGCCGTTGCCGCCACTGGCCAGCCAGCCGCTCCAGGCGCCGACGTACACCACGACGGCTGAGCCGACCATGGCGAGGAAGGCGGGCAGGGCGTCCCGGCGCAGCATGGAGCGCCAGGGGCGGTGGGCGCCGGCGCCGCGGCGGCCGGCCTGGTCCCACAGGACGGTCAGGACGCCGAAGGCGGCGAGGATCGGGGCGCCGTTCCACTTGACCGCGCAGGCGGCGCCGACGAGCACCCCGGCGGCGATCCGCCAGGGGCGCCACCCGAGCCGCACCGCGTCGGCGTCGCCGCCGCCCTCGGCGACCGCGGCGAGCCGGGCGCGGGCGTGGTCGCGGTCGATCAGCAGGCTGCCGAAGGAGGCCAGCACGAAGAACATCTGGATGCCGTCGAGCAGGCCGACCCGGCTCATCACCAGCTGGAGGCCGTCCACCGCCATCAGCAGCGCGGCGGTGCAGCCGATCAGGGTGGAGCCGAAGAGGCGGCGGCCGATCCGGGCCAGCATCAGCACGGTGACGGTGCCGAGCAGGGCGGTCATGAACCGCCAGCCGAAGGGGTTCAGCCCGAACAACTGCTCGCCGATCGACATCACCCACTTGCCGAGCGGCGGGTGCGCGATGAATTCGGGCGCGGAGCTCAGCGGGATCGACTGCGGGACGGACAGGATGTCGGCGTTGGCGTGGTCGGGCCAGGTGCCCTCGTAGCCCTGCTGGAGCAGGGACCACGCGTCCTTGGGGTAGTACGTCTCGTCGAAGACGAAGGCGTTGGGGTGGCCGAGGTTCCAGAACCGCAGCAGGCCGGCGAAGAGCGCGACGGCGATCGGTCCGAGCCAGCCGGAGCGGTCGGCCGCCCAGCGGACCAGACCGCCGCGCGAGGCCTCTGCCGGGGCCGCGGGGGCCGGGGCCGCCGGTGGGTGCGTGAGCGCCGCTTGCGTCATAGCCTCGCCGATTCGCCTGTCTGCTCTGCCCGGGTCCTGGCTCCGCCCGGGGTCGCGCCGCTCCGGCCTGGGCCGGGCGGTCAACAGCCACTGACACTATGTGGCGGTGCGCGCGAAGCCAAGCGCGACGGGCGCCGACCAGGTGACCTGGCCGGCGCCCGTCGCGAACGCCCTCGCGGGCAGTTCCGCTACGCGGCGGTCTGCAGTTCCCGGACCTGGACGGTGTGGACCACGGCCGGGGCCGCGTTGTCCTGCTCCGGCGTGAGGTACGGGCGCAGCCGCAGCGCCAGGGTGACGATCAGCAGCGTGCAGCCCGCCATGGCCGCGAGGTAGAGCGGCCAGGCGCCGGAGCCGACCAGCAGCACGCCGACGGCCGGACCGACCGCGACCGCGATCTGCTTCACCAGGGCGTACCCGGCGTTGTAGGTGCCGAGCAGCCGGACCGGGGCGAGGTCCGCGACGATCGGGCCCATGGTGGGCGCCAGCAGCGACTCGCCGACGCCGAACAGGGCGTAGACGGAGACGATCGCGATCGTGGCGGCCATGGTCTCGGTCCGGATCAGGCCGGCCAGCAGGGCCATCGCCCAGGCGCCGAGCCAGACCAGGCCGGCCGCGGCCATCGCGGTGGTGCGGCGGCGGCGCGCCGTGATCCGCACCACGAACATCTGCAGCACCACGATGGTCAGCGCATTGGCACCGATCGCGAAGCCCAGGGTGGACGGCGCGGTGTGGACGGTGGAGGTGGCGAAGGCCGCGACACCGGACTCGAACTGGCCGTAGCAGGTGAAGAAGATCAGCCCGGCGAGCAGGCAGAGCCGCAGCATCGCCTTGTCCGCGACCAGCGCGCGCAGGCCCGTCGGGCCGTCCGCCTTCTCGTGGACCGCCGTCAGCTGGGCCCTCGGTATCCGGGCGGTGCCGGTGACCAGGGCGAGGCCGAGGAAGGTGGCCGCCTCGATGGTGAACAGCCGGGTGAGGCTGGAAGGGTCGGCCACGTTCACGATCTGGCCGCCGACCAGCGCACCGATGCCCATGCCCAGGTTGACCAGGGTGAACTGGAGCGCGAAGGCGTGCGAGCGGGTGGCCGCCGTGGAGCAGCGGACGATCATCGTGGCGAGCGCCGGCTGGCAGGCCGTGACGCCCGCGCCGAACAGGAAGGAGGAGACCAGCAGACCCGGGGTGCCGGTGGCGTGCCCGAAGGCGAACGCGCCGGTGGCGGCGAGCGCCGTACCGGCCAGCAGCACCGGGCGGGGGCCGTACCTGTCGATGCCGCGGCCGATGAACGGGAGGACGGCGAGGGCGGCCAGCGCGAACAGCGTGAACACCATCCAGGCGACCACCGGCCCCAGCCCGCGCACCTGCTCCACGTACACGTACATGTACGGAAGCGTGAATCCGCTGCCGAACGCGCTGAGCGCGTTGCCGATCTGGACGCGGCGCAGCGGGCCGCCCGCTCCACGCCGCTGCCTCTGCTGCTTCACCGTGCCGGTCACCGTGCACATCCCTTCCTGGTTTCGACTGGATACTCTTAAGTCCAGAAGATTTCAGAGCTAAAGTTTGACGAGATAAAGTCTTAGCACCGGAAGAGTGCGGAGTCAAAGGCTTAAGGGGTGCACGCACATGGGAGACTGGTCGGCATGACTACGGACAAGCCGCGGCCGGATGCCGACAAGCCCGCCCCGGCCACCCGCCTGGAGCTCGGCATCGCCGAACAAGTGGCGCTCTACCAGCGGGAGTTCCCCACTGTCGACCCGCAGGTGGAGACCATCGTGCAGACCCTCCTACGGGTCTCCCGGCGGATGGGCGTGGCGTACGACCGGCAGCTGACCGTGCTCGGGATCACCTCCGCCGAGTGGGAGGTGCTCAAGGCCCTGGTGGTCTCCGGCAGCCCGTACCGGCTGGGGCCGGGCGAGCTGGCCAAGCGGCTCGGGCTCACCCCGGCCGCGATGACGCACCGGATCGACCGCATGGTGGCCGACGGCCTGGTCACCCGGGAGCGGGACGAGACCAACCGGGTTCGGGTGATCATCGAGCTGACCGAGACCGGCCGCGACAAGTGGCTGGAGTCGATGCGGATGGCGGCGGTGTTCGAGGAGGAGTTCCTCCAGGACGTCGCGGGCGAGGAGCGCGCCGAGCTCTCCGCGACACTGGGCCGGATGCTGCGGCGGATCGAGGAGAGCCAGCCGGACGCGCTCGGGCGCACCGACGACCTGGCGTAGCCGCTCCGGGAACGCGAACGGGTCCGGCCCGCCGGGAGGATGATCCTCCCGGCGGGCCGGACTTCGTCACTTCAGGTGCTGCGAGGGTCCGTCAGGCCCTCGGCGGCCGGTCGACCGTCAGCAGGGGCCGTTGTCGGTCCAGACGCCCCACTGGCCGCTCAGGCTCGGGTCGTCGCCCATGGTCCACCACTTGTTGGTGTAGTAGTGGCCCTTCCACGAGACCTTGGTGCCACCGGCCGCGTAGGTGGTGTTCGCGTCCCAGCTCGGGGCCGCCGAGCAGGCCGGCGCCGGCGTGGTCTGGGTGCTGGTCGGGGTCGGGCTCGGGGTGCCGGAGCCGGTCGGGGTCGGGGTCGGGGTCGCCGAACCGGTCGGGGACGGCGGGGCCGGGCAGCCGGTGGCGGAGCCGTTGGTGGCGCTCACCATCTTGTCGAACAGGGCGGTCTTGGTACCCAGGTCGTACAGCGAGAAGGCGAAGGAGCCGCCGAGGCCGTTGCAGTGCGCGTAGTCGAGCTTGGCCTGGATCGACTTGGCGTCCTCACCGCTCCAGAAGGTGTTGCCGTCGTAGAAGTACGTGGCCTGCGCGGCGTCGTCCCAGAAGGTCTTGGACGGGTTGTCGACGAAGCCCGCGAGCTCCTTGTACATCTGGATGCCGGGGACGTTGCCGGACATCGCCGCACCGGCCGCCGGCTGGGTGGCGGGCTGGAACAGGCCGTGCTGGCCGTTGTCCTTCACGCCGGTCCAGCCGCGGTAGTAGAACGGCACCCCCATGTTGATCTTGTTGGCGGGGAAGCCGCCGGGGATGCCGTAGTCCTTGTCGCCGACCGTCCACGCCTTGATGGCGTTGTCGATCGAGTACTTGCCGTTGCCCGGCTTGACCGGGGTCGACGGGTCGTTCGGGCCCGCGTAGAGCGCGGCCTGGTGGTTGGTCGGGCCCTGCGCGTCCCAGCCGCCGTGCATGTCGTAGGTCATGACGTCGAGGAAGGTCAGGTACTGACCGATCTTGTCGGTCTCGACGTTCATGATCTTGTCCTGGCCGGCGCCGACCGCCGCCGACAGGGCGTAGGTCTTCTTGTCGGCCGCGCCCTGCGCGTCCAGCTGGGTGCGGAACTCCTTCAGCAGCGCCGTGAAGTTCTGCTTGTCGGCCGGGCTGGAGATGTTGCCGGTGTGGCCGCCGCCGCCCGGGTACTCCCAGTCGATGTCGATGCCGTCGAAGACGCCGGCCGCCGAGCCCGGACCGCCGAAGCCCGCGTCGACGGGCAGGTTGCCCTTGATGAACATGTCGATGCAGGACGACACCAGGTGCTTGCGCGAGGCGTCCGTGGCCGAGGCCGGCGAGAAGTACTTGGAGTAGGTCCAACCACCCAGCGAGAGCAGGACCTTGAGGTTCGGGTTCTTCGCCTTCAGCTTCTTCAGCTGGTTGAAGTTGCCCGCGATCGGCTGGTTCCAGACGTCGCCGACGCCGTCGACCGAGATGTCCGCGCCGAAGCTCTTCTGGTAGTCGGCGAACGCGTCGGCGGCGCCGTCACCCGCGTTGGGGTTGTTGTCGTTCGTGTCCGCGGCCTTGGTGGCCTCGAAACATCCCAGGTCGGTCGGGTGGATGTTGGCGAAGTCGTAGATCAGGTAGTCCAGCTTCCCGGCGACGCCGGTGTCCTGGATCGTCTTGGGGTAGTACGCGTTCGCGTAGACCGACCACTGGTCGTAGTACGCGACCTTGATGCCGCCGCTGGTGGCGGGCGCACCGGTGGAGTTGGTGGTCGCGGCGTTGGCCGCGCCGCCGCCGGACAGCGCGAGGCCGGCGCCGAGCAGCAGGGAGGCGGTGGTGCCGGCCGCGATGGCGGCCATGCTCTTGGGGCGACGTCGGCGGCCGCCCTGCGGAGCCGGGGTCCCGGCCCTTTCAATGCGTGAGCGCAGCATGGGTGCGTGACTCCTGGTTGTGGGGGTTCCCGCCGTCCCGGGGGCGCGCGTCCGGGGTGGGGCCGGACGACCGGGACATGACAGGCATGGGTGGGGAATCGAGCGGATCGGGCCATGACGGACTACCGGGATGTGCCGAACCGGCGCCGGCGACACGCGGTCGCTGACGCCGGTTCAGGGGCTCCCTGCACCTGGGCAATAAAAATGGACTAGACCAACTCACCCGTCAAGAGGGGCCGTCGGGCCTTGAGACCCGCTTAAGGTTCCACCCCCGCACCGACCTGGGCGGCCGCACCCGGCCCCGTAACCGGAGATCAGTAGCCGACGGCATTGGCCACCTCGGCCTTGACCGTGCCGGAGAGGTCCCGGTGGGCGTGCGCGGTGGCCTGGGCGCTCTGCCCAGGGGCCACGTCCTGGACGGTCACCGCGGCCGCGTCCAGCACCTTGCCGGACTCGTCGGTGAAGTTCACCTGGATCGCGTACCGGTACGACTGCTGCCCGTGGTTGGTGACGCTCAACGGCGCCTGCGGCTTGCCGTCCGGACCGGTGGTCACCGCCCCGACGGCGATGTCCCCCTTGGCGTCCAGCCCGCCCTTGATCCCGGCGACGGCCGAGGAGGCCGCCGACACCGCCGCCGAGGCCTGCGCCTGGGCCGAGGCGATCGCCGAGCCCGCCCCGCCGGCCGCCGAGGCCAGCGCCGAGGCGGCGGAGGCGGCGGCGCTCGCGCCCTTCTTCACCGCGGCCGTCGCCGAGGAGGCCACGCTCTCCGCGCTCTTCCCGGAGGAGCAGCCCGCGAGCGTCGCCGCACCGACCACCGCCACGGCCAACACCCCTGCCACCGCACGCCGTCGGCGGCCCAGCGGCGGCGCGTCCAGATCCTGCGCGGTGGCCCTCGGCGGGGTCGGGTGGCTGGCTCGGGTGAGCGGCTGGCGGTCCATGCGGTCCCTCGTTTCCGGTCGGCGCCGGGCTGCCCGGCACACCTCCCCGCCCACCCTCCGAGGACCGGCGGACCGCCGCCAGCAGGGCTGCTGCCTCCGGGTGACCCGGCCGCGCCGCCGTGAGTCGGCCGCGGGCCGGTGCCCGGGGCGGCTCCCGGCCAGGGCCTCGCTCGGATCCCTGCCGGGTCCGCCGAACCCAGGAGACGGTCCGGTCCCTAGGAGAGCCCCGAGCCCTCCTGCGCGTCCGCCTCGACCGCGGCCCGCTCCTCGCGCAGCCGCATCACGTGCCGGCGCCGCGCGACCGTGCCGTACGCCCCGGCGGCGCTCGCCACGAACGACACCAGGCCGACCCACGGCCGGTCGAAGACGTGGCCGGTCAGGTGGTCCAGCGAGTAGCGGCCGGCCCCGGCCAGGCCGATCGCCAGCCCGGTCGCGCCGAGGAAGGCCGGGTACTCGTAGCCGCCGGACATCGCGAAGAAGCCGGCCGGGGCGTGCACCGACACGGCGCCCGCCATCGTCCCGGCCACCACCGCGCCGGCCGCCGGCGTGGCCAGCCCGGCCACCAGCAGCGCGCCGCCGCCCGCCTCGCCGAGGCCGGCCGCGAGCGCGCTCTGCCGCGCCGGGTGGAAGCCCATCTGTTCCATGGCCTGGGTGGCGCCCTCCAGGCCGCCGCCCCCGAACCAGCCGAACAGCTTCTGGGTGCCGTGCGCGATCAGCACCCCGCCGACCGCGCCGCGCAGGGCCAGCAGGCCCAGGTCCTTACGGTTCAGGCACGTGCCCATGTCGCATCCTCGCTTCCGCGGCGGAGTGGTCCTGCTCGGCGGCAGTCCTACCTCCATGGGACCCGACAGCGCGCGCCCCTTCGAGCCGGGGCCGCCATCCGGGCGAATTCCTCCGCGACCGGGAATGAACCGCGGCCGACGAGACGCACGCCACGCCCGGACGCGGAGCGTGGCGGTCCGGCCGCCCGCAGCCCCGCGGTCATGCTTGGCCCATGTTCGTCTTCAACCTGAGCAGCGCCTTCATCACCTTCTTCGCCGTGGTCGGCCCACCGAAGACCCTGCTGGCCTTCGCCCGGCTGGCCGGGACCAGGAGCAACCTGGAGCTGCGCCGGCTGGCGGCCCTGAGCACGGCCATCTCGTCGGTGATCGGCCTGGTGCTCGGCTTCGGGGCCGACGAACTGACCACCCTGTTCCACATCAGCGACCAGTCCCTGCGGCTCGCCGGCGGGGCGATCTTCTTCGTCTACGCCGTCGCGCTGGTCTTCGGCGTCCACCTCGGCGCGGACGGCGACGAGGACGAGCACCTGGCGAACCCGCTCGTGGACGGCATCCGCGAACTGCTGCTGCCGTACATCGCCAGCCCGCTCGCCATCACGGCCGTCCTGGTCGCCTCGCTCAACCAGGACAACTGGGGCTGGAAGGCCGCCGTCTCCGGGGCGTACGTGGCCGTCGCGGTCATCAACTACCTCTGCGTGGCGGTGCTCGCCCCGCTGATGCGGCGCACCCACCGCACCTCGCTGGAGGTGCTGTCCCGGCTGCTCGGACTGCTGCTGGCGGCGGTCGGCGTCGAGCTGTTCCTGGAGGGGCTGTCCGGGCTCGGGGTGCACCTGCCGGACGGGCACTGAGCCGGGCCGCCCTCGGCCCGGCCCGCCAGCCGTCCCGCCGGCCAGCCGGTCGGTCGGCCAGCCGGTCAGTCCGCCGGTCAGCCCGCCACGAGGCGGGCCAGCACCTCGCCGATCCGCTCGCGCACCAGCGGGTCGGCGACCAGCCCGTCCGGGCCGACCGCGCCGCGCTCCAGCGGAAGCCGGACGCAGGCCTCGTCCAGCACCGCGGCGCCGGTGTAGCCGAGGACGGTGCGCAGGGCGGCCTCGGCGCCCAGACCGCGGCCCGGGCCCGCGGCGTTGATCCAGCCGGTGGGCTTGTCCGAGATCTCGACCCCGCCGACCGTCCAGTCCAGCAGGTTCTTGAACGCGCCCGGCAGCGTCCCGGCGTACTCGGGCGTGCAGACCAGCAGCGCGTCGGCCGCCTCGATGGCGGCCCGCAGCGCGGCCACCGGCTCCGGCAGCGGGTCGGTGTCGTGGTCCGGGTTGAAGTGCGGCAACCCGGCCAGCCCGGCGTAGTACGTGGCCCGCAGACCCGGGATGGCGGCGGCCACCTCGGCCGCGGTGCGCAGCACCGTCTCGTTGGTGGAACCGGCCCGCAGGCTCCCGGGCAGCAGCAGGATGTGGCGCTCGTTCGGCATGCCGGGCAACCTACTCCTTGACGCCCGCGTCAACGCCAGCGGCCGCCGGGACCCGCCCGGGGACCGCCCGGGCCGCGCTCAGCGCGGCACCACCGGCCGCCAGGGCACCGGGCTGGAGAGGATCATCGAACTGGACGGCTGGCCGTAGCCGCCGAGCCGGTCGCACACCGCCTCGAACTCGGCCATCGTCGACACCGCGACCAGCAGCACGCAGCACGCCCCGCCGGTGACCCGGTGCAGCTGGACCACCTCCGGCCAGGTCGGCACGTCCGGGTCGCGCAGCACGCAGCGCGGGCCGTAGCACTGGATCTGGACCAGCGCGGTGATCGGCAGCCCGGCCCGGGTGAGGTCCACGTGGGCGTGGTAGCCGCTGATCACCCCCTCCGACTCCAGCCGGCGGACCCGTTCGGCCACCGCGGGTGCGGACAGGCTCACCCGGCGGGAGAGTTCGTTGTACGAGAGCCGGGCGTCGGCCTGGAGCTCGGCGAGCAGGCGGCGGTCGACGGCGTCCAAGGCGGCCTCCCGGGCGGTCGGGATCAAGGGGTTTCCGTTCGTAAGGCGGATCGGCGGAACGCCTCGCGAACGACAGCTCAAAGGGCGGTTGCGATGCCCGTCACCCATTCAAGCGGGGGCCACCGCCGCCGCACAATGGGCACCCGGTGGAACCCGGCAGTCCGGCTGGTTCACCGGACCGGGCGACGGGGCCCGGAGGAGCAGGAGGATCGGGATGGGGCACGACACGGTGGAGACACCCAACCTGTCGTTCGGTCGGGACGGAGCGCCGGGTCGGGGCACCCCGTACGCCCAGTACGTGCGCCTGGACGAGCTGCACGGCCTGCAGCACCCGCGCAGCGAGGAGCCGGCCGAGCTGTCGTTCATCGTCACCACCCAGGTGATGGAGCTGCTGTTCGACCTGCTGCGGCACGAGTGGACGCTCGCCCGGCGGGCGCTGCGCGAGGACGACCTGGCCGCCGCCCTGGCCGCGCTGCGCCGGGGCACCCACGTGCAGGACGTGCTGGTGGAGTCCTGGGACCTGCTGGCCACCATGACCCCGCACGAGTTCAACTCCTTCCGCGCGCTGTTCGGCGAGGCCTCCGGCTTCCAGTCCGCGGCCTTCCTGCGGCTGGAGTTCCTGCTCGGCAACAAGAACGCCGCACTGCTGGCGATGTACGACGGGATGCCCGACACCCAGGCCGAGCTGACCGAGGCGCTGCGCTCCCCCGGGCTGTACGACGAGGCCCTGGCGCTGCTGGCCCGCCGCGGCCTGGCCCCGCACCGGGCGCCCTCCGAGCAGCGCTACCAGCCGTCCGCTGAGGTCGAGGCGGCCTGGAGGCGCGTCTACACCGAGCCGGAGCTCGCCGCGTTCCAGCCGCTCGGCGAGGCCCTGCTGGACGTGGCCGAGCGGGTCACCCGGTGGCGCCAGCGCCACCTCTCGGCGGTCAAGCGGACCATGGGCGGCAAGCCCGGCTCGGGCGGCTCCAGCGGGCTGACCTGGCTGCGCAAGTCGGCCGAGCAGGACGTCTTTCCGGAACTCTGGACGATCCGGGACGGGCTGTGACGGACTGCGACGGGCCGTGGCTCGCCGGCGCGGGCCGCGGGACGGGGCACGACCGGGACGGGACCGGACGCGCCCTGACGGGACTGGACGAACCGTGCACACGGATGACGAGGGAGGGACGGGCATGACCACGCGCGAGGACTGCGCGGCGCTGGACGCCGTCGACCCGCTGGCGGAATTCCGCAAGGAGTTCACCCTGCCGGACGGGGTGATCTACCTGGACGGCAACTCGCTGGGCGCCCTGCCGGCGCGCACGCCCGAACGGGTGCGCCGGGTGGTCGAGGAGGAGTGGGGCCGGGAGCTGATCCGCAGCTGGAACGACGCCGGCTGGTTCGAGCAGCCGTACCGGCTGGGGCGGCGGATCGCGCCGCTGGTCGGCGCCGACCCGGCGGAAGTGGTCGTCTGCGACACCACCTCGGTCAACCTGTTCAAGGTGCTGTCGGCCGCGCTGCGGCTGCGCCCCGGCCGGCGCACCGTGCTCGGCGACGCCGAGGCCTTCCCGACCGACCTGTACATCGCCGAGGGCGTGACCGGCCTGGTCGAGGGCGCGCGCAGCGCGCTGATCCGCCCGGAGGAGCTGGACCGGCACCTGGACGGGGACGTCGCCGCGGTCGTCCTCTCGCACGTGGACTACCGCACCGGTGAGCTGCTGGACATGCCCGGGATCACCGCCCGGGTACGGGCCTCGGGCGCCCTGATGATCTGGGACGTCTGCCACTCGGTGGGCGCGCTGCCGGTCGAACTCGACGCCGCCGGAGCGGACTTCGCGATCGGCTGCACCTACAAGTACCTGAACGGCGGCCCCGGCTCACCGGCCTTCCTGTACGTCGCCGGGCGGCACCTGGCGGCCGGCCCGCTCCAGCCGCTGAGCGGCTGGTTCGGCCACGCCCGACCGTTCGCCTTCGAGCCCGGGTACGACCCGAAGACGGGCATCGGCCGCTTCCTGACCAGCTCGCCCTCGCTGCTCGGCCAGGCCGCCCTCGGCGCCTCGCTGGACATCTGGGAGCGGGCCGACCTGGCCGCGGTGCGGGCGAAGAGCCTGGCCCTGACCGACCTGTTCGTGTCGCTGACCGAGGGGCTGGACGGCGTCGAGGTGGTGACCCCGCGCGAGCACGCCCGGCGCGGCAGCCAGGTCGCGCTGCGGCACGCCGACGGCTACCCGGTGGTGCAGGCACTGATCGAGCGCGGGGTGATCGGCGACTTCCGCGCGCCGGACCTGATGCGCTTCGGCTTCACCCCGCTCTACCTCTCGTACACCGAGGTCTGGGACGCGGCCCGGCAGCTGGCCGAGGTACTGGAGAGCGGCGAGTGGCGGGCGGAGCGCTTCTCCCGCCGGGGCGAGGTGACGTAGCCCGGGGGCCGGAGGCCGGGTCCTGGGACCGGGGCCGAGCCGGGGGGCCGGAGGCCGGGTCCTGGGACCGGGGCCGAGCCGGGGGGGCCGGGGCCGAGCCCTGGAACCGGGGGCCTGGGCCGGGGGCCGGGGCCGGTCGTGACGCAGCTCATGTCCGGGCCGAGTTCGATCCCCTTCGTCCTCGGGAACGCTCCGGACTGACGGACCGTCACACCCTGGGGAGGTAGTGCGTGAACCTCGAACTCGGCCCGCTCAAGCCCGAACCGGCCCCGCTGCTCCTGGGGCTGGCGCTGTTCTTCCTGCTGCTGTGGACGCTCGGCCGCCACCTGCTCCCCCGGATCGAACGGGTGCAGTCCGAACGCTGGGAGGCCACCGAGGGGCGCGCCGAACACGCCGAGGCCCTGCTCGCCGAGGCCGAGGCCACCCGGGAGGCCCGCCTGCGGGAGCTGGCCGAGGCCCGGCACGAGGCGGCCCGGATCCGCGAGGAATACGCCGAGCGCGGCGCGGCGGCGATGGTCACGGCCCGCGCGGAGGGCATCCGCGACCGGGACGAACTGCTCACCGCCGGCCGCGCCCGGATCGCCGCCGACCGGGCCGAGGCGGCCCGGGTGCTGCGCCGGGACGTCGGCGAGCTGGCCGTCACCCTGGCCAGCCGGGTGATCGGCGAGCCGGTGCACGCCGTCGCCGCCCGGCGGCGCACTGTGGAGCGCTTCTTCGAGGCGAACTAGCCTGCACGGGGCGGGAGTTCGCCGTCCGCCCCGCCGGATCGCGTCAGCTCGGCGACCAGTTCACGGTAGACGGCGAAGGCCGGCTTGGGCGTGTAGTCGTCGCGCAGCAGGCCGAAGTGCGGGAACAGCCCGGCGCCCGCGCTGTCCGCGTCCCGCAGCGCGAAGAACGCGTAGCCGGTGACGTTGAGTTCGGCGGCGAGCCCGGCGACGGCCCGGACCACCTCCGCCACCACCTCGGCCTGCCGCGCCTCGCTCCGCCCGGGGCCGGTGGGCCAGCCGTTCTCGCAGATCCGCACCGGGACGCCGGGGCCGATCCCTGCCCGGGGCAGCGCGCTCTCGCGGAAGTCGGTGAGCACCGCCCTTACCGCGTCGGCGAGTTGCTCCGGCGGGACGGGGCGGAAGACGTCCGGGAAGAAGTCCAGGCCGACGTAGTCCAGGGCACGGTGGAAGCGCTCGTCGGCGAGCCGGCCGAGCTCGGACCAGAAGGTGTCCGCGGGGTCGAAGGAGGGCACCGCGTTGAAGCCGACGGCCAGCCGGTCGAATCCTCGGGCCAGCGCCTCCTCCTTGGCCGCGACCACGCCCTCGACCAGCGCGCGGCGGACGTTCGGCATGCTCCCGTCCACGGGCGGGAGGTCGAGGTTGGGCTCCTCGCAGATCTGGAGCAGGGCGAGCCGGTGGCCCTCGGCCCGGACCGTGCGCCGGACGAAGTCCAGCCAGCCCGCCAACTCGTCGCCGCGCTCCCGGTACTGCACCACCAGGTCGAGCCGGCGGCCCTCCCCGGCGTACTGCTCGGGCCGTTCCGGGGTGTGCTCGCCCCCCGGGTACGAGCGGTAGGCGCGGACCAGGAACTCCCTTGCGTCGCCCTGGAGTTCGTGCAGCGCCGCGGCGATCCTGGCCGGCTCGTCGGGGCGGGCGGGCGCGATGACGCCGGTGTCGTCACCGAGGAGTCCGCCGGGATAGATGCCGAAGGTGAAGGTCATGCCGTCACCGTAGCGGATATTTTTGGTGTCACTGCAAGTTTCAAGTGACACCATGATTCACGGATAGGATCCGGCCATGGGACTTCGCGAACTCAAGAAGCAGCAGACCCGGGAACTGCTCTCCGACACCGCCATGGGCCTGTTCGCCGAGCGCGGCTTCGACCGGGTCACGGTGGTCGAGGTGGCCCGGGCCGCCGGGGTCTCGCCGAACACGGTCTTCAACTACTTCCCGACCAAAGAGGACCTGTTCTTCGACCGGCAGGAGGAGGTGGTCGCCCGCCTCGCCGAGGTGGTCCGCCGCCGCCCCGCGGGCAGCTCGGCCGTGGACGCCGTCCGGGCCGACCTGCTGGCGGCCTTCGCGGAGGGGGAACCGACGGTCGGGCTGAACCCCGGGATGGCGGCGTTCTGGCGGATCGTCGAGGACAGCGCCGCCCTGCGGGCCCGACTGCTGGAGCTCGGCGACCGGGCCGAGGCGGCACTGGCGGCCGTCCTGGCCGAGGAGTCGGGAGCCGGCCGGGACGACCCGCTCCCCCGGATCGTGGCCGGAGCCGTCGCGGGGGCCCACCGGGCGGTGCTCGGCGAGGTCCGGCGGGCGATGGTGGCCGGGGAACCGGCCGGAACGGTACGGACCCGGGTCGAGGCCGCGGTCGAGCGGGCCTTCGGGCTGCTCGCCTCGGGCCTCGCCCACTACCCGGCCGGGCGGTAGGCGACCCGGGCGGCGTTCGGCGCGACGGCGGGGCGGGGCGAGGGCGGAGCGGGAACGGCGCAGGCCGCCCGGTCGGGTCGACTCGGGCGGCCTGCGCGGCAGTTCGGCTGTCCGACTGCCCGGCTGTCCGACTTCTCGGCCGTACGGCCCGTACGGCCGTCAGCCGTGGCGGCCGCGACGGCGGCGGGCGGCCAGCACGGCCAGACCGCCGAGGCCGAGCAGGCCGACGCCCGCCACACCGAAGACCACCGGGGCGTTGCCCGCGCCGGTGGAGGGCAGCTGACCGCCGCCACCGGGGTGGCCGGTCGGCTCCTCGGTCGGGTGGAGGCCGGTCGGGGCCGGGCCGGCGCTCGACGTCGTCGCACCGGCCGACGGCGAGGTCGGCGAGGTGGACGCCGGGGAGGTCGGGGAGGTCGGGGAGGTCGGGGCCGGGGAGGTGGGGCTCGGCGAGGTGGGCGCCGGGGACGTCGGCGAGGGCGACGGCGTCGACGAGGTCGGCGACGGGCTGGGCGTCACGGCGCAGTCCGGCAGGTCGCCGTCGAACGGGTAGCTGTGGATCTCGTAGCCGCCGGTGCCGGTGTGGACCAGGCTGCCCGCGAGGTACACCCGGCCGTTCATGCCCGGCTGGGCGATGGTCGTGGTGCCGCGGGGGTTGCCTGCCAGGACCGAGCCCTGGAACTGGGCGCTGCCGAGGATCTGCGCCGAGGTCGCGGTCGGGAAGTTGTACATGAGCTTCGAGCGCATCTCGGTGGTCTGGTCCCCGGCCAGGCCGGTGCCGGTGTAGGTGTTGACGACCGGGTTGTCCCCGAGCATGTTCACCACGACGGTGGCGCCGGCCGGTATGCCGGCGAAGACCAGGCCGATCTGCCCGCCGGACGGCGAGGCGAGGTCCTGGGTGACATTGAAGACCTGCTTCGCGCTGGTCCCGTCGCCGGTGAAGGTCGCCTCGCTGGAGGTGACGGCGACGGTGCCGGTCGCGGCGGCCCGGCCGACGCAGCCGGAGACCTCCTCGATCCGGGTCAGCACCGACCGGTAGGGCGCGGCGGCGTTCGGATCCTGGATCGACTCACCCGTGGGGTCGATGTTCACGGCACCGGTGACCGAGCCCGCGTGGCGCAGATGACCGAAGGCCGGGCCGCGCGAGTCGATGCCGCCGATCAGGACGGTGTTGCCGGCCCTGACGTCGACGTCGCCGCCGGTGGTGACGAAGTCGCTGCCGTTCGGCGGCACCACGCGCGAGCCGACGCCGACGACGCCCATGTTGTAGGCGCCGCCGCCGTTCTTGTCGACGGTCAGGTTCCCCAGCGCGACGATCCTGCCCTCGGCCTCCGCGGCCCGGCCGTTCACGGTGTAGTCGCCGCCGGTGAAGACGTTGACGGTGGCGTCCCGGCCGGGGAAGTCGCCGTTGTGCGCCGGCGGCCAGGTGCTGGGGCAGTCGGGCCCGGAGCAGGCGCCCAGCGGCGGGGCCAGCGGAGCGGCCGAACCGACCGTCAGGACCGCGGCCAGCGGCAGCGCGGTGACGGTGGTCGCCACCGCGACCAGGGCGGACCGGCGCCCGCGCGGGGCCGGAGTTCTCACGGTGGTCGTTCTGTGCTCCGGCGAACCGGTGGCCTGACCCATCGACAATTCCTCCGTGCATGGGAAAGGGCAGGCCGGGACGACCTGCCGTGACGTGATGTCTGCGCTGCTGCGACGTCTGCGACGTCTGCTCGGCGATTCCAGAGATTCGGGACATCAAACATCAAATCAGACATTCTCACCCTATAGATCCTCAGATCTGATCCGAAATTCATCCGCACGGAGCAGCGTCCGCCCGGGCGGACGCGAGTTCGGGGGAAGCCTTAGGTTGGAAGCATGAGCACCGAGGCCCAGGAAGAGAGCGCACCGCTCGTCGCCGTCGCGTCCGCCGACGCCGTACTGCGGCACCCCGAGGCGGGCGAGCACCTGCTGACCGCCATGGAGCGGGAGCGCGCCGCGCGCTTCCGGCACGAGTCCGGGCGGATCGACTTCACCGCCGGGCACCTGCTGGTCCGGCTCTGCGCCGCCCGGCTGCTCGGCGTGCCGATGGCCGGCCTCGTCCTCGCCCAGCAGTGCCCGGACTGCGGGCTCGCCGACCACGGCAAGCCCTACCTGCCGGACCACCCCGGGGTGCACGTGAGCCTCTCCCACACCCGGGGCGTGGTCGCGGCCGGTGCCGGGTTCCAGCCGGTCGGGGTGGACGTCGAGCTGTCCACCCGGGGCGGCTCGCTGCGTTCGGTCGCCCGCCGGGTGCTCGCCCCGGCCGAGCTCGCCCTCGTCGAGGCCGACCCGCAGCCGGAGCGGGCGTTCCTGCGGCTCTGGGTGCGCAAGGAGTCGCTGATCAAGATCGGCAGGGCCACCCTGGACACCCTCGGCCGGGTCGACCTCTCCGCCCTGCCGCTGGCCGTCCCGCCGGGCGCGCCGCTGCGCAGCCGGTACGAGGACCTGCACCTGCTCGACTGGACCGACCTGGCCGACCCGGAGCACGTCGCCGCCGTCGCGGCCGTCAGCACCGCCCCGCCCCGGATCGTGGAGCTCACGGCTTCGAGCTGATCGGGGTGGGGGGTGGGCCTTGGGGCGGGGCCGGGGCGGGCCCTGAGGCCGGGCCGGGGTGGGCCTTGGAGCGGGGCCGGGGCGGGCCCGCGCGGTGGGCCGGTGGATAAGCGGTGTTAGCGTGCCTGGCGTGGGCACGCCGGACGCGCGCCCGCCTACCAGCTGCCCACCGGATTCAAAAGGGTGCCCCGCCATGGCCAAGTTCCTGCTGAGCCTGCACGTCCTCGTGTCGGTCCTGTTCATAGGCCCGGTCGCGGTGGCCGTCAGCATGTTCCCCCGCCGGGCGAAGGCCGCGCTGGCCGGCGGACCGGACCGGGCCTCCGACGCCGGTGTGCTGCGCGTACTGCACCGGATCACCCAGCTCTACGCGCTGCTCGGGGTCGCGGTGCCGGTGCTCGGCATCGGCCTGGCCCAGGTGATGGACGTGCTCGGGCAGTCCTGGGTGATCGTCTCGATGGTGCTGACCGGCCTCGCCGCGCTCGCACTGCTGCTCTTCGTGCTGCCCGGCCAGCAGGCCGCCGTGGACGCGCTCGAACTGGACCCGTCGGACGAGCAGCACGGCAAGGCCGTCAGCGGCCTGAAGCTGCTGCCGATGACCGCCGGGGTGTTCAACCTGCTGTGGGCCGTGGTCGTGGTGATCATGGTCATCCGCCCGGGGTCGAGCACCGGCGTCTGAGCCGCCGCTCCCCTGCTCCCTGGCCCCCCGGCTTTCGGGCCGCTGGTCCCCGGCCCCTGATCGCCACCGCCCCCTCCCGCCGACCGGGGTCGTTCGAGTACCGTCCTGGGCCATGACGATCATGGCGGGCATGGGCAGCCCGACGGGAACCGGAGTCGGGCCGCTGCTGCGCGGCTGGCGGGAGCGACGACAGCTCAGCCAGCTGCAACTGGCGCTGCGGGCCGACTCCTCGGCCCGCCACCTCAGCTTCGTCGAGAACGGCCGCTCCCGGCCGAGCCGGGAGCTGGTGCTGCGGCTGGCCGAGCACCTGGACGTGCCGGTGCGCGAGCGCAACACCCTGCTGCTCGCGGCCGGCTACGCCCCGCACTACCCCGAGACGCCGCTGGACGACCCGTCGATGTCCGCGCTGCGCGGCGGGCTGGAACGGCTGCTGGCCGCCCACGACCCGTACCCGGCGGTGGTGGTCGACGGCTCCTTCCGGGTGCTGGCGGCCAACCGCGCGCTCGGACTGCTGCTGGACGGCATCGCCCCGCACCTGCTGGAGCCGCCGCTCAACGCGATCCGGATCACCCTCCACCCGGACGGGCTGGCACCGCGCATCCTCAACCTTCGGCAGTGGCGGCAGCACCTGCTGGAGCGGATGGAACGGCAGCTGGAACTGGTGCGGGCCGAGCCGCTGCGCCGGCTGTACGAGGAGGTCCGCGGCTACCCCGAGCCGGCCGGCGACCCCGCGGACGCCCCGGGCGCGGGCGGCGGGGCGGGCGGCGGCGCGGCTGCGGGCGGCGGGGCGGGCGGCGGCGCGGCTGCGGGCGCTCCGGGGGGAGCCGACGGGTTCCCGTTCGCGCTGCCGATGCGGGTCCGGCACGACGGGCAGGTGCTCTCCTTCCTCTCCACCATCGCCACCTTCAACACCCCGCTGGACGTCACCGTCTCCGAGCTGGCCATGGAGACCTTCCTACCGGCCGACGCGGAGACCGTGCGGTTCCTGCAAGCCGCGATCGGGCCGGACCGTTAGCCCTGGCCCCGGGTCTGACCCCGGGTCTGGCCTTGGGCCTGGCGCCGCAGGGCGGTGAACTGGAGGACGGCGAACAGGCCCACCGCCGCAGCCTGTGCGGGGATCCAGACGAACCCGGCGGTGGTCGGCTCCAGCCACAGCTCCATCGCGACCAGGCTGAGCACCACCCAGACGAGGTTGAGGTCGATCACGGCCCGCACTCCGAGCACCGGCGGCCGCCGACGGGCGGCCAGCGCGCCGACCGCGAGCGCGTAGCCGAGGAGGAGGAGCCCGAGGTCGACCAGGGTGGTGCGGCCGGCGCCGAGCAGTTCGCCGAGCGGGCCGGAGAAGGCCAGGTAGGCGAGGCCGTTGCCGCCGGTGACCAGGGCGTCCAGGGTGAGGGCGCCGCGCACCGTCCACGGCGAGAAGGCGGAACCGGGTCGGGCGGGCGTGAGGGTGTTCGCGTGGACGGACATGGCGGATCGCCTCCTGTCAGGGGGTGGGATCCCGGGGCCGTGGCGGCCGCACCGGATGCCACCACCCTGCCCCGTGGGGCGGCGGGCGTCGATTACCCCTCAGGTAACGGCGGACCGGGGGCAGGGCCCCGGGGCCGGGCCGGGGGCAGGGGCCGGGAGCCGGGCCGGGGGCAGGGGGCCCGTCCCCCCGCGGGTGACGACCGGCCCGCTACGGCCGCCGGGCCGGCTGCCGGAGCAGGACGCCGGCCCGCTTCACCGCGCGGGCGGTGATGGTGGTCTCGGCCCGGGCGGCACCGAGCGGGCCGAGGGTGTCGGTGAGAAAGCGGTACAGCTCGCCGTGGTCCGGACAGAACACCGTGGCCAGCAGGTTGGCCGGGCCGCTGGTGGCGAACACCCCGTGCACCTGCGGGTGCCGGGCCAGCGCCGTGCCGACCTCGGCGATCCGGCCGGGCGGCACGTCCAGCCAGAGGTTGGCGTCCACGGCCATGCCGAGCAGCCGCGGGTCCACGGTGGCGTGGGTGCGCAGCAGCCCGGCCTCGTCCAGCCGATGCAGTCGGCGGCGCACCGTGGACTCGGGCGCGCCGACGGCCCCGGCCAGCGCGGCGTGGGACTGCCGGGCGTCCTCGCCCAGCCGCTCCAGCAGCGCGCGGTCGAGACCGTCCAGCGGCGGGGGCGCGGCGGGGCGGGGAGCGGCCGGGCGGGAAGTGGTGGGCCTGGCGAGTGCGGCGGCCTCCTCGTCGGTGAGGTACCCGGCCCGCCACTGCCCGGCGTCGGCGAAGGCGTGCAGCACGGCGTGGGTGGTGGTCTCGGTGACGGCACCGGTCGCGGGCAACTGCCCGTACAGCAGCCGGTCGCGGGAGCCGGCGTCGGTGAGCATCACGGCGCCCACCTCGTGGCCGCCGAGCATCACGTCGACGAACGGGACGTCCGAGCGGTCGGCGAGGGCCTGGGCGATGGCGTCCACCCGCCCGCTCAGCACCCGGACCCGCAGCAGCAGCGCACCCACGGCGGCGTCCTCGACGTCCGGCAACCGGACCACCCGCAGCACCCCGGCCTGACGCATCCGGCCCAGCCGGCGGGTGACCGTCCGGGCGGAGACGTCCAGCACCCCGGCGATCCGGCCGGGCTCGGCCCTTCCGTCCACCTGGAGGGCGCACACCAGGCGGCGGTCCAGGGTGTCCAGCACGCTGTCCGGATCGGTGGTGGAGAGGTCCATGGTGTCCGATTTCCGTCACTCTCGGCAGTAGTTGCGTCCTGATCGGCAACCTGACGGTACTCCTTGTCCCGACCGACCGGCCGGAGCGGACGGAGTGGACGCAGCGGACGGAGCGGACGCCGGGCCGGAGCCCCGCCCCGGCGTGAGGAATCGAGCGTGAGGAATCGAGGAGGGGTCGCCGTGACGAAGGAACTGTGGACGCTGGCGGACGGTGTGGAGGCCGCAGTGCGCGAGGTCGGGGCGGGGCTGGCGGCACGCCGGTCCGCCGACCCGGTCACGGCGCGGACCGTCGAGGAGGCGGCGGCCGCCTTCGCCGAACTGGACGGCACGGCCGCAGCAGCGTTGCGGGAGCGGCTGACGGCGCTGCGCCCGCAGGCCGGCTGGGTGCCCGAGGAACTGGACGGCACGGTGCCCGCCGAGGGCGAGTGGTGGCTGTGCGACACGACCGACGGCGCGGTGCAGTACCTGCTCGGGCAGCCGCACTGGGCGGTGACCGCCACCCTGGTGCGGGACGGCACGGCGGTACTGGCCGTGGTGCACGCCCCGGAGCAGGACGGCCGCACCTACCGGGCGGTGCTCGGCGGCGGGGCCCGGCTGGACGAGCGGCCGATCGCGCCCCTGGAACGGGAGTTGGCCGTCACCGTCGCCGCCACCAGCCAGCCGCCGCGGGTGGCCGCCGACCCGGTGGCGCTGCGCCGGGCGGGCGAGTCGCTGTCCGCGATGGCGGGAGCGGTCCTGGCGGTGCGCAACCTCGGCCCGACCGCACTCCAGGTGGCCCAGGTCGGCTCGGGGCACCTGGCGCTGTTCTGGGAGTACGGCCTCGACGCGGGCAACCTGTTGCCCGGCGCCCTGATCGCGCGCGAGGCGGGCGCGGCGGTGACGGACGCCGCCGGGTCGGCCTGGACGGCCGGCTCCGACGGCTTCCTCGCCGCCGCGCCCGGGCTGCACACTCGGGCGCTGGAGGTGCTGCGGACGGTGCGGTGATCGGCGGTGCGGTGATCAGCCTTCGGGCTTGACGCCGAAGAGGGCAGCCGCGTTGTCGTGGCAGACCGCCCGCAGCCACTCCTCCCCCAGCCCCAGCCCGGCCAGCGCCTCCAGCTGGTGGACGTACCGGTAGGGGATGTTGGGGAAGTCGCTGCCGAGCAGGACGCGGTCCGCCAGCCCGCGCAGGCGCCGCAGTTCCTCGCGCGGGAACGGGTCGTCGGCCTCGGCGAAGTCGGTGAACGCGATGGTGGTGTCCAGCCGGACGGCCGGGTGGCGCTCGGCCAGGTCGAGGAAGCCGCGGTACTCGGGCATCCCGAGATGGGCGACCACCACGACCAGGCCCGGGTGCCGCTCCAGCACCGTGCCGATCGGGCCCGGGCCGGTGAACCTGCCCGGCACCGGCCCGGATCCGCAGTGGGTGACCACCGGGGTGCCGGTCTCGGCGAGCAGCCCCCAGACCTCGTCCAGCAGCGGGTCCGCCGGGTCGTAGCCGCCGACCTGGAGGTGCGCCTTGAACACCCGGGCGCCGTCCTCGATCGCCCGGGCCACGTAGTTGGTCGCCTCGGGCTCGGGGAAGAAGGTCGCGGTGTGCAGGCAGTCCGGGGTGCGGGCGGCGAAGTCGGCGGCCCAGGCGTTCAGCCAGCCGGCCATGCCGGGCTTGTGCGGGTACAGCATGGACGTGAACGCCCGGACTCCGAAGTCCCGCAGCCGTCGGACCCGTTGCTCCTCGGCCTCGCGGTAGGTGATCGGCCAGGGACGGTTCACCAGCGGACCGGCCGCGTCGAAGTACGCCCACACCTTGTCGAGAACGTTCTTCGGCATGAAGTGGGTGTGCACGTCGATCAGCCCGGGAAGGCCGAGCGTCTGCCAGAACTCCCTGACCCTCTCGGCCTCCTGGCCGTCCGTTTCCGGACCGTCCGCCTCGTGGCCGTTCACCGCTCGGTCGTTCACTGCTCGGTCGTTCACTGCTCGGTTGTTCGCCGTTCGGTCGTTCACTGTTCGGTCGTTCACGCGGGCACCGGCAGGGCGCGGTCGATGATCGTTCCGGTGTCGACCCCGGCCGGCAGGGTGCCGAAGGCCGCGCCGTGGTCGCCGCCCAGCCGGCTCGCGCAGAACGCGTCGGCCACCGCCGGGCTGCCGTAGCGGACCAGCAGCGAGCCCTGGAAGGCCAGTGCCATCGACTCGACCAGTCGGCGGGTGCGGTACTCCAGGTCGCCCAGGTCGGTCAGCTCCTTGCGCAGCGCGGCGACGGCCGCGTCCAGCCGGCGGTCCGCACCCGCGGCGGCGTCGAGTTCGCCGAGGAAGGCCTCCACGCTCTCGGGGCGCTTGGCCATGGCGCGCAGCGCGTCCAGGGCGGCGACATTGCCGGAGCCCTCCCAGATCGACACCAGCGGCGCCTCCCGGTAGAGCCGGGGCATCCCGGACTCCTCCACGTAGCCGTTGCCGCCCAGGCACTCCAGCGCCTCGGCGGAGTGCGCCGGACCGCGCTTGCACACCCAGTACTTGGCCACCGCCAGGCCCAGCCGCCGGACCAGCGCCTCGTTCCCGTCCCCGGCGAGGGTGCGGTCGGTCGCCTGGGCGAGCCGCATGGCGACGATCGTGGCCGCCTCGGACTCCACCACCAGGTCGGCGAGCACGTTGCGCATCAGCGGCTGGTCGACCAGCGCCTTGCCGAACGCCCGCCGGTGCAGGGCGTGGTGGACCGCCCGGGTGGCGCCGTAGCGCATGCCGGAGGCCGCACCGATGGTGCAGTCCAGGCGGGTCATGTTGACCATCTCGATGATGGTCGGGACGCCCCGCCCCTCCTCGCCCACCAGCCAGCCGACCGCGCCGTCGTACTCCAACTCGGCGGAAGCGTTGGACTTGTTGCCGAGCTTGTCCTTGAGGCGCATCAGCTGCAGGCGGTTGCGGCTGCCGTCCGGCAGGACGCGCGGCAGCGCGAAGCAGCTGAGGCCGCCCGGCGCCTGGGCCAGCGTCAGGAAGAGGTCGGACATCGGCGCCGAGGTGAACCACTTGTGGCCGGTGAGCCGGTAGGTACCGTCCGGCTGCGGAGCGGCGGTGGTGGTGTTGGTGCGGACGTCCGAGCCGCCCTGCTTCTCGGTCATCGACATACCCGCGATCAGCCCGCGCTTGGTGCGCGGCTCGCGCAGCCCGAAGTCGTACTCCCGCGCGGCCAGCAGCGGCTCCAGCTCAGCGGTCAGCTCGGGGTTGGCGCGCAGCGCCGGGACGGCGGCGTAGGTCATCGAGATCGGGCAGGTGTGGCCGGCCTCGACCTGGCCCCAGACGAAGAACCTGGCGGCACGGGCGGAGTGCGCGCCGGGACGCTCGTCGCGCCAGGGCGCGGCGTGCAGGCCGTACGAGACGGCGGTGCGCATCAGCTCGTGCCAGGCCGGGTGGAACTCGACCTCGTCGACGCGGTTTCCGAAGCGGTCGTGGGTGCGCAGCACCGGCGGGTTCTCGTTCGCCAGCCGGCCCCACTCGGCGGCCTGCTCGGAGCCGGCCAGCCGGCCCAGCTCGCGCAGCTCGGGCTCGGCCCAGCCGGCGTCGGCCCGCTGGAGGGCGGCGAGCAGGGTGGGGTCGGCGGCGGTGTCGTGTCCGTACGGCAGGGGCACCTGGTTGGTGACCTCATGCGTCGCTGTCATCGCGTCCTCCCAGGGCACGCAGGGTGAAGGAGACCAGGGCGGGGACCACCGTGGTGTTCTTGCTGTGTTCGGACTCGCCGTGTCCGGGCGCGCTGCGTCCGGGCTCGCTGGGTTCGGGCCTGCCGTTCCCGGACTCGCCGGGTCCGGGCCGGGCGGTTCCGACCGGTGCGGCGGCGAGCGGGCCGGCCAGCGCCTCGCCGACCGCGCCGACCAGGGCGGCCGCGGTCAGCACCGGCTCCTGCTCGGGCAGTTCGCCGCTCGCCACCGCGGCGGTGATCTCGGTGGCGATCACGTCCCGGAACGCCCGCCGGAACACCAGGCGCTCCTCGTCCACGACCGCGTCGGCCGGCTCGACCAGCAGCGCGTACGCCAGCCGGGGTGCGCGCAGGGCGCGGGCCGCGAAGGTCTCGACCACGGCGGCGATCCGCTGCCGCGGGGTGTCCCGGAGCGCGACGGCGGCGTTGACCGCGTCGATCTCGTGCGTGACCACCCGGCGGAACAACTGCACCGACAGCTCGGCCTTGCCGCTGAAGTGCTGGTAGAGGCTGCCGGTGGCGATCCCGGCGCGGTCCGCCACGGCGGCCATCGTGCAGCCGCCGTAGCCACGCTCGGCGAGCAGGCCGACCGCTGCCTGGAGCACCGCTTCGCGCTGGGCGTCCAGGCGGGCTTGTACGGCGGGCGTGCGTCGGTAGGCCATGGAAGCATTGAAGCACTGATTCATTGCTTCGGGGAGGGGTCGGTCCGCTGCTTCTTCGGCTGCGCCCGCCGTTCCCCGAACGACGCGAGGAGGCCGCCCCGGAACCCGGGGCGACCTCCTCGACTGCGTGCCTGGTGGTACCGCCTGCTGCGCGCGTCGGCGTTACAGCGGGCGGCGCTCCTGCTCCAGCCGCTGGCCCTCGACGTCCAGCGGACCGAAGTCCGCACCCGCCCCGGGCGACTTGGCGAGCGAGCGGGCGGCGTTCGGGTCGCTCAGGCCCGCCCACTCCAGCACCTTGGCGGTGGCCTCCGCCGACTGCGCGGCGGGCAGCTGCCCGATCTTGGAGCCGTGGTTGCCGCCGGGCACGGTGTAGACGTAGCTGTCCTCGCTGCCCCGGCCGAGGCGGAACGGCTTGGCGCCCCACGGGTCGTTGCCGCCGTAGACGTACATGATCCGCTCACCCTCGCGCTTCACCCAGCGGTCGATGTCGGGCATCGCGTTCGGGTTGAAGACGGTCGGGATCTCCTTCGGCACGTAGCTGCGGACCGAGTAGAGCTCCTTGTAGTCGTAGTGCAGCACGCCCTTGAGGTGCGAGACGTCGAAGAACGGCGCGCCCAGCTCGGTCGCGGCCTGGTAGTAGTACGCGGTGTACTTCGCCAGCGACTGGTCGCTGTTGCCGGTGACGCCGGACTGCGAGTCGAACCAGGCGTACAGCTCGTCGTCGGTCGCGGTGGCCGCCACCGGGACCTTGGCGCAGTCGGACTCCAGGCTGTACTGCCAGAACGCCCAGACCACGTCCAGCACGCCGGCCTCGTACGCGCGGTCCGGGGTGCCGAGGGTGCTGAAGGTGGAGCCGGCCGCCTTGTTGTCGGCGACGTAGCGGGCCTCCAGACGGTCGCGGCGCACCAGCAGCTCGCGCTGGGCGGCGTTCAGCCGGGCCCGGCACTCGGGCGTGCCGACGGTGCGGAAGAACTCGCTGTACGCCTCGTAGTCGTTGACGTTGGTGTTGTTCGGCGCGACGTAGGCGATCGTGCCGGCCACGTCGCCCGGGTAGAAGCGGCGGTAGTAGGTCGAGGACATGCCGCCCTTGCTGGCGCCGGTGGACAGCCACTCCTCCTGGTAGATCCGCTTGAGCGCGGTCACCAGCCGGTGCGAGTCCGCGGCGCCCTGGCGGATGCCGGCCTTGGACCAGTCCGCCGGGTCCGGGCGGGAGGGGGTGAAGAACCGGTACTCGATGGACACCTGGTTGCCGTCCACCAGCCGGGTCGGCTCGGTGCGGGACGGGTTGGTGCCCAGGGTGTAGCCGTTGGTGTAGAAGACGGTCGGGCGGTCGTAGCCGCGGTGCAGCAGACTGAAGCGCTGCTGGAAGGTGCCCAGCCAGGGGCGGTTGTGGTCGATCGGCTGGGTGTAGGTGGCGATGAAGTAGCGGTGACCGGTGGTGGTCGGCTTCTCCTCGGTGACGGTCACCCCGGGGATCGCCGCGAGGCGGTCCTTGATGTCGGCGGTCGGGTCGTCGGCGGGGCTCCGGCCGTGGCGGGAGCCGTTGCCCTGGTCGTTCTGGTCACCCTGGCCGCCCTGGTCGCCCTGGTCGCCCTGCGGGCCCTGGGTAGCGCTCCGGCCGTCGGCGGCGGATGCCGGGCTCGCCAGGCCGCCGACCGCGAGCAGCGGTATCAGCAGGGCGGAGGCCAGCAGTCTTCTCACGGTGGTGGTCATCAACTCTCCATATCTGCGGTGCAGGTGGTGCGATCGGTACGGCGGTCGGGGTGGCAGGCGGTACAGCGGTCGGTGCGGTCGGTGCGGTCGGTACAGCAGGCGCCACGACAGGCGGTACGGCGGCCGGCCGATGGACGGCCGAATGGGCCACCCGCCGTTCGCGGATGGCCCATCGGGAGGAAAGTGCTGGTCAGCGGGTTGCCCTGATGCTCTACGGGCGGGGCAGGGTGCAGCCCGGGAGGGTGAGGTCGAAGCGGTTGCCGGCGGCGAAGCAGGCCGGTATCCCGTAGGTCTCCTGGGCGTAGCCGATGCCCGGGCGGACCGTCACCGCGCCGTTCTGGTCAACCTCGCAGGGGTTGTCCAGGGTGCAGGTCTCGCCGTTCTCGTTGATCGTGTTGTTCACCGCGACCACCTGGTTGGTCGAGGCGTCGACCACCGGCGAGCCGGAGGTCCCTCCGATCACGTTGCAGGTGGAGGTGTAGCGGAGCGAGTCCTTGAAGGTCCAGTCGGCTTCCTTCAGCCGGTAGGCGAAGCCGTCGACCGAGCAGGAGTAGATCTTCTTCCAGTAGCCGGAGACGACCTTGATCGAGGTGCCCTGGACGGGGTGGGTGGCCGCGATCGTCAACGGGGCTATCCCGTACCGGGACTGGATCGAGGCGTAGGTGGTGTTCAGCTGGTAGATCGACACGTCGGTGTCGGTCATCGCGCCGTACACGATCTTGGTCGCGCGCAGCGTGGCGACACCGCTGCCGCTCGCGTTGAGCAGGGTGAAGCTGCGGCTGGAGGACTGGTTGAGGACCACCTGACCCGGGCCGGGCATGCCGGTCTCCAGGCAGTGCCCGTTGGAGAGCACGAGGGCCGGGTCGCTCGCGGCCGAGCCGGGCATCCGCACCAACGAGCCGGAGCAGTTGCTGAGTGCGACTGTCCCGGCGAAGTTGACGGCGGCGACGGGCTTGGCGACGGACTTGTCAGCGGACGTAACAGACGTGACAGACGTGGCGGCAGGGGCGGCGGCCTGAGCCGGAACGCCACCGACGAAGGCGGTGGCACCGGCGACCAGGAACGTGGCGACCATGCCTATGAGCGGCTTCTTCATGAGAGACCTCTCGCTGTGGGGGTCCACGGGTGGGGGTGCACCAAAGCTGTCGCGGACATGACCCACTGTCAAGAGTCAAAGCAACACCAAGAACCGCCCAAGCCGCAATGACCGGTTACCGCCGCCACCCGGCACGAGGCCCGGCCCGCCTCGACCCGCGACCCGCGACCCGCGACCCGCGACCCAGCCCACCCACCACACGACGCGTCCGTCAACTCCTCGACGGAAGAGCTCAGCCCGCCCGCCAGTGCTCCCGGCCGATGCTGATCAGGCGCAGCTGGAGACGTGCGGTGGCGGCGATCCGTTGCTCCCGCGCCGGGTCCGTCTCCAGCGCCTCCAGGAAGGCAGCGGCCGTGGAGACCATGTGGTCGACGTACAGCTCGGCGAGCATCCGCAGGTCCTGCTCGCTCCACCCGCGCGACTCCGACTGCAGCGCCAGGGCGGCCCCCACCTCGGCGGCGAAGCGGCCGAGTTCGGCGTCGATCGCCTCACGCACCTGCCGCACTCCGCCGTGCCGCTCGCGCGCCAGGAAGCGCACGTGCCCCCGGTGTTCGCGGACGTGCCGCTCGATCACGTCCACCGCACGGTCGATCAGCTCCTCGGACCCGCCGGACTCGGCGAGCACCGAGCGGATCATGACGTGCAGGCTGGCCAGCGACTCCTCGACCAGCGCCACCCCGAGGGCGGCGAGGTCCGGGAAGTGCCGGTAGAAGGCGGCCGGCGAGAGCCCGGCCTCCCGGGTGACCTCGCGGACGCCCAGGCTCGCCAGGTTCTGATCGGCCAACAGGTGCAGCCCGGCGTCCAGCAATGCCCGCCGACTCTGCTGCTTCTGGGCCTGCCTGGCCCCAACGGTGTGACTCACGCCATTCAGTAAACATTCGTTTGCTGAACTTGGCCAGCCGGGCGTACAGTGACGACGAAGTCAGTGAACAGTTGTCAACCGAAATCGGCGCAGTCCCAGCCGCAGCCGAAGGAGCCAGCCGTGATCCTGCTCTCCGCCCTCGTCGCCATGGGCATCCTGATCGGCACCGCCGCCCACACCTCGCTCCCGGTCTTCCTCGCCGCCTCCGCCGCCATCACCGCCTGGCTGCTCGCCTTCGGCGCACGCGAGGGCATCGCCCGCCTCCGGCACCGCTGACCCGGCCGCACCGCCGACCCGGCCGCGCCGCGGCCACTGCCCAGAGAGGACCCGCACCACCATGAGCATCGTCACCGACCGCCAGGCGATCGCCCCTCGGAGCACCAGCCGCTCGGAGCTCCGCAGCCAGGCGACCACCCGTCAGAGCACAGCCGAGGCCGACGGCCTCGCCATCGCCTCCTTCCTCCTCGGCCTGCCCGGTCTACTGCTGTTCAACATCGTCCTCGGGCCGATCGCCATCACCCTGGCCACCCTGGCCCTGCTCCGCGGCACCCGCCGACGCGGCCGCGCCCTCCTCGGCCTGACCCTCGGCATCACCTCGCTGGTGATCCTCGCCGTCACCGTTATCACCTCCCACGGGGTGATCATCGACATCGGCTCCTGAACCCGATCCAACTCCCCTTCCACTCCTGGCTCCTGACTCCGTCTCCCGCTCCGTTCCGCACGTCCCTCCCGCACGTCCCTCCCGCACCTCCCGATCCGTCTCCGCGCCACCGTCCGCCCCTGAGGCACCGGGCGAACCTCGACCCCCGGGCCGACGGTTCGAACGACTGATCCCGTCAACCTGCCCCGATCCCCCGGCCCGCCACATAGAGTGGGCCCATCGGCCGCACCGGCCGGACGACCTCAGGGGGCAGGAGTGACCACGGAGAACCGCAGCGACGCACAGGCGACGCGGCCCACCCCGACGGGGGGACGGCTGCTCGCCGTGAGCGATCTGCACATCTCCTACCAGGAGAACCGCGACCTGGTGGAGAAGCTCCAACCCTCCCACCCCGACGACTGGCTGCTCGTCGCCGGTGACGTCGCCGAGCTCACCACCAGCATCGAGTGGGCCCTCGGCCTGCTCGCCGAACGCTTCGCCCGCGTGGTGTGGGTCCCGGGCAACCACGAGCTGTGGACCCACCCGGAGGACCCGGTCCAGCTGCGCGGGGTGGCCCGCTACGAACACCTGGTGGAGCTGTGCCGCCGGCTCGGCGTGGTGACTCCCGAGGACCCGTACCCGCTCTGGGAGGGCCCCGGCGGACCGGTCCGCATCGTCCCGCTCTTCCTCCTCTACGACTACACCTTCCGTGCTCCCGGCACGACCACCAAGGAGGCCTCCCTGGCGGCCGCCTACGAGAGCGGCATCGTGTGCGCGGACGAGCGGATGCTCTACCCGGACCCGTTCCCGGACCGCGACTCCTGGTGCCGCGAGCGCGTCCGGCTGACCGAGAAGCGGCTGGCGGCCTGTGACCCGGACGTCCCGCTCGTCTTCGTCAACCACTACCCGCTGGTCCGGCAGCCCACCGAGATCCTCTGGTACCCCGAGTTCGCCCAGTGGTGCGGGACCGAGCTGACCGCAGACTGGCACACCCGGTTCAACACCGCGGCAATGATCTACGGCCACCTCCACATCCCGCGCCGGACCACCTACGACGGCGTCCCGTTCACGGAGGTCTCGCTCGGCTACCCGCGCGAGTGGCGCAAGCGCGGCCTGCCGGACCCGCTGCTGCGGGAGGTCTTCCCGCAGGCCGCGGGCTGAGCCGCCCCGCCACCGCCTTCGTTCCGCCGCCGATCCACGGGCCGGGGCCGTACCAGTCGGCCAGCTGGGTGTACATGGTGGTTCAACTCCTCGGTGGTGGGCCTCCAGGACCTCGGGTGGTTCCCGAGGTGCCTAGAGCGTCCCTCCGAGAGGTCTCATCACGCGTCCCACCAGCGGCGGCAGTTGGGATACTCCCCGGAGAGTAGGCACCGTCCGCGACACGCCGGGCCGGAATTAGGCCCGCTCACGGACCGCGACCCGCTCACGGACCGTGCCCGCTCAGCCCAGCCACCCCGGCCGCACCAGCCCCGACTCGTAGGCCAGCACCACCAGTTGCGCCCGGTCCCGCGCGCCGACCTTCAGCATCGCCCGGCTGACGTGCGTCTTCGCCGTCAGCGGGCTGACCACCAGCCGCCGGGCGATCTCCTCGTTGGACAGCCCCATGCCGACCAGCGCCAGCACCTCGCGCTCCCGCTCGGTCAGCATCGAGATGTCCGGCAGCCCCTGCGGCCCGGCCTCGGGTGCCTTCGACCGGGCGGCGAACTCGCCGATCAGCCGCCTGGTGACCCCCGGCGAGAGCAGCGCGTCCCCCGCGACGGCGACCCGGATCGCCCGCAGCAGGTCGGCCGGCTCGGTGTCCTTGACCAGGAAGCCCGCCGCCCCGGAGCGCAGCGACTCGAAGACGTACTCGTCCAGTTCGAAGGTGGTCAGCACGACCACCCGTACGGAGGACAGCGCAGGGTCGTCGGCGATCCTCCTGGTCGCCTCCAGCCCGTCCATTCGCGGCATCCGGATGTCCATCAGCACGACGTCCGGCACGAGTTCGCGGGCGAGCCACAGCGCGGCCTCCCCGTCGTCCGCCTCGCCGACCACCGTGACGTCGTCCTGGAGGTCCAGCAGGGCCCGGAAGCCCGCCCTGACCAGCAGTTGATCATCCGCCAGCAGTACCCGAATCAATCGCTCTCCGCCTTCGGTGTCGGCAGCTCGGCCCGGACCCGGAAGCCGCCGTCGGGCAGCGGCCCCGCGCTGATGGTGCCACCGAACGCCGCCGCGCGTTCCCGCATCCCGACCAGCCCGCTGCCGGATCCGCCCGCGTCACCGAGCACCGCCGGCCCCGGGTCCTCCACCCGGACCACCAGCACGGCCTGGTCCGTCCAGTCCAGCACCACGACCGCCTGCCGGGCCGCCGAGTGCCGGACCACGTTGGTGAGCGCCTCCTGGACGATCCGGAAGGCGGTGAGGTCGACGGTGGCGGGGAGAGCGCGCCGCTCCCCACGCTCCTGCACCTCCGCCTCCAGGCCCACCCGGTCCGCCTGCTCGGTGAGTTCGTCCAACCGGTCCAGCCCCGGGGCCGGCCCGCGTGGCGCCGCCCCGGGCCCGCGCAGCGTGGCGAGCACCTGGCGGACCTCGCCGAGCGCCTCCTTGCTGGCCGACTTGATGGTCACCAGCGCGCTGCGGGCCTCCTCCGGCCGCCGGTCGAGCAACGCGAGCGCCACCCCGGCCTGGATGTTGATCAGCGACAGGCTGTGCGCCAGGATGTCGTGCAACTCCCGGGCCATCTTGAGCCGTTCGTCGTCGGCCCGGCGCTCCTCCAGCTGCTGTCGGTAGGCCCGGTGGGCGGCGATCCGCTCGCGCCGGAACCGGACCAGCTCGCCGCCCGCCATCACCAGCAGCAGCCAGGCCAGCAGCCCGAGTTCCTGCGGCCAGACGCTGCCGGACGGCGGGGCGGCACGCTGCCAGCTCTCCGGCAGGGCGAAGGATCCGAGCAGGTGCACCAGGTAGACGCCGCCGGCGCCGGCCCAGGCCGCCCGGCGGTGCCCGGAGCCGATCGCCACGCAGCAGGCGATCAGCCAGCTCACGAAGACCGGCCCGTACGGGTACCCGGCGGCCAGGTACCCGGCGGTGACCACCGAAGTGCCGGCCACCACCGCGACCGGCCGGCGGTGGCGCAGCACCAGCAGGGCCGGCCCGATCAGCAGCAGCAGGTAGCCGAAGGCGTCCAGCGGGGCCCGCCCGCGCTGTTCGTGCGCGGCGAAGGTCGAGCCGACCACCTGGAGCACCGCGACCGCCGCCGCGACCCCGAGCGGGTACCCCGCCCCGGCCGCACGCGCCCACGGCGGGCGCCACGGGTCGGGCGGCCGCTCCGGTGGCTTCCCGGGCGGCTGCCCCGGTGGCTGTTCCGCCGGCCGCTGTGCCTGGGGCGGCTCGGTCGGCGGGGGCGTGGGCGGCATCATGCCCACAAGCTAGACCCGCGCCCCGTCCCCGCGCGTCCTCCACCAGTGGCGTTCAGGCGTACTCCCGCTGGAGTACGCCCATGGGGAGTCCGCCCTTGGGAAGGACGCCCTCGGCCGGTCGTCCTCAGCCCTCCGCGGCGGCCGCGCCGGCCCCCGCCTCCGCCTCCGCCCCCGCCCCCGCCCCCGCCCCCGCCTCCGCGAAGGTCGCCGACGCCTCCGGCCGCGCCAGGGTGACCACCAGCTCCCCGTCGCCCACGTCCGCGATCAGGGTGTCCCCCTCCCGCACCGAACCGTCCAGCAGCAGGTTGGAGATCCGGTTGTCCAGCTCCGACTGGATCGTCCGGCGCAGCGGCCGGGCCCCGAACTCCGGTTGGTGACCCCGGTTGACCAGGTACTCCTTGGCCGCCTCGGTGACCTCCAGGCGGACGTCCTGGGCCCGCAGCCGCCGCCGGCTGCGCTCCAGCAGCAGGTCCACCACCGACAGCAGGTCCTTCCGGGTGAGCGCGTGGAAGACGATCACCTCGTCGATCCGGTTGAGGAACTCGGGACGGAACTGCTGCCGCAGGTCGCGCATCAGGTCGTCCCTGAGTGTCTGATCAGGAGCTCCGCTCCGGGCGTCCACGCTTCCGACACGGTCGAGGATCCGCTGCGAACCGATGTTGCTGGTCATGATCACCACAGTGTTGCGGAAGTCGACCGTACGCCCCTGGGAGTCGGTCAGCCGTCCGTCGTCCAACACCTGGAGCAGCAGGTTGAAGACGTCCGGGTGCGCCTTCTCCACCTCGTCGAAGAGCAGCACGCTGTACGGCTTGCGGCGCACCGCCTCGGTCAGCTGCCCGGCCTCCTCGTAGCCGACGTACCCGGGCGGGGAGCCGACCAGCCGGGAGACGGTGTGCTTCTCCTGGAACTCGCTCATGTCGAAGCGGATCATCCGGTCCGGGTCGCCGAACAGCAGCGCCGCCAGCGCCTTCGCCAGCTCGGTCTTGCCGACGCCGGTCGGGCCGAGGAAGAGGAAGGAGCCGGTCGGCCGCTCCGGGTCGCCCATCCCGGCCCGGCCGCGGCGTACCGCCTGGGCGACGGCGGTGACCGCCTCCTCCTGGCCGATCACCTTCTCGTGCAGGTGCTCCTCCAGCTTGAGCAGCCGCTCCTTCTCCGTCGCGTTCAGCTCCGCGACCGGGATGCCGGTCCGGGAGGACAGCACCTGCGCGATGTCGTCGGCCGTCACGTCGACGACCCCCTCGTGGGACTCGGCGATCGCCGCCAGCTCGTCCTCGGTCTGCCGCAGCTCCGTCTTCAGGTTGGCGGCCCGGACGAACTCCTCGTCCGCGACGGCCTCCTCCAACTCCCGCTTCAGCTTGGTGATCCGGTCCTGCACCCCGGTCGCCTCGGTGGACCCGCTCAGACTGCGCAGCCGGACCCGCGCACCGGCCTGGTCCAGCAGGTCGATCGCCTTGTCGGGCAGGAAGCGGTCACTGACGTACCGGTCGGAGAGCGTCGCGGCGGCATCCAACGCCTCGTCGGTGAACCGCACCTGGTGGTGCGCCTCGTACGCGTCGCGCAGCCCCTGGAGGATCTCGATCGTCTCCTCGACGCTCGGCTCGGGCACCAGCACCGGCTGGAAGCGGCGCTCCAGTGCGGCGTCCTTCTCCACGTGCTTGCGGTACTCGTCCAGCGTGGTCGCGCCGACCACGCTCAACTCGCCGCGCGCGAGCGCCGGTTTGAGGATGTTGCCGGCGTCCATCGAGCCCTCGCCGCCGCTGCCCGCGCCGACCACGGTGTGCAGCTCGTCCAGGAACAGAATGACGCTCTTCTCGGCCGCGGTGACCTCGTCGATCACGTTCTTCAGCCGTTCCTCGAACTCGCCCCGGTACTTGGAGCCGGCCACCAACGAGGTCAGGTCGAGGGTGACCACCCGCTTCTCCCGCAGGCTCCGGGGCACGTCCCCGGAGACGATCCGCTGGGCCAGGCCCTCGACGATCGCGGTCTTGCCGACACCCGGCTCGCCGATCAGCACCGGATTGTTCTTGGTCCGCCGGGAGAGGATCTCGACGGTCTGCTCGATCTCCTCGGCCCGCCCCACCACCGGGTCCAGCCGGCCCGAGCGCGCCTCCTCGGTGAGGTCGCGCCCGTACTCGTCCAGCGTCGGCGTCTCGCTCGGGTGGGCTCCCGTGCTGCTGCGCTCACCGCCGGTGCCGTGCCCCTCCAGCACCGACTTCAGCGCCTCCTGCGAGGGCGCGGCGTTGCGCAGCGCCACGCCGGCGCCCGAGCGCTCCTGGTCGAGCAGCGCGCCGAGGATGTGCTCGGGACCGATGTACGAGGCGCCGACCTCCTGCGAGCGGGCGTGCGCGGCGAGCAGCGCGCGCTTGGCCGAGGGGGTGAGCGCCGGCCGGCCGCCCACCACATCGGGACTTCCGGACGGCAGGGCGTGCTCCAGGTCGCCGGAGAGCCGGTCCGGGTCGATGCCGGCCCGCTCCAGCATCCGGCGCGAGGGCTCCACCCGGGTGGCCGCCCAGGCCAGGTGCGCGGTGTCGAGGTCGCTGGATCCGTCCTCGGCGGCCCGCCGCGCGGCCAGCGTCAGCAGTTCCTGCGAGGACTCGCTGAGCAGCCGCCCGATCGGCACCCGCTGCACGGCGGGCGGAGAGGCCAGCGGGCTCATCCCGAAGAACCGGCTGAGCAGGTCGGAGAACGGATCGTTCGATCCGAACGGGGGCATGGTCACGGCGATTCACCTCTCCCAAGCGGTTTGCAGCCACACAAACACAGGCCGCACCCGCTCGCCTGTCGAGCCGCCCGGCGCCGTCACCCCGCGTGCCCGGGCCACGCCCGCGCCCGGTCGGCAGGCCGGGGGAGCACGGTCACCCGGCGACCTGCTCCAGCAGCACACCGCCGCTGTACGTCACCGCCATCGCCAACAACCCGCCCATGACGTTGCGCAGGACCGCCCGACCCGGGCCGGCACCCCCCAGCCGGGCGCTCGCCCAGCCCGACAGGGTCAGCGCCACCACCACCGCCGCCACCGTCACCTGCAGCCGCCACGACTCCGGCGGCAGCAGCACCGCCAGCAGCGGCACCAGCGCGCCCAGCGTGAACGCCGCCGCACTGGCCAGCGCCGCCTCCCAGGGGTTGGTCAACACGTCCGGGTCGATGCCGAGTTCGGTCTGCGCGTGGGCGGCCAGCGCATCCCGCTCGGTCAGCGCCATCGCCACCTCCCGGGCCAGCCCGTCCGCCAGCCCGCTCCCCCGGTAGTAGTCGGTCAGCTCGTCGAGCTCCCCCTCCGGATCCTCCGCGAGCTCCCGCCGCTCCTGCGCCAACGCGGCCCGCTCGGTGTCCCGTTGGGTGCTGACCGACACGTACTCGCCGGCCGCCATCGACATCGCCCCCGCCAACAGCCCGGCCACCCCGGCCGCGAGCAGCGCCGTCCGCGAACCCGCCGCCCCCGCCACACCGGTCACCAGACCGGCCGTCGACACCACGCCGTCATTGGCCCCCAGCACGGCCGCCCGCAGCCAGTTCAGGCGCGAGGACAGCTCCGCCCGCGACTCCCCGACCTGCTCAGCCATCCGCCCACCACTCTCATGGGTCCGCCCGGTCCCCCCGATCCTCACCCCCCACCCCGTCCCCCGCCACCCACGACCACACCGCCGCCGGACCGCTCCGGCAAGCGGCGAAGACGCTGCTCATCACCAGCACGGGCCCGTGGCCCCGCCATGTCGGAGGCGTGCTCTACCGTTCCTCCATGGAGATCGGTGGCATCACGCGCTCAGGCATCCTGCAAGCAATCGCAGAACACGACCGACTCGGGGAACAAGTCTTCCGTGACACTTACGGGTACCGAGCGGTCTCGGCCCACCTCCTCCTTCACGAGGGCCGCCACTACGACTCCAAGGCCATCGCGGGAGTGGCACATCTCTTTGACTGCGGAGAGGCGCTCAAACAAGGACAGTTCAGCGGTGGTCCGAAGCAAGCCCTGAAGTGGCTGGAACGCGAAGGGTTCGCGACGACAAAACCGCCCCGAACGTTCAGCCGGCGTGTCGGGAGCCTCCGTCCGGCCATGCGCAAGACCGGACCGGCCCCGCACCGCCCGCTCCTGGTCCTGTGGGCCATCGGTCAGGCGATCGCGGGCGCCCCCCGTGAACGATCGTGGACGGAGACACGCGCTGCACTCGCCCCGCTCCTGGAGAAGTACGGCAATGTTCGAGATGGTTCGAAAGCCGCCCACTATCCGTTCACCGCGCTCGTCGGTGACGACCTCTGGGAGATCGAACCCAGCGAGCCCAGCGATTCGGCCACCGAGACCAGGTCCCGGCGCCCCACCCTCGACTCGCTGAACCGGATCAACCCCAAGGCAGGGTTCCCGGAACCGGACTACCAACTGCTCCAGGCGCAGCCGGAGATAGCTGCGGAAGCCGCAGCAGGACTCATCTTGCGGTTCTTCTACCCGCTGCCCGCTAATCTCCTGGAGGACCTCGGCCTTCGAGACATCCTCACCAGCCGGTGGGCGGATTCCCTCCGGCCGCTCATCGGGGAGAAGTTCGAGAAGCGCGAAGCCATCTGGCACTCCTACGGCGGGGAACGGATGGCTGG
This sequence comes from Kitasatospora sp. NPDC001095, assembly GCF_053598615.1. Classification (NCBI taxonomy): domain Bacteria; kingdom Bacillati; phylum Actinomycetota; class Actinomycetes; order Kitasatosporales; family Streptomycetaceae; genus Kitasatospora; species Kitasatospora sp. NPDC001095. The sequence continues at coordinate 111,750 of NZ_JBSFKQ010000008.1, read as the reverse complement.
CATCGGCAGTCTCGGCGATGGCATCCTCAGCACGTTCTCCACGGACAAGGGCCCTTATGACGATGGCCGACTTGCAGACTCGGACTGGATCGCCTATGTCGGAGACGGTCTGAAGGGCGACCAGAGACTCATCGATGGAAACAAGGCGCTGGCCGAGCATCAGACCGCTCAGCGACCGCTTCGCTACTGGCACAAGCCCGTTGAAGGGGAATTCACCTTCGAAACCTGGGTAGTGGTCGTCCAGCGTCGGCTCCGGTGGGGCCAGGGGACGGACAAGGAGTGGCGTCGGGAGTTCGTCTGGATCCTTGCTCCGGTGCCCTCTCCGCTGCGCGAAACGTGGCCGCATGACGTCGAGGAAGCGCTGGCGAGCGACACGGGGGAACTCTACGACGAGACGACGGAGTACCAGCCCGGAGACATCGATTCAACTGCGCGTCACTCCTCCGAGAGCGACTCGGAGGCCTACTGCCGCCTGAACGATGCCGCGGAGTCCCACAGCACCCGACGGAAGGACGCCAAGCGCCCGACCAAGGTCGATCGTCATGTGCGAAACCCGAGCGCCCGCGCCGCTGTGGTCCGCAGAAGCAAGGGTCTCTGTGAAAACCCCACCTGTGCCGGCCACCCAACGGAGCTGACCATTGCCGGCCAACCGATCCTGCAGGTCGACCACATCCACGACCTGAGCAAGGGCGGCCCGGACATACCGTCGAACATGATCGCCCTGTGTCCCAATTGCCACGCGCTCAAGACTTACGGGCAACACCAAGAGAAACTGCGTCGGGAACTCAAGAAGACAGCCCTGCTCCTCCATAGCGCTGCGCTCAAGAACGAGTCCACCTGACGACAGTTGACCAGCCCCACGAAGGCCAAAGGGTCAGCGCGTGAGGACCTTTCGGTTCTATCGGGACTTTATGTACGGCACCCATTTGGCAGGTGTTGATCTTGTTGTGAGGTATGGGCCGGTTGGCTCACAGCCGTCCGGCCGACAGGCGGCCATCGAAGGCGATGTCGAACGCGTTGAGGGCGCCGAGCCATCGGTTGCTCCAGCCTTGCCGGCCGCGTCCGGTGGGGTCGAGGGCAAGGGTGGCGAGGTAGAGCCGCTTGAGGGCGGCCGGCTCGTCGGGGAAGTGGCCGCAGGCACTGACGGCCTGGCGGTAGCGGGAGTTGAGGCTCTCGATGGCATTGGTCGTGCAGATGATCTTCCGGATCTCGGTGTCGAAGGCAAGGAAGGGGACCATCTCGGGCCAGGCCCTCTCCCAGAGTTTCACCACCGCCGGGTAGCTCGCCTCCCAGGCGACGGCAAACTCGGCGAGCCGCTCCCGGGCCGCCCGAGGTCCACAGGCCCAGGATGTCGCCGTAGCCGTTGGCGGTGACGCCCAGCACCACGTAGACGGGCCGGTTGGCGACCTGGCCCGTCGCGGACCTTCATGTTCACCGCGTCCACGAACAGCACCGGGTAGACAGGATCCAGCGGGCGGGTCCGCCAGTCCGCCATCCCCTCCAGGGCCCGGTCGGTGATCGTCTAGCCGTTGCAATTGTTGCCGCCCTTGCGGGACGTAGGGTCCGGCTCGGCGGAGCCCGCCAGGTGCTCGTCCACCTCCGCCTCCAGGGCCTCCTGGAGCAGGTGCCGGGTCAGCTGCCGCAGCAGCCCGCCCTCACCTAGGAGCTGCATCCCGCCGGCCTTGGCCTACTCGACCGCCAGCACGGCGACCGACGCCACCACGTCCGACCCTCGTGTCTCTCCTGGAACCCATGTCCAAGGCATCAGCCGTTTCCGGCCCCGCCGAAACCGACCGACGGGGACCAGCAGGTGCGACGGATCGGCAGGACACCGGGAACGATCAAGGGCCGGTCCGGGAGGTGTACACCTCCCGGGCCGGCCCTCGTGTCGGTGGGCGCGGACGGTTTCGAACCGCCGACATCTGCTTTGTAAGAGCAGCGCTCTACCACTGAGCTACGCGCCCCCCGTCGTGGCCCGACGGGCGCACGACGAGTGCCTAGGGTACCTGGTCCCGGGGGGTGGTGGGGGACGGGTGTCTGGTGGGGCAGCGGGTGAGGGGGCGGGGCGCGGTGGGGTGCACGGGGTGGGAGGGGGTGACGGGCCGGTGGGGGGATCGGGGAGAATGGGGCCGGATCAGCGGTTCGGAGCAGGGAGCGCGCAGTGACGGTGGCCGGCGGGAGCGGGCGGGGGCGGCGTCGGGCGGGGAGTGCGCTGGCCGACGCACTGGTGTTGCCGGTGGTGCTGGCGGGTGCGCTGGGGGCGGTCGGGCTGGCCTCGGCCGGGAGCACCGGCTGGTGGGGCCGGCGCGGCGGCGGTGAGGGCGGACGGGCGCAGGCCCGGGAGGCCCGGGCGGCTGCCCAGGAGGCGTTCTACGAGCTGGAGGAGACCCAGCGCGAGGTGCAGCTCGCGGTGGAGACGGTCCGCGCGGCCGAGGAGGGCCGGACGGCGCAGCACGCGCTGGCCGATCTGGCGGCGATCTCCGGCCGGGTCGAGCAGGTCACCGTGAACTACCTCGCCGCGCTCGACGCCCACAACCTGGACAGCGAGACCCTGGACGCGGGCACGGCCGCGCAGGCCAAGCGCCTCCTGGAGGACGTGAAGGGCCAGCTCGGCTCGGCCCGGGCGGAGCTGAACGACTTCCTGCGCCGCCTGCAGCCGACCATCCAGCACGCCGAGCAGCAGCTGATGCGGGTCACCCCGGCGGTCGAGCAGGCCAAGCGCGCGCTGCTCGCGGCCACCACCGCGCTGGACGAGGCGCGCGGCGCCGGCCTGCGGGCGGACGACCTGGCGGCCCGGCTGGCCGAGCTGGCGCCCGAGCTCGGCCGGCTGAACGAGGGCCCGGCCCGGCACGGGGTCGCGGACACCCTTCGGCGCGCGGACGACGTGAAGCAGCGCGCCGAGGCGATCGCCGCCGACGCCGGGCAGCTGCCGGAGCGGGCGCGGGAGATCGACCGGCGGGTGGCGAGCCTGCGCACCCGGATCCAGGCACTGGAGACCAAGGCCGAGACGGTCGAGCCCGCCCTGAGCGAGCTGCGCCGCCGGTTCAGCACCGCCTGCTGGCAGGACCTCCAGCGGGTCTCGGAGCAGGTCGCGGAGACCGGGCGCGCCGCCGAGCGCAAGCTCGCCGAGGCCGCCCGGGCCCGGGACGAGCAGCGCTGGGCGGACGCCACTGCCGCGATCGGGACGGTCCGCGCGCTGCTGGAGACCGCCGACGGCTCGGTGTCCGCGGTGAACGACCGGCTGCGGCAGCTGAACGAGGTGCAGCACGACCCCAACCGGGAGATCGAGCGCGCCCGCTTCGCGATCCGGGACGCCCAGCGGCTGGCGATGGCCGGGCGCAGCGCGCCGGACCCGCGGCACGCCGCCCCGCTGGACGAGGCGGTGGCCCGGCTGGACCGCGCGGTGGCCGCGCTGGAGGCGGCCGGCCGGCACCCCGACTACTGGCACTTCCTGACCGAGCTCGCGGCGGTGCGGGACACGGCGGCCCGGGTGATCGAACTGATCCGCGGGGACCTCGGCGGCCACCGGTGACACGCGGCCGGGCGTCTGTCACCAACCACCTCGACCGGGCGACCGGCGGGCGCCCCGCTGGGTACGCTGCCGGTATGCCTCGCTACGACTTCCGCTGCCGCTCCTGCGGCGCCACCTTCGAGCTCCGCCGTCCGATGGCCCAGGCCAACGACCCCGCCGTCTGCCCCCAGGGCCACGAGGACACCGTGAAGCTGCTGTCCACCGTCGCCGTCACCGGCGCGGCCGGTTCCCAGCCGGCCCCCGCCGCCGGGGGCGGGGGCGGGGGCGGGGGCGGCGGGGGTTGCTGCGGCGGCGGCTGCTGCGGCTGACCCGGAAGCCGTTCCGAGCCGGTCAGACCCCGACCGGCAGCGCCGACGCCCCCGCCAGGAACCGCCGGACGATCTCCTCCCCCGCCGTCACCCCCACCTCCGTCAGGGCGGTGACGCCGGGGGCCGTCCAGCCGCTGTCCGCGAGCTCGCCGTGCCCGGGGCGCCAGCCGGCGTCCGCCGCGAGCAGCAGGTCCGCGTCGAGCAGCGAGTCCCCGGCCGCCAGCACGGTGTCCGCGCCGGTGCGCCGGACGACCTCGGCCAGCGCGGCGCTCTTGGTGAGCGGCGCGGGCACCGCGTACACCTTGCGGCCCTGCAGGGAGACCGTCCAGCCGCGTTCGGCGCACCAGCCGGTCAGCTCCGCCAGCCAGCCCTCCGGCAGCGCGGCGCGCTCGACCACCAGGTAGGCGAACAGCTCGTCGGCGACCTGCCGCTTGTGCGTCCACTCCGGGTCGGCGCACAGGGCGAGCCGCCGCACGACCTCCTCCAGCGGGGCCGATCCGGCGGCGATCCGCGCGGTGATCTCGGCCCGCCAGTCGCCGTCCGGGACGCCGTCCACCAGCAGTTGCCCGCCGTTGGCGCAGATCGCGTACGCGGGGACCCAGTCCGCCGTCGGCCCCGGCAGGTTGACCCGCCCGTACTGCTCCGGCGTCCGGGTGGTGGCCGGGACGAAGCAGACCTCGCGGGCGAGTTCGGTGAGCAGTCCGGCGGCGCGCTCGGTCATGAAGGACAACGGCCTCCCCTGGTACACCTCGACGCAGAGCAGCCGCGGCGCCGACCGGTCGGGGGCCGCCAGGGCCATGGCCCGCTCGGAGTAGATCAGCGTCCGGTCGAGGTCGCTGGCCACCAGAACACCCATCAGGAATCCCTCCCCGGGACCGAAATCGAAACCGGATCCGAAAGCGAGCCCGAGCCCGACCCCGAACCGGAAAACGCGCCTGGAACCGCGCCCGAACCCGCACCGGGAACCGCCCCCGGAACCGACGCCACGGCGTGCCCGTCGCCCCCGGTCGCCCCGCGGCTGTAGCGGGGGTGGATCAGGCCGACGCAGGTGTACGGCAGGCCGTCCACCTCCTCGACCTCCACGCCGCGCTGGGCGGCGAGCAGCCGGACGTGGTCGAGGTCCGCACCTGCGCCGCGCCGGGCGAGGATCCGCCAGGGGACGCGGCGCAGCAGGACCCGGGTGGTCTCACCGACGCCGGGCTTGACCAGGTTGACGTTGCCGATGCCGTACTCGGCGCTGATCCGCTCGACCGCGGCCCAGCCGGCCCAGTCGGGTGCCCGGTGCGGGTCGTCAGCGAGCCGGTCGGCGCCCGCGACGGCCGCGGCGCGGACCTCGCCGAAGCGGGCGGCCACCGCGTCCAGGAAGGCCGCCGAGACGTCGCTCCCGGCCAGTTCGGCGTAGTGCTTGGCGCCGTGGAAGTCGTCCGGCCCGATCAGCCCGGCCCGCAGCACCGTGCGCGAAACCAGCCCGGAGACGGTGGAGTTGAGGCAGGCGGACGGAATCAGGAAGTCGTCCCGGGTACCGTACGTCCGCACGCAGCGGCCCGGATCGGCGAGCACCGCGAGGTCCGGGTCGAAGCCGGTGCCGGCCAGTGTGCCGGCGAGTTCACGGGTGATCGCGCCCTTGCCGGTCCAGCCGTCCACGAACACCACGTCCTCCGCGCGGTGGTGGTTGGCCAGGTAGCGCAGCGCGACCGGGTCCATGCCACGGCCGCGCACGATCGAGACCGTGTAGTGCGGCACGGACAGGCCGTGCGCGAAGGCCAGCCAGCGGCGGACCAGGATGCCGACGGGCGTGCCGGCCCGGGCCAGCGAGGCGAGCACCAGCCCCGGGCCGCGCTCGCGCAGCAGCGTCTCGGCGACGGTGCCGACGGCGAGCGCGATCCGGCCGGCGGAGTCGCGCAGCGCCTGGTGGAACAGCTCCTGGTACTCGGGGCTGGGCTGGTACTCGACCGGCAACGACTCGGCGTAGTGCGCGCCGCCGTTCTGGACGGCCTCCTCGCGCTCCTCGGTGGGCGCCTCGAGCGCGACCCCGGAGAGGTCCTTGAGCAGCCAGGCCACCTCCTCGGCCGGGTACGAGGAGAACGCCGGCCCGTACAGGGGCGCGGGCAGCGACGCGGCCACGGACTGCGAGGCGGGCGCGGGCAGCGCCTCGACCACGGACGGCGCCTCGGCCACCGTCCGCGCCGCGGACGGCGAGGCGCCCGCGGACGCCGAGGCGGCCACGGCCACCGGCCGGTGCGAGGGCAGCACGGCGAGCACCACCTGGTCGGTCACCCGCCGCAGCTGCCCGAGCAGCGCCCGCTCACCCTCGTGCAGCGCCGGGGTGTCGGCCACGTCGTCGACCACCAGCACCACGGCGTCGAAGCGCCTCGCCGGGTCGCTGCCGGGGGCGACGTTGTACGCGTAGCGCTCGGGCGAGCCGCCGTCCTGCGGGTCGTCGTGGGCGGGGAAGGCGAGCCGGGTGCGGATGGCGTAGCCGGGGTCGTCCACCGCCAGGACGGGCGAGCGGGTGGTGGTGGAGAACCGGACGCGGTCGCCGCCGAGCCGCTCGGCGAGGGCGTCGGCCAGGCGCAGCGGCGCGTACATCAGCTCCTCGAAGCCGAGCACCAGTACCCGCTGCGCCCCGGCGGGCACGGCCTCGGCCAACTGACCGGCCAGCCGGGGCAGTTCGGCGTCCAGCCGGGCACGGTCGCGGGCGGTGAAGCCGTGCCGGCCGCCGTCCGGGAGGCCGGCGGGCCAGTCCAGCTCGACCCGGGCCAGCGGCGCGACGCCTGCCGCCTCCGGGTGCCCGGCCGCCGTGCGCCCGGCCCCTGGACCCGCAACCCCCGGACCCGCAACCCCCGGATCCCCCGGATCCCCCGCCGCCTCCCCCGCCGCCTCGGCGATCAGCCGCTCGGCCCGGCTCGGCAGGTCCTCGGGCAGCTCGACGCCGCCGCTCGCGGTGGCCACCAGGTCCAGCCGGACGCCGAGTTCGGCGGCGGTCAGGTCGAGCCGCCGCCGGTCGGCCGCGGAGCGCAGGTCCACCAGGGCGACCACCACGTAGTGCCCGCGCGGGTGGCGGGCGTGGAGGGCACGGATGGTGTTGAGCACCGTCTGCCCGGTCGAGAACTCGTCGTCCACCAGCACCAGCGGCCCGTCCCCGGCGAGGAGCCCGGGGTCGGCCGGGAGCAGCAGGTGCGAGGTGGCGTGGGAGTGCTCCTCCTCGAAGCCGCCGACCGGGGCCACGCCGGGCACCGGGCGGCGGGTGGAGTGCAGGTAGGGGGCGTCCAGGCCGTCGGCGACGCTGTGGCCGAGGCCGGTGGCGGTCTCCGCGTAGCCGAGCACGACGGCCTGCCCGGCCGCCCGCGCGCCGAGCAGTTCGCGGACCCGGCGGCCGAGTTCGAGTCCGGTGCCGTGGACCACCGAGGGCCGCTGCGGCACGTGCTTGCCGAGCACGGTGGAGACCAGCAGGTGGGAGCGCTTGGGGTTCCCCGAGCGGAGGGCCAGACCGACGAGTTCGGGGAGGCGCTCGGAGCCGGTCAGCGCGATCCCGGCCCGGTCGGCGACCCAACGGCCGGTCCACGTCTGCGGTGTTGCTGTCACTACTGGTCCTGCCTTCGGTGGTGCGATGGTGCGTTGGTCATATCCGCGCTCACGGATCCGTCCTATCCACCCCGGGGGAACCGGAGGGAACGGCTCGGGCTCGGCCACGGAAACAGTCGGCCCCCGGGTACCGGCCACCCGGGAGCGAGAGCCGTACGGGAGCCAGCCGTACAGGCATCAGCCGTACAGGGGTCAGCCATACGGGAGTCGGCCGCTCCGGAACCGGCCGCACGGTCAGCCGCACAGGCAAGCCGACAGCAGTTCCGCGAAGCTCACGTCCTCCCGGGCCACCCCGAACACCTCCGCCCGCAGCAGCACCCGCTCCGCCCAGGCCCGGTGCGGCCGGGCCTCGTTCATCTTGTTGGTGTACGCCGAGCGCAGTACCCCGCCGCCGTCCTCCTCCTGCCGGAGGATGTCGCGGGCGTCGCAGTACTCCTCGTGCGTGACCACGGAGAGGGCGTGCACGGCCGGAACGTGGCTGGGGTGGATGCAGGTCTTGCCGAGCAGGCCGTTGGCCCGGTCGAGTTCGACCTCCCGGATCAGCCCGTCCAGGTCGTGTTCGATGATCCGCCGGCGGACCTCCTCGCCGGAGGCCCGGAGCGCCCCGGAGGCGGCGGAGAGCGAGGCCCCGGCGAACGGGGTCCGGCGCAGCTGCGGCTTGAACATCCGCTCCTGCACCGGGAAGTACTCCCAGACCGGCCCGGTGACGGTGTACCCGGTGCCGTCCGCCCGGCCGAGCACGTTGACCACGTCCCCGATCACCGCCGCGACCAGTGCCACGTCGTACGCGGTGAGGTCGGGCGAGCGCCGCAGGCCGTACGCGGAGCAGAGGTCGGTGACGCCGAGCCGGACGGCGAGCACCCGGTCGCGGTGGCCGGCGAGCAGTTCGGCGATGCCGAAGAGCTGCTCCCGCCTGGTCTCCAGGTGGGCGAGTTCGGGCGACTCCAGGACGGGCATGGCGAACAGCCGCCGCCCGGTCGCGGCCTCGGCGGCGGCCAGCGCGGCCAGGTACTCACCGCCGTTCGCCGGGGTGAACTTCGGCAGCACGAAGCCGCTGAGCAGTTCGACGGCCGGTCCGAGGCGTTCGGCCAGGTCGAGGATCTGGGTGGCGGCACGGACCCTGATGAAGAGCAAGGGGTGGCTCTGTGTACAGTCGGTGAAATTCTTGACCAGGTCATTCAGTTGCTCGACCAGGTTCCGCTCGCCCGCGTCCACCTCGTGGTCGGCGATCGCGTCCTCCAGGCAGAGCACCATCGACACCACGCCCCGACCAGCGAGTTTGCGGATGTCCGCGGCCAGCGCGGGCCTGGTGGCCGGGCTGTAGAGGGTGCCGCCGAGGGCGGTGGCGAGCACCGTCGGCCCGCTCCGCGCGCTGAACGGGCGCGGCTGCTCCAGGAAGAGCCGGCCGCGTACGTCCTCGGCGAGGTGGCCGAAATGGCGCAAGGTGCTCTCCTCCAGGAAGTGGACCGGCCTGCGGCCCGTTGCCGACGACACCCTGGTCAACCGGCCGACCGGGTGCCATGGTTCCCGGGCACGCCTCCGCCGGACGCCCCTGTGCCTACCCCCCGGGGACCTTTCGACCGCCCATCGTACGGACGGGATCCGGCCGGTCCCGGTTCCCCGGCACTGAACTCCCGGAACATCCCGGTCCACTTGGGCGATCATGGATGATCACGGTTGTGGCGGCCGTGAACCTCGGAATCGACGGCGGCAAACCTCGGAAAGCGCAAGTCTTGGCAAAGCCCGACGCGGCACGGACTGCTCCGGTCACGTTGTCCGAAGGGGTGGCGAACAGGCAGGATGGTCGGCTATGACGCACGTGATGGCCAAGGGCGCCAACATCGCACTGCCGGCGGCGGCGGTCCGCGCCGTGCTGCGCTGGAGCGCCACGCCCGGTGCGCCGGACGTGGACGCGTCCGCGCTGCTGCTCGGCGCCACCGGCAAGGTCCGCTCGGACGCCGACTTCGTCTTCTACAACCAGCCCCGCCACCCCTCCGGCCTGGTCCGCCACCTGCCCAAGCAGCAGACCTCCGGCGGCGCCGAGATCATCGACACGGTCGAGGTCGAACTGGGCAAGCTGCCCGCCGGGGTGGAGCGCGTGGTGCTGGCCGGCTCCTCCGAGGGCGGGCCGTTCCGTGCGGTGCCGGGGCTGCGCCTGCTGCTCTTCGACGCCACGGCCGGCGAGGGCGCGCCCGCACTCGCCGAGTTCGAGATCGACGACGCCGAGAACGTCACCGCCCTGGTCGCGGGCGAGCTGTACCGCCGCTCCGGCGCCTGGAAGTTCCGGGCGATCGGCCAGGGCTACACCTCCGGGCTGATCGGCCTCGCCACCGACTTCGGCATCACCGTGGACGACGAGGCGGAGGCCGACCAGGCCCAGGCCCAGGCGCCCGGGTCCATTACCACCGCGGCCGGCACGCTCGACCCGCGCAGCACCCCGATGCCGGACCCGCGCTCGACCACCCCCGAGCCGGGCACCTTCACCCTGGCCCCGGCCGTCCCGCAGACACCGCCCGCCCAAGCTCCGGCCACCGTACCGGCCGCTGGCCCCGCGCCCGCACCGGCGACCCCGCCGCCGCCCGCGGCCCCGCCGACCATGCCCCCGCCGCCCACCGCGCCCCCGGCCCGCCAGCCCGGCCAGCCCGGTCAGCCCGGTCAGCCCGGTCAGCCCGGTCAGCCCGGTCAGCCCGGCAACGGTTACGGCTACCCCCAGCCCGGCACGGGCTACGGCTACCCCCACCAGCAGCAGCCCGCCGGCGGCTACGGCTACCCGCAGCCCGGCGGTTACGGCTACCCCCAACCGAACCAGCCCGTCCAGCCGAACCAGCCCGCCCCCCAGCACCAGCCCGTCCCGCAGCAGCAGGGCCCCGCCGGCTACGGCTACCCGCAGCCCGGCACCGGCCAGCAGCCGCCCGTCCCGCCGCAGCCGCCGGCGGCCCAGCCCCCGGCACCCACCGGCGAGGAGTTCGCGCTGCCCCCGCAGGGCCCGCAGTTCCAGCCCCGCTGACGCCCCCGGCGGGGCCGCCCGCCGAACCCGGCCCCGCCGACGACCCCGGCCCCGCCCGCCACAGGACCACCGATCGCCATCGGTCGCCCAACCGCACTCAACGGCTCAGTCACTCAGCCGCTCAACCGCTCAGTCGCTCTTGTACCCGCGCTGCCACTGCATCCCGAACCCGTACAGCCGGTCGATGTCCGCCTGGAACCCGTTGACGTACCGCACCTCGCGGCGCACCCTCAGCTGGTTGTCCCCCGCGTTCTCAATCAGCACCACCGCGCAGGAACGCGCCGCCCGGGCCCGCTCGTCCAGCTTGATCTCGATCCGCGGCCCGGTCTGCGGCACGATCGTGACCACCGCGTTCGACTGCTCGAAGGCCGGCGTGCCGTCGTAGATGTAGACGAAGATCAGCAGCCGCTTGAACTTGTCCTTCTTCTCCAGGTTGACGTACATCGTCTCGCCGGACGGCGCCCCGTACTGGTCGTCGCCGCTGAGCTTGATGTACGGCGCGTTCTGGAGGTCGCCGAAGAGCCCGCCGAGCGGCTGCACCACGCCCGTGCTCCCGTCGGAGAGCTCGTACATGCAGGCCAGGTCGAGGTCGACGTTGGTCGGCTCGGCGTTCTGCGGCGAGTCCGGATCCTGCGGCCGCAGGATCCGCGGGCTGAAGAACCGCCTGACGGACTCCCGCGGGCTCGTCCGGGCGGCGCCCCCGGAGCTCATCGTCCAGTGCAGGTTGACGTAGAGGTAGCCGGTGGTGGCGGCCGACCCGGTGATCGCGTGCTGCGGGGCCGACTTGGTGAGTATGACCTTGTGCTGACCACCGGGGTTGTCGAAGGTGTAGCTCTTGTCCCCGCGCAGGTACTCCCAGATCGAGACCATGCAGTCCTCTCCCCCTGCTCCCGTCAGGCGTTCTGACGGCCCGCCGACCAATGATCGGGCATCGGCCCGGCCGTCGGATACCCCGTTCACCCCCTCCCCTACCCAACCGGGCCCGACCGGCGGGTCGATTGGCCCGCAGAAGCCGCCCTCCCGTAACATGCCGCCCCTTCGGACGCGATATCGTCTAGCCGCACAGGTGTCCCGTCCGCCCCTGCGCGGGCGTGGCGGGCATGCCGTGCGGCGACGAACGAACCGTCAGGCAGTGCCCGCACGGCGGGTCCTGACCGCCTGTGTCGCACTGTGATCCTGTCCCCTGCGGAAACCCGAGGCCCGACCCGCAATGAACCTGACCTCCATACAGCTGGTCTGGACCGTCGTCGGCGGCGCAGCCCTGCTGTTCGTCGCCGTCCTGGTGGCGACGCTGCGCTTCAAGAACTCGAAGAAGGACGAGTCCGGCGACTCCTGGGAGCGCAGCGAGGAGCGCCGCCGTCGCAAGGAGATGATCTACGGCATCTCCTCGTACACGCTGCTCTTCTGCTGTGCCGGTGTCGCCGCCGCGCTGTCCTTCCACGGCCTGGTCGGCTTCGGCAAGGAGAACCTGGGTCTGTCCGGCGGCTGGGAGTACCTCGTCCCGTTCGGCCTGGACGGCGCCGCGATGTTCTGCTCGGTGCTCGCCGTCCGCGAGGCCAGCCACGGTGACGCCGCGCTCGGCTCCCGCCTGCTGGTCTGGGTGTTCGCGATCGCCTCGGCCTGGTTCAACTGGGTGCACGCCCCGCGCGGCGTGTCGCACGACGGTGCCCCGCAGTTCTTCTCCGGCATGTCGATCTCGGCGGCGATCCTGTTCGACCGGGCGCTGAAGCAGACCCGCAAGGCCGCGCTGCGCGAGCAGGGCCTGGTGCCGCGCCCGCTGCCGCAGATCCGCATCGTCCGCTGGCTGCGCGCCCCGCGCGAGACCTACGCGGCCTGGTCGCTAATGCTGCTGGAGAACGTCCGCAGCCTGGACGAGGCGGTCGACGAGGTGCGCGAGGAGCGCCAGGCGAAGCTGGACGCCAAGGCCCGCGCCCGTACCGCCGACCGCCGTGAGCGGGCCGAGCTGAAGGCCATCTCCCGCCAGACCGGCATGCTCGCCCGGGCCCGCGGCGGCCGCCAGGTTCCCGCCCTCACGGCTGCCGGAGACGGCCCGAGCGCTACGGAGCCTGCCCTAGCCGCGGGAACCGACGCCACCACCTCGACCTCGGCCTCCTCGTACTCGGCCTCGAAGCAGTCCACCGACCCGCTCGAGCCGGCCACCCTGGACTCCGGCCGACGGCCGCGCGCCGCCGTCGGCTCCTCGTACACGTCCTCCTCGTACGCGTCCTCCTCCTACACGTCCTCCTCGGTCTCGGGCACCGGGTCGTCCCGCAGCGGCTCGACCGTCGACCTGACGGCCGACGACGACACCCTGTCGATGCCGAAGCTGGACTCGCTGGAGCGCAAGCTGCGCGCGATCGAGCAGCAGCTCGGCTGACGGGCCCCGCACCCCACAGGAACGGGCCCCGCACCCCCCAGGAACGACCAGGGACACACGACGAACGGCCGCCCCCGGGAAACCCCGGAGGCGGCCGTTTCGCGTGCCGGTCGTCGGACGGCGGTTACTTGTTGCCGCTGCCGACCAGTTCCGGTTCCTCGTCCGCGCCCTCGCGCCGGTTGCGCAGGATCGACGAGCCGAGCGCCAGCCCGATGAAGGCGACGCCGATCAGGCCGGTGACGATCTCCGGGATGTGGTACTTGATCCCGACCAGCAGGATCGCCGCCAGCGCACCGATCGCGTAGTGCGCGCCGTGCTCCAGGTAGACGTAGTCGTCCAGGGTGCCCTTGCGGACCAGGAAGACGGTCAGCGAGCGGATGTACATCGCGCCGATGCCGAGGCCCAGGGTGATCTGGAAGATGTCGCTGGAGATGGCGAACGCGCCGACCACGCCGTCGAAGGAGAACGAGGCGTCCAGGACCTCCAGGTAGAGGAAGAGGAAGAACGCCGCCTTGCCGCCGACCTGGACGATCGACTTGCCGGCCTTCTCCGCCGCCTCCTCGCGCTCCTCCTCGGCCTCCAGGCCCGACTCGAAGATCGAGGAGAGGCCGTTGACGGCGAGGTAGGTGACCAGGCCGAGGACACCGGCGAGCAGGACGGTCTCCGCGTGCTCCTCGGCGAAGAAGTTGGAGGCCAGCAGCAGGGCGACCAGGGCGACGACGCTGGAGAAGGCCTCCAGCTTGCCGACCTTCTCCAGCGGCCGCTCGATCCAGGCCAGCCAGTTGTAGTCCTTCTCCTCGAAGATGAAGTCGAGGAAGATCATCAGCAGGAAGACGCCGCCGAAGGCCGCGATGGCCGGGTTGGCCGCCTCCAGGTACTGGGCGTAGGTGAGGCCCTCGTGGGTCTTGTCGGAGTGCAGCGCGAGGTCGATGACCGTCGCGGGGCTGAGCTTCGCGGTGAGGCCGACGACCAGCAGCGGGAAGACCAGGCGCATGCCGAAGACCGCGATGAGGACACCGACGGTCAGGAAGATCTTCTGCCAGTACGGGTTCATCCGCTTCAACACCGTGGCGTTGACCACCGCGTTGTCGAACGACAGGGAGATCTCCAGGATGGAGAGGATCAGCACGATGCCGAAGCCTTGGGCTCCCCAGAGCAGTCCGGCCGCGACCAGGCCGATGGCGGTGATCGCGAACGACCAGCCGAATGTGCGGAGGAACACGGGAGTTGGCTACCTTTCGGGTTCTGGCCGTGCCGGGGGCGGCCTCGTCCCGAGACGCCCTGACCGGGCCGGGCCCGGTCAGGTCACCCCCGCACTGCCCTTTGTTCTCATGATCGGGTCGGGTGAGATAAGTCCGATTTTCGCCCTTACTGTACGTTCACGCCGAAGTCGAGCGCGATGCCGCGCAGGCCGGAGGCGTACCCCTGGCCCACCGCGCGGAACTTCCACTCGCCCGCGTAGCGGTACAGCTCGCCGAAGATCATCGCAGTCTCGCTGGACGCGTCCTCGGACAGGTCGTAGCGGGCGATCTCCTGGCCGTCGACCGAGTTGACGACCCGGATGTAGGCGTTGCGCACCTGACCGAAGTTCTGGAGCCGCGCCTCGGCCTCGTAGATCGAGACCGCGAAGATCACCTTGTCGGCCTGGGCCGGGACGAGGTCCAGGTTGACCAGGACCACCTCGTCGTCACCCGTGTCGTCGCCGCCGGTGAGGTTGTCGCCCTGGTGCTCCACCGAGCCCTCGGGGCTCTTGAGGTTGTTGTAGAAGACGAAGTACTCGTCGCCGAGCACCCGCCCGCCACCACAGATCAGGGCGCTCGCGTCGAGGTCGAACGGGGCGCCCGTGGTCGAACGGGCGGACCAGCCGAGGCCGATCTGAACCTGCGTCAGGTTCGGCGCGGCCTTGGTGAGCGAGACGTTGCCACCCTTGGCGAGCGTGACCACCATGACGTTCTTCCTCCCTTGCTTCTCCCGGGGCGCCTTCCAGGTGTAATCCCCCGCGGCCCCGGCCGACCGGCTCCGGTCGGCTGAACTTCCTGAACTCCCATCCTCGCAGCGCGACGGACCACCGCGGCACCGGGGCGGACGGAACCGGGGCGGCCCCGGACCGCGGAGGTCCGGGGCCGCCCCGGCGGAACGGCGCGGGACCCGCGCCGCAGGGTGTGCCCGAAGGCTCAGACGTTGACCCCGAAGTCCTGCGCGATGCCGCGCAGGCCGGAGGCGTAGCCCTGGCCGATGGCACGGAACTTCCACTCGCTGCCGTTGCGGTACAGCTCGCCGAAGACCATCGCGGTCTCGGTGGAGGCGTCCTCGGAGAGGTCGTAGCGGGCCAGCTCCGAGTTGTCGGCCTGGTTCACCACGCGGATGAACGCGTTGCGCACCTGGCCGAAGTTCTGGCCGCGGGTCTCGGCGTCGTAGATCGAGACCGGGAAGACGATCTTCTCCACGTCCACCGGCACGCCGGCCAGGTTGACCTTGATCGCCTCGTCGTCGCCCTCCCCCTCGCCGGTCAGGTTGTCACCGGTGTGCTCGACCGAGCCGTCCGGGCTCTTCAGGTTGTTGAAGAACACGAAGTTGCCGTCCGAGGCGACCTTGCCCTGGGCGTTGCACAGCAGGGCGCTGGCGTCCAGGTCGAAGTCCGCACCGGTGGTGGTCCTGACGTCCCAGCCCAGGCCGACGACCACGGCCGTGAGGCCCGGTGCCTCCTTGGTGAGCGAGACGTTGCCGCCCTTGCTGAGGCTGACTCCCACTAGTCCTCCAAGAATCGGGAGGCACGTCCAGTGGTGCCCCCGGTGGTGCGGTCCGGGGCGTCGGGAGGCTCATCGGCTCCCGCACCCCACCCCGCCAACGGCCCGAGCGTAGTACGGGGTTCCCGTCCGCACCCCTGATCAGGCCGGACACGGCCCGACGACACCCGGCCGGCGGGTGCCGCGGGAGCGAGCGCGGCGCCGTCGGGGCGCTGGGCGGGGGCCTCAGAGCGCCGCGAGGACCTTCAGGTACTCCTGCTCGTCCCGGGCGTCCGGGAGGCCGTTGACGACGCTCCAGCGCACCGTGCCCTCGGTGTCGATCACGAAGGTGCCGCGCAGCGGGCAGCCCCGCTCCTCGTCGAGGACGCCGTACGCGCGGGTGACCTCGCCGTGCGGCCAGAAGTCGGCCAGGAGCGGGAACTCCAGCCCCTCCCGGTCGGCGAAGACCCGCTGGGAGAACTGCGAGTCGCAGGAGACGCCGAGCACCTGCACGGTGTCGTTCTGCAGGCCCGCCAGCTCCCGCTGGATCGCGCCCAGCTCGCCGGTGCAGACGCCGGTGAAGGCGAACGGGTAGAAGACCAGGACGACGTTCTTGCGGCCGCGGAAGTCGGAGAGCCGGACGGTCTCCCCGTGCTGGTTGTTGAGCTGGAAGTCCGGAGCCGGGGTGTCGACCTCGATGGCCATGGACGGGACCTTTCTGACGCGACCGCGCCGCGCGGCGGGCGCGGCAGGCCACATCCTCGCATTCGTTTACGGCGGTTCGACCGAACGGATGAGGCGGCCGGTCGCGGCCCCGGTCCGTTCGCCGTGCGCGAACGGGGCGGCGGGGCCGTCCGGGTGCGTCGGGGAGGCGGCGCCAGGGAACGCCACCCCAGGGGGTGCGGCGCCGGGGAATGCACCGGGCCCCGCCGGAGGGGTTCCTCCGGCGGGGCCCGGCGCGGGGCTTCAGAGCCCGCTCAGCGCTTGCCGCCCTTCGCCGTGGACTTGGTGGCGAGCCGGGTGGCCGCCCAGTCCTTGACGATGTTGATCGAGCTGGTCTGGGAGAGGCCCGCGGTCTTGGCCGCGTCGTTGATCTCGGAGGCCTCGATGTGGCCGTCCCGCCCGGTCTTGGGCGTCATCAGCCAGATCAGGCCGCCCTCAGCGAGGTACTCCAGCGCGTCGACGAGGGCGTCGGTGAGGTCCCCGTCGTCGTCGCGGTGCCACAGCAGGACGGCGTCGGCGACGTCGTCGTAGTCCTCGTCGACGAGATCCGTACCGGTGAGCTCCTCGATGCCCTCGCGGAGGTCCTGGTCAGTGTCTTCGTCGTACCCCAGCTCCTGGATGATCTGGCCTTCTTCGAAGCCGAGACGGGTCGCCGGGTTGGACTTGTCCGCGGGGTCCGCGGTCGCGCTCACGGGAATAACCTCCAGTATTCGGCTCGGCATCCATGCCGAGGCTGTGGCCGTAGTCCACACGGGCGCGGCGGTTCGCGCAAGTACCCGACCCCCGATCCCCTCCAAAGGTTGACGTGTCGCAGCGGGACACGCCGCGCGGCGTGGCGGGAATCACATCGATTTGCCCTTTTCTGCATGGGCCGAGGATGCTTCGGGTGGTCCTGGCCCACAGGCCGTACGCACGACCGAGATGCGAACGGCATTCGGGTCCGCGCGTGCGCGGGCGTAGAGTCTCCTGTTGGCCCTCACCCCGGCCGCCCGCCATCGGGCGGACGGGACACCAGGTCGGACCACCTCTTTTCGTAACACCCGGGGGTGTGCGGAGCGGACGAAGACGCCCGCACCGCGCACCACCAGACCGGACCGCCCACCGGGCGGAACGGTTACCGATCGGTAGAGATGACGGATCTCCGAGCGCGGTAGCACGATGGAGGCGGCGCGACACACCTCAGTTTCGACCGACAGTGAAGGAACAGCGTGGCTTCCGGATCCGATCGCAACCCGATCATCATTGGCGGCCTTCCGAGTCAGGTCCCGGACTTCGATCCCGAGGAGACCGCGGAATGGCTGGAGTCGCTCGATGCGGCCATCGACGAGCGGGGGCGTGAGCGCGCCCGTTACCTGATGCTGCGGCTGATCGAGCGCGCCCGCGAGAAGCGTGTCGCCGTGCCCGAGATGCGCAGCACGGACTACGTCAACACCATCGCGACCAAGGACGAACCGTTCTTCCCCGGCAACGAGGAGATCGAGCGCAAGATCCTCAACGCGACCCGGTGGAACGCGGCCGTCATGGTCTCCCGGGCCCAGCGCCCGGGCATCGGCGTCGGTGGCCACATCGCCACCTTCGCCTCCTCCGCGTCGCTGTACGACGTCGGCTTCAACTACTTCTTCCGCGGCAAGGACGCCGAGGGCGAGTCCGGCGACCAGGTCTTCTTCCAGGGCCACGCCTCCCCCGGCATCTACGCCCGCGCCTTCCTGCTGGACCGACTGTCCGAGCAGCAGCTCGACGCGTTCCGCCAGGAGAAGTCGAAGGCGCCTTACGGCCTCTCCAGCTACCCGCACCCGCGGCTGATGCCGGACTTCTGGGAGTTCCCGACCGTCTCGATGGGCCTCGGCCCGCTCGGCGCGATCTACCAGGCCCGGATGAACCGCTACCTGGAGCACCGCGGCATCAAGGACACCTCCGACTCGCAGGTCTACGCCTTCCTCGGCGACGGCGAGATGGACGAGCCCGAGTCGCTCGGCCAGCTGTCCCTGGCCGCCCGCGAGGGCCTGGACAACCTGACCTTCGTGGTCAACTGCAACCTGCAGCGCCTGGACGGCCCGGTCCGCGGCAACGGCAAGATCATCCAGGAGCTGGAGTCCCAGTTCCGGGGCGCCGGCTGGAACGTGATCAAGCTCATCTGGGACCGCAGCTGGGACCCGCTGCTCGCGCAGGACCGCGACGGCGTCCTGGTGAACAAGCTGAACACCACGGTGGACGGCCAGTTCCAGACCTACGCCACCGAGTCCGGCGCGTACATCCGCGAGCACTTCTTCGGCGGCGACCTGCGCCTGCGCGCCATGGTCGAGAACATGTCCGACCAGCAGATCCAGCACCTGGGTCGCGGCGGCCATGACCACAAGAAGATCTACGCGGCGTTCAAGGCGGCCCGCGAGCACAAGGGCCAGCCGACGGTCATCCTCGCCCAGACGGTCAAGGGCTGGACGCTGGGCCCCAACTTCGAGGGCCGCAACGCCACCCACCAGATGAAGAAGCTGACGGTCGAGGACCTGAAGCGCTTCCGCGACCGGCTGCACCTGCCGATCACCGACAAGCAGCTCGAGGACGGCCTGCCGCCGTACTACCACCCGGGCCGCGACTCGGAGGAGATCCAGTACATGCACGACCGCCGGGAGGAGCTCGGCGGCTACGTGCCGACCCGCAAGGTCCGCCCGCGGAAGCTGGAGCTGCCCGGCGACGACGCGTACAAGGCGGTCAAGAAGGGTTCCGGCAACCAGACCATCGCCACCACCATGGCGTTCGTCCGGCTGCTCAAGGACCTCATGCGGGACAAGGGCATCGGCAACCGCTTCGTGCCGATCGCGCCGGACGAGTACCGCACCTTCGGCATGGACTCGCTCTTCCCGTCGGCGAAGATCTACAACCCGCTCGGCCAGACCTACGAGTCGGTCGACCGGGACCTCCTCCTCGCCTACAAGGAGTCGCCGACCGGCCAGATGCTCCACGACGGCATCTCCGAGGCGGGCTGCACCGCCTCGCTGATCGCCGCCGGCTCGTCCTACGCCACCCACGGCGAGCCGCTGATCCCGGTGTACGTCTTCTACTCGATGTTCGGGTTCCAGCGCACCGGCGACCAGTTCTGGCAGATGGCCGACCAGCTGGCCCGCGGCTTCGTGCTGGGTGCCACCGCCGGCCGCACCACGCTGACCGGTGAGGGCCTGCAGCACGCCGACGGCCACTCGCACCTGCTGGCCTCGACCAACCCGGGCGTCGTGGCCTACGACCCGGCGTACGGCTTCGAGATCGCGCACATCGTCCAGGACGGTCTGCGCCGGATGTACGGCTCCAGCGCCGAACACCCGCACGGCGAGGACGTGTTCTACTACCTCACCGTCTACAACGAGCCGATCAAGATGCCGGCCGAGCCCGAGAACGTGGACGTCGAGGGCATCCTCAAGGGTCTGCACAAGTACGCGCCGGGCACCGCCGGCCAGATCCCGGCCCAGATCCTCGCCTCCGGCGTGGCCGTGCCGTGGGCCCTGGAGGCCCAGCGCATCCTCGCCGAGGAGTGGAACGTCAAGGCCGACGTCTGGTCCGCGACCTCCTGGAACGAGCTGCGCCGCGACGCGGTGGAGGCCGAGGAGTTCAACCTGCTGCACCCCGAGGAGCAGCAGCGGGTGCCGTACGTCACCCAGAAGCTCCAGGGCTCCGAGGGCCCGGTCGTCGCGGTGTCCGACTGGATGCGCGCGGTGCCGGACCAGATCGCCCGCTGGGTGCCGGGCCAGTACCAGTCGCTGGGCGCCGACGGCTTCGGCTTCGCCGACACCCGTGGCGCGGCCCGTCGCTTCTTCCACATCGACGCGCAGTCGGTCGTCCTGGCGGTGCTCACCGAGCTCGCCAAGCAGGGCAGGATCGACCGCTCGGCGCTGAAGGACGCGATCGACCGCTACCAGCTGCTGGACGTGGCCGCGGCCGACCCGGGTGCCGCCGGCGGCGACGCCTGATCAGCCCGTAGGCACTGAGGGGCCGGACTCCCGCACGGGGTCCGGCCCTTCGGCGTGCGCCGCGGACCCGCCCCGCACCCCGGTGCGGCCCCGGGCCCGCGCGAGCACCACGACGGCCCCGGACTCCGAGGAGTCCGGGGCCGTGGCGTTGCGGCGTCGGGGAGCCCGTCAGATGTGCACGGCCGGGCCCGCGTCGGTGGTGCCGCGGCGGGTGAGCAGGCCGAGCACGGCGGCGCCGAAGGCCACCACGGCGGCCACCGCGAAGGCGAGCGACATGCCGCTCACGAAGGACTCGTGGACGGCGCCGGCCATCGCGTCCACCGCCTGCTGCGGGGTGCCGGCCGGGGCCGGCGGGGCGATGCCGAGCTGGGCGGCCTGCTTGAGGCCCTCGCCCGCCGCGCCCTCGACCGGCGGCAGGCCGGCCTTGGCCCAGTTGCCCGGCAGCACGTCGCCGACCTTCGCGGCCATCAGCGCGCCCAGCACGGCGGTGCCGAGGCTGCCGCCGACCTGCATCGCGGCCTGCTGGAGGCCGCCGGCCACGCCGGAGAGCTCCAGCGGGGCGTTGCCGACGATCACCTCGGTGGCGCCGACCATGACCGGGCTGATGCCGAGGCCCATCAGGACGAACCAGAGCGACATCACGCCGTTGCCGGAGCCGGTGTCCAGGGTGGACATGCCGTACATCGCGGTGGTGGTGATCAGCATGCCGGCCACGATCGGGATGCGCGGGCCCAGCTTGCCGATCGCGATGCCGGCCAGCGGCGAGCCGACGATCATCATGCCGGTCATCGGCAGCAGGTGGACGCCGGCCTCGACCGGCTTCATCCCGTGCACGTTCTGGAGGTAGAAGGTCACGAAGAAGATCGCGCCGAAGAACGCGAAGGCCATCAGCACCATCAGCAGCACGCCCGCCGACAGCGGCACCGAGCGGAACAGGCCGAGCGGGATCAGCGGCTCCTTCGCCCGGCCCTGCCAGAGCGCGAACAGCACCATCAGGACCACCGCGCCGCCCAGGAACAGCAGCGTCCTGGTGTCGCCCCAGCCCCACTCGGGGGCCTTGATGATGCCGAAGACCAGCGCGAACATCCCCACCGAGAGCAGCGCGATGCCGGGCAGGTCGAAGGACTTGGCGGCGTTCTCGGCCCGGACGTCCCTGAGGATCCACAGGCCCAGCGCCAGCGCGATCAGGCCGACCGGGATGTTGATGAAGAACACCGACTCCCAGTTGACGTGCTCGACCAGCAGGCCGCCGACGATCGGGCCGGCCGCGGTGGAGGCGCCGATCACGCCGCCCCAGATGCCGATCGCCATGTTGAGCTTCTCGGCCGGGAAGGCCCCGCGCAGCAGGCCGAGCGCGGCCGGCTGGAGCAGCGCGCCGAACAGGCCCTGGAGCACCCGGAAGGCGATCACGGTCTGGATGTTGCCGGCGAAGCCGATCGCGGCCGAGGTGGCGGCGAAGCCCACCGCGCCGACCAGGAAGGTGGTCTTGTGGCCGAAGCGGTCACCGATCTTGCCGGCGGTGATCAGGAAGACCGCCAGGGCCAGCAGGTAGCCGCTGGTGACCCACTGGATCTCGGAGGGCGCCGCGTGCAGCTTCTCCTGGATCACCGGGTTGGCGATGGCGACGATCGTGCCGTCCAGCGCGACCATCATGACGCCGACCGCGACGGTCAGCAGGGTCAGCCAGGGGTGCCCCTTGAGGCCGCCCCCCGACGGTGGATTCGGCGGCGGCGGTGCGTCCGCCTCGGAGTTCTTCACGACGGACTGGCTCATCTGGGCCCTCCGGGGGCGTGGCTCGGTTCAGGACGTGGTCGTGGCGCCCCGGCCCACCCGTCCCCACAGGTGCCCCGGCCCGACGGGCGCCACCTCGGCAGATTATGTCAGCCTCTGACATACGGCAAACAATGACTTCTGACCAGCACTGACATTTGTCAGAGCGCTAAGGTTGTGCTCCCACCCGCCACACCCCGCGCTCCGGAAGGCCCCCGCCATGGCCGCTCACGCCCCCCGCACCACCGACGCCCCGGAGGGCCCCGCCCGCACACCGGGGCTGCGCGAGCGCAAGAAGCAGCAGACCCGGGACGCCCTGATCCAGGCCGCCCACGTGCTCTTCCTCCGGCAGGGCTTCGCCCACACGACCGTCGACGAGATCGCCTCCGCCGTCGACGTCTCCCAGCGCACCTTCTTCCGCTACTTCGCCAACAAGGACGAGGTCGCGCTCGCCGTGATGGCCGTGGCCGAGGACTACTTCATCGAGTGCCTGCGCCGCCGGCCGGCCGAGGAGACCCCGCTCCAGGCCCTGCGCGCCGCGATCGTCAAGGCCTGGCTCGACCTCGGCAGCGCGGAGGCCTCCGGCCCCGACTCGATCCACAGCGCCCTCGAACTCATGCGGATGATCGAGGAGACGCCCCCGCTGCTCGCCGCCCACCTGCGCCGGGTCACCGAGCAGGAGCAGGTGGTGATCCAGGTGCTCGCCGAACGCGAGGGCCTGGACCCGGCCGAGGACCTGCGCCCGGCCGTGCTCGCCGCCGTCTTCGCCAGCCTGCTGCGCTCGGCCCACCTGGCCTGGAGCGTCGAGCGCGAGCCGGCCGGCCCCGAGGGCATGGTCGCGGTGATCGAGCGCTACTTCGACCAGCTCGGCCCCGCCCTGGCCGGCCACTGGCGCCCGTAGCACCACCCACCCGTGGCAACCACCCACCCGTAGGCACCGCCCGGGCCCCGCCCGTCATACCGGGGTATCACCCGATACCCCGGTACCACCCGGAAGTTCGCGCTCCAGTCCGACGCCCGACACGGGCCCGGCCGCCTAGGGTGGCCCCCGATGAAGACGCCCACCAGAGCCGACGGCCACGGATTCGCGCTGCGCCAACTGCGCACCCTGCGGCACCACCTGACCACCCCGAGCGAGGACCACACCCCGCTGCTCGGGGACTCCCGCCGGCGCTGGGTGCGCCGGCTCCCGTACATCGCCGTGATCATCCTGCAGGCCTCGCTGATCCCCACCGGGATCGTCAACCTGGTCGACTTCTACGACCTGGCGGTGCCGGTGGCCGGCGCGCTGACCGTCGCCCAGACCACGCCGCTGTTCCTCGCCGTCACCCGGCCGCTGGCCGCCTGGTGGATCAGCGCCGCCAGCCTTGTCGCCACCGCCGCCATCACCGCCCGCCACCACCAGGCGATGGGCAGCTGGCCGTGGACGGCTCCGATGATCATCGCGTACGTCTTCCTGCTGCTCGCCCTCGCGCTGCGGGAGAGCCGGGCCACCCTGGTCTCGGTCTGGGTCGCCACCGTCCTGCTCACCGTGGTCACCACCACCCTCGGCCTGCCCCGGCCCGGCGACGGCACCACCGTGCTGCTGATCGCGCTCAGCGGCGCCGCGCTGCTGCTCGGCTGGGCCGTCCGGGACCGCGCCGTGGCCCGCAGACTGCTCACCGAGCAGGAGCAGATCAGCGAGGTCGAACGCGAACGCCGCACGCTGCTGGAGGAACGCGCCCGGATCGCACGGGAGTTGCACGACGTGGTGGCCCACCACATGTCGGTCATCGCGGTGCAGGCGGCCAGCGCGCCGTACCGGATCGGCGGCGTACCGGACGAGGCCGCCGAGGAGTTCACCGCGATAGCCGGCACCGCCCGCGAGTCGCTGGCCGAGATGCGCCGGCTGCTCGGCGTGCTGCGCAGCGAGGAGTCCGGCGGGGACAAGGCGCCCCAGCCCGGGGTCGGCCAACTGGCCCAGCTGGTCGAGACGGTGGGCCGGGCCGGGGTGCCGGCCGAACTGACCCTGGAGCCGGACGCGGCGGACCTGGCGGACCTGGTGCCGCAGGCCGTCGGGCTGTCCGCGTACCGGATCGTGCAGGAGGCGCTGGCCAACGTGGTGCGACACGCCCCCGGCGCGCGGACCTGGGTCTCGTTGACCACGGACGGCCCGGCGCTGCTGGTGACGGTGGTCAACGCGCCCCCGCCGCAACACACCGAGTCGCTGGAGGCCTCCGTGGAGGGCACCGGGCAGGGGCTGGTCGGAATGCGCGAACGCGTCCGGCTGGTCGGTGGCAGGCTGGACACCGGTCCGCTGCCGGACGGCGGCTTCAAGGTGGCCGCCGCCCTGCCCCTCGACCGCCCCGACAGCCCCGACACCCCCCGGGAGACCACCGCATGACCATCCGCGTGATCATCGTCGACGACCAGGCCATGGTGCGCGCCGGCTTCGCGGCCCTGCTCAACGCCCAGAGCGACATCGACGTGGTGGGGGACGCGGCGGACGGCGCCCAGGCCCTGGAGGTCAACGGCCGCACCCACCCGGACGTGGTGCTGATGGACGTCCGGATGCCCGTCATGGACGGCCTGGAGGCGGCCCGGCGGCTGCTCGACCCCGAGGTGCCCGGCGCCCATCGGCCCAAGGTGCTGATGCTGACCACCTTCGACGTGGACGACTACGTGTACGAGGCGCTGCGCGCCGGGGCCAGCGGCTTCCTGCTCAAGGACGCTCCGCCGGCCGACCTGATCGCCGCGGTCCGGGTGGTCGCCGCCGGCGAGGCGCTGCTCGCCCCCTCGGTGACCCGCCGGCTGATCGAGGACTTCGCCCGCACCCGCCCGGCGAAGCGCCGCGACCCCAAGGTGCGGCTCAACGGCCTGACCCCGCGCGAGACCGAGGTGCTGGAGCTGATCGCCCGCGGCCTGTCCAACCAGGAGATAGCCGCCGGACTGGTGCTCGCCGAGCAGACCGTCAAGACGCACATCGGGCGGATCCTCGCCAAGCTCGGCCTGCGCGACCGCGCCCAGGCGGTCGTCCTGGCCTACGAGTCGGGCCTGGTGACACCGGGTCAGTAGCCCGCGCCCGCCCGCTCGGGCGAGCCCCCTGATACCCGGGTAGCACCCGGGAGTTGGCCCCGCGGTGTGACGTCCGCGGGGCCGTCGCGTTCCTACCTTCCTCTCCACCGGACGCCGAACCGACTCGGCGGCCGCGCCGACGAGGGGGAGCACGGACATGCGCAGGTTCCGGACCAGACGGGCGATCGCCGCCACCGCACTGGCACTGGCGGTGGCGCTCGGCACGGGCGGCTGGGCCGCCGACACCCAGACCCCCGTCACCGGCCCGCCGCCCGGCAGCGCCGCCTGGACCGCCGACACCTCGCTCGGCGTGCGGCCGCCCGACCCGGCCACCGCCGCCCCGGCCCTGGTCGCCGCGTTCTTCGCCGGGTTGGCCCCGGCCACGCAGGAGGCCCTGGCCGCCCGGCACCCGCTGGTGGTCGGCAACCTGGACGGCGCCCCGATCGCCCTCCGGTACCGGGCCAACGCCCTCGCCCTGGCCGCCGAACGCACCCGCGAACTCGCCCGGGCCGCCGACCCCGCACTCACCCCGCAGGACCACGCGGCCGCCCGCACCCGGGCCGAGCGCTACCGCGCCCTGCTGGACGGCGGCCGCCAGGTCCTCGCCTTCGACCCGCGCGGCCGCGGCCAGGTCGCCGAGGTGTACGGCGACCTCGCCACCGCCCGCCGCACCGCCGTGATCGTCCCCGGCTCGGACATCGACCTGCTCCGCTTCGACCGCGCCTCCGACCCGTACGGCACCCCCGCCGGCATGGCCCGCGCCCTCCTGGACGCCACCGGCGGGCAGACCGCCGTGATCGCCTGGGCCGGCTACACCACCCCGCTCGGCCTCGGCCCGGACGCCGCCACCGAGGACCTGGCCCGGGCCGGCGCCCCGCGCCTCACCCGGCTGCTCGACGGACTCGCCGTCACCACCCGCCCGCAGGCCCCGCCCACCGTGTTCTGCCACAGCTACGGCTCCGTGGTCTGCGGCCTGGCCCGCCCCACGCCCGCGCAGGCCTCCGGCGTGGTGGTGCTCGGCTCGCCCGGCATGGGCGTCGACTCGGCCGCCGACCTCGACCCCGGCGTCCCGCTCTGGGCCACCGCCCGCAACGGCTCCGACTGGATCGGCGAGGTGCCCAACGTCCGGCTGTTCGGCCTCGGCCACGGCGCCGACCCGACCACCCCCGGCTTCGGGGCCCGCCCGCTGCCCGCGACCGGATCCCACGGCCACACCGGCTACTTCGCCCCCGGCACCGCCTCCCTCGCCGCCTACGCCGACCTCGCGCTCGGCCGCGCCTGACCGCCCGCACCGGAAGGAACACCACGCCATGGCCGGCACCCCCACCCCCAGCCCGCTCACCGCCCTGCGCCGCGCCGCCGCCCGCGTCGACGCGAAGACCCCGGCCGACCGCGACCGCGCCCTGGACGGGCTGCGCGCCCTGGCCCTGCTCGCCGTACCCGTCGGGCACTGGATGCTCGGCGGCTTCACCCGCACCCCCGACGGCGCCCTGCACAACGCCAGCCCGCTCTCCACCCTCGGCTTCTTCGCCCCGCTCAGCTGGGTGCTCCAGATGCTCGGGGTGTTCTTCCTGGTCGGCGGCCACTCCTCGGTCCGCTCGCTGGAGCGCGCCCGGGCCAAGGGCCTGCGGACCCGCGACTGGCTGTGGGCCCGGACCGTCCGGCTGCTGCGCCCGGTGCTCGGGGTGGCGGCCGTCTGGGCGGCGCTGGTCCCGCTGCTGCCCGCGCTCGGCGTCCCCGCGGACACCCTGCGCACCGGCGCCACCCTGGTGGTGCAGCCGCTCTGGTACATCGCCGTCTACCTGGGGCTGACCGCGCTCACCCCGCTCTGCGTGGCCGCCGGGCGCCGGCTCGGCGGCTGGTCGGCGGGCCTGCCGGTGGTCGTGGTCGCCGCCGTCGACCTGCTGCGGTACGGGCCGTGGGCCGGGGCGGTGCCGTCCTGGGTGGCGCTGCTGAACATCCTGCCGGGCTGGTTGTTCGGCTACCAGCTGGGCGTGCTCTGGGCACAGGGCCGGCTCGGCCGCCCGGCGGCCCGGGTGCTGCTGCTCGGCGGCGGCGCGCTGTTCGCCGCACTGCTGCTGGTCTTCCACTACCCGGCCAGCATGGTCGGTGTGCCCGGGGCCGCGCGGACCAACTCGCACCCGCCGTCCCTGCTGGTGCTCGCCCTGGCCGCGTTCCAGTGCGGCGCCGCGGTGCTGCTGCGGGAGCGGCTGGGCCGGCTGCTGACCCGCCGCCCGCTGCTGTGGCTGCCGGTCGTGGTGGTCAACCTGTCGGCGATGACGGTCTTCTGCTGGCACCAGAGCGCGATGCTCGCGGTCGCGGTGCCGGGCGCGGCCGTCCTGGGCGCCGTCCCGGGCCTGACCACCGCGCCGGACTCGCTCGGCTGGGTGGCCGCCCGGCTGGCGCTGCTGCCGCTGTTCGGCGCCGTACTGGTGGCGGTCGGCTGGTTCACCCGCCGGTTCGACGGCCCGTGGACGGCCTTCTCCCGGGGCGGCAAGGCGGTGGCCGGGGCAGCGGCGGCGCTGTTCGCCGCGTACGCGCTGGGCGTGGTGTGACGGCGCGCCAGGCGTGAGCCGCCCCCGGTGCGCCGTGCCGCGCGCCGGGGGCGCGCTGTCGGTGCCCTGCCCTACCCTGCCGCCATGGTGACGTTCGACGAGTTCCGCGCGATGGCTCTGGCCCTGCCCGAGGCCGTCCAGGAGCCGACCTGGGACATCGAGACGCTGCGGGTCCGCGGCCGGATCTTCGCGATGGGCGCACCCGACGGGGAGCGCGTCAGTGTGAAGGCCTCCCCCGAGGACCAGGCCGAACTGCTCGCCGCCGAGCCCGAGGTGTTCTCCTCCGCCCCGTACGTCGGGCGCCACGGCTGGGTGAGCGTCCGGCTGGACCTGGTGGACCGGGACGAGCTGCACGACCTGGTCACCGAGGCCTGGCGGCGGACGGCGCCGAAGCGCCTGGTGCGCGGGTTCGACGCCTGAGCGCCACCCCGCCGGCCCCTGGGGCACCCGGCCGCACGCACCGCCCGAACCACTGGGAGACGCCGTGAGGACACCCCCGGTTCATGTGATCCATCCCACAGTTTAGGCGTTCCCGCCGCCCCTTCGGGCCCCCTAGGCTTGCGCAGGGAAGTCAGCAGAACCATCGCACCCTCCGGGCACCGCCCGCGAAACGGTGACGGGCCCCAAGGGAGTTGGTGCGGTGCGCAACCGTCGACGCTGGAAGCGGGTACTGATCGGGGCGTTCGCCGGCTGCGCGGTGCTCGCCGACGCCGGAGCCTCCGCCGCCGCGGCCGCGGTCTCCTCCGAACAGCTGGCGATCTCCACGCCTCCGGCCGGCAGCGCCGCCTGGATCCAGGACCACTCCTTCGGCCGCTCCCTGCCCGACCCGGCCACCACCACGCCGGCCGCCGCCGCGGCGTTCTTCGCCTCGCTCGCGCCCACCGAACTGGACCGGCTGATCCAGGACTACCCGCTGGTCGTCGGCAACTACGACGGCGCTCCGCTGGACCTGCGCTACCGCGCCAACCGGATCGCCCTGGCCGCCGAGCGCGACCAGGCCCGGGCCCGCGCCGCGGACCGCAAGCTGGACTCCGACGCCCGCGCGCTGGCCGTCTCCCGCGCCAACGACGTCGAGCACCTGCTCGCCCCGGACCGGCAGGTCCTGGCCTTCGACCCGCGCGGCCGCGGCCTGGTCACCGAGGTGTGGGGCGACCTCGCCGACGCCGAGCGGATCTCCGTGCTCGTCCCCGGCTCGGACGCCGACCTCGGCCACCACGACCAGGCCGCCGATCCGCTGCGCTCCCCGGCCGGGATGGCCCGCGCCCTGTACGCCGAGGAGCGGCACCAGGCGCCGGGCACCCGGACCGCCGTGATCTCCTGGACCGGCTACGTCACCCCCTCCGGTCTCGGCCCGGACGCGGCCACCTCCCGGCTCGCCGACGTCGCCGCCCCCCGATTGGAGCGGCTGCTCGCCGGACTCAAGGAGACCACCCGGCCGGACGCGCCGCCGTCGCTGCTCTGCCACTCGTACGGCTCGGTGGTCTGCGGCACCGCCGCTCCGGACATCCCGCGTGCGGCCGCCTCGCCGTCCGACACCTCCGGCGTCACCGACCTGATGGTCTTCGGCAGCCCGGGCATGGGCGTGCAGAGCACCACCGAGCTGGGCGCCGGCGTGCACGTCTGGGCCACCCGCAACCCCAGCGACTGGATCGGCAACGTGCCGTTCCTGGAGGTCGGCGGGCTCGGCCACGGCGCCGACCCGACGGCGAGCGACTTCGGATCCGAGCAGATCTCCTCGGCCCGCGCGGTCGGCCACAACGGCTACTTCGGCGAGGGCACCGACAGCCTGCACAACTTCGCGGCGATCTCGCTCGGCCACTACCAGGACGTGCTCCGGCCGAACCCCAACCAGTAGGGGCCCGGCGCCTAGGCACCCTGCTCCTGGTACAGCCGCAGGGCGTCCGCCGCCGCCCGGGCCAGCTCCCGCCGGGCGGCCGGCGGGGCCAGCACCTCGACCTCCGCCCCGAAGGCCAGCAGCGACCGGACGGCCGCCGGGGCCGGGAAGGCCATCGCCACCTCGACCCACTCCTCGGCCGGCCCCGCGCCCGGCTCCGGCGGCGGGGCGCTGACGCGGCCGCCGTGGATGCGCAGGAACATGTCCAGCCGTCCGCGCCGGACCCGCACCCGCACCGGCACGTCCTTCGGCAGCCGCTCCACCTGCTCGCGCAGCACCGCCCAGACGTCGCCGAGCCCGACCCCGGCCCGGCGCCGCACCGCCTCCTCGGTGGTCTCGGCGGCCAGCACCCGGTCGGCCCGGAACAGCCGCGGCTCGCCGTGCAGGTCGGCCACCAGGTACCAGACCGCGGCCTTGCTCACCAGCCCGTACGGGTCGACGGTGTACTCCACCGGCGCGGGCGTGCCGCCGTGCCGGTAGCACAGCCGCAGCCGCCGG
Organism: Kitasatospora sp. NPDC001095; assembly: GCF_053598615.1. Classification (NCBI taxonomy): domain Bacteria; kingdom Bacillati; phylum Actinomycetota; class Actinomycetes; order Kitasatosporales; family Streptomycetaceae; genus Kitasatospora; species Kitasatospora sp. NPDC001095. The sequence continues at coordinate 81,762 of NZ_JBSFKQ010000008.1, read as the reverse complement.
TCCGCGAAGACGGCGTACTGCAGTTCGCCGAGGTCCGGCCCGGCGGCGGGGCCGGCCGCGCCGGGGGTCTGCATCCAGCGGGCCGGGTCGACCAGGATCCGCTCGCTGATCCGCTCGGCGCCGGGCCGGTGCGGGGCCGGCAGCGCGGCCATCACCTTGCGCAGCGCCGAGCCGAGCGCGCCGTCCAGCCCGAGGTCGCTGTGCGCGCCCTGGGCGGAGAGCACGAACAGCGCCCTGGCCTCGTCCGCGGTCAGGCCGGTGACGTCGGTGCGGTAGCCGGGCAGCAGGCCGATGCCGCCGTGCCGCCCGCGTTCGGTGAACACCGGCACCCCGGCGGCGGAGAGCGACTCGACGTCGCGGTAGATGGTGCGCACGGACACCTCCAGCCGCTCGGCGAGTTCGGTGGCGGACACCTGGCCGCGGGTCTGGAGCAGCAGGAGGATCGAGAGCAGGCGGTCGGCCTTCATGCACCAAGAATCCCAGTAACCCTGACGGCAGTTGTCAGGTTTTACTGGGAGATTGCGTTCCGAGCCCGAAGAACCACCCGACACCAGGGAGTTGAGCGCGGATGACCGCCGTCCAGGATGCCCGACCGCAGTACCGCAGCGCCCTCGACCAGCTGGAGAAGCTGTTCGCCACGATCACCCCGGCCGACCTCGAACGGCCCACGCCCTGCCCCGAGTTCACCCTGCGCGAGCTGCTGAACCACGTGGTCGGCGGCGTCCACCGGTTCGCCTACCTGGGCGAGGGCGGCAACGCCCGGGACGTCGTGGCCGCCATCGAGGACCCCTCGGACGAGGGCTGGCCGGCCGCGCTGGGCCGCGCCCGGGCCCGGGTGACCGCCGCCTGGGCGGACGACGCCAAGCTCGGCCGCCCGACCGTCGTCCCCTGGGGCGAGGTGCCCGGCGCGGCGGCGGTGGGCGGCTACCTGATGGAACTGGTGACCCACTCCTGGGACATCGCCGTCGCCCTGGACAACGGCTTCGCCCTGGACGACGACCTGGCGCGGACCGCGCTGGGCATCGCCGAGTCCGCGCTGCCGGCCGAACGGCGGGTGCCGGGCGTCCCGTTCGCCGCCGTCCGGCCGGTCGCCGAGGACGCCGACGTGCACACCCGGCTGGCCGCCTGGACCGGCCGTACGGTCTGAACCCGACGGGCGGGGCCGGGGAACGCCGAACGGACGCCCCGGCCCCGCCCGGCCGTCGGCGTCCGGCTACTCGCGCGCGGCCGAGGTCGAGCTCATGTCCGCGTAGCGGTTGCCCGCCACCCGGCCGGCCACCGGCTCCAGCAGCGCCAGCTCCTCGGCGGTCAGCCGCAGCGTCGCCGCCGCGGTGTTCTCGGCGAGCCGGCTGCGCTTGCGGGTGCCCGGGATCGGTACCACGGCCAGCCCGTGCACCTCGGCCCGCTGGTGCACCCAGGCCAGCGCGACCTGGGCGAGCGTCACGCCGTGGGCCGCCGCGATCTCCCGCAGCGGGGCGAGCAGTTCGCCGTTGGCAGCGGCGTTGTCGCCGGTGAAGCGCGGGAAGTTCCGCCGGAAGTCGTCCGCCGGGAGCTCCTCGGCGTTCTGGAAGGCGCCGGTCAGGAACCCGCGCCCGAGCGGCGAGTACGGCACGAAGGCGACGCCCAGCTCCGCGGCGGCCGGCACCGCCGTGCGCTCGACGTCGCGGGCGAACACCGACCACTCGGACTGCAGCGCGGCGATCGGGTGGACCGCGTGCGCCTCGCGCAGCTCCGCCCCGGTCACCTCGGACAGGCCGAGGTGGCGCACCTTGCCGGCCTTCACCAGGTCGGCCATGGCGCCGACCGAGTCGGCCAGCGGCACGGCCGGGTCGCGGCGGTGCATGTAGTACAGGTCGATCACGTCGACGCCGAGGCGGCGCAGCGAGGCGTCGACCGCGGTCCGGATGTACTCCGGGTCGTTGCGGATGCCGCGGACGGAGGCGTCCTGCGCGGAGCGCACGATGGAGAACTTGGTGGCGAGCACCACCTTGTCCCGGTTGGCCCGGACGAAGGGGCCGATCAGCTCCTCGTTGCGGCCGGAGCCGTACATGTCGGCGGTGTCGAAGAGGGTGACGCCCGCCTCCAGCGCGGCGTCCAGGGTGGCGAGCGCCTCACCGGTGTCGGTGTGGCCGTAGAACTCGCTCATGCCCATGCAGCCGAGGCCCTGGACGCCCACCAGCGGGCCTCCGGTGCCGAGTTCGACGGTGGGAAGGACGGTCTGAGTCATGCGCTCTGCTCTTCCTCTACACGGATGTTCTGGCATTGGACCGGGGCACCGGTGCCGTCGGCGACCTTCCCGGCATAGAGATCGATCTTGTAGTCGAGGACGGCGAGGGTGGCCTGGAGGTCCACGATCCGCTGCCGGACCTCCTCACGCTGAGCCTCCAGGAGCAGCCGCCGGTCCTCGTAGGTCCGCTCGCCCTGGCGGGCCATGTCCACGTACTTGAGCATGTCCGCCACGGACATGCCGGTCAGCCGCAGCCTGCCCAGGAAGGCCAGCCGGTGCAGGTCGGCGTCGCAGTAGCGGCGCCGGCCCCCCGCGGCCCGGCCGACCGGGTCCAGCAGGCCGATCCGCTCGTACCAGCGCAGGGTGTGGGCGGTCAGTCCGCTGGCCGCGGCGACCTCGCTGATGGTGTGCCGCGGCGAGCGGTCCGGATCGCCGGCGGGGCTGCTGAACACCTCGGAGCAGCTGCGCAGGTCGATCTCGACGCGTTCGGGTGTGGCCATCGCTCGTCCCCCCTGTCCTGTGCGACGTGAACGACGCTACCGAGTTCGAGTGCACTCCAAGCAAGCCGCTACCCGGGTGGCTCCGCCACCACCTTCTCCGGCGGATTTCCCGGCGACTAGAGTCGGGCCCATGGAGAGCTTGCGGATGATCGAGAACTGGCCGGTGCCCCATGCCGCGGCGGCCGTGGTCCGGGGGGCGGACGGCGCGGTGCTGGGCGCGCACGGGCCGCAGCAGCACCTGTTCCCGCTCGCCTCGGTCACCAAGCTGCTCACCTCGTACGCGGCGCTGGTCGCCGTCGAGGAGGGCGTGTTCGAGCTGGACGACCCGGCCGGGCCGCCCGGGGCGACCGTCCGCCACCTGCTCGCGCACACTTCCGGCCTGGGCTTCGACGAGGACCGGGTGTTCGGTGAGCCCGGCAAGCGCCGGCTCTACTCCAACGCGGGCTTCGACGCGCTGGCCCGGGCGCTGTCCGAGGCCGCCGGGATCGAGTTCTCCCGCTACGCCGCCGAGGCGGTGTTCGAGCCGCTGGGCATGACGGACACCCTGATCCACACCGCGCACAAGTCCCCGGCCGGCGCCGGCGGCCTGTCCACCGTCGCCGACCTCGCCCGGTTCGCCGCCGAGCTGCAGGCACCCAAGCTGCTGGACCCGTCCACCGTCCTGCGGGCCACCCGCGAGGTCGCCTTCCCCGGCACCAGCGGCGTGCTGCCCGGCTACGGCCACCAGCGCCCGAACGACTGGGGCCTCGGCTTCGAGATCCGCGACGGCAAGAGCCCGCACTGGACCGGCTCCGCCAACTCCCCCGGGACCTTCGGGCACTTCGGCCAGTCCGGCACCTTCCTGTGGGTGGACCCACGGGCCGGCGTGGCCTGCGTCGCGCTCACCGACCGGGACTTCGGCCCGTGGGCGGTCGAGGCCTGGCCGGCCTTCTCGGACGCGGTCCTCGGAGAGCTCGCGAAGGGCTGAGCCGAGCCGTACGGCCAGCGCTAGCCGTACGAGACCGGCGAGTGCATCTCCCAGAGCAGGAGTTCGGCGCCGGTCTCGCCCGCCGCCGGGTCGGCGAAGGCCTCGCCGGTGATCCGTACGCTGTCGCCCGGCACCATCGAGCGGCCGGCGCCCTTGGGCCCGGGGACGGTCCGGTAGCCCAGCGAGCCGGCCGTCAGGTGCGCGTACCGCCAGGGCGCCTCGGGCAGCGGCGGCAGCGGCTGCCACGGCCCGGCGGTGGCCAGCCAGAGCGCGGCGTCGCCGCGGCGCAGCCGCAGGGCGTCCGTCCCGGCGTCGCGCTCCAGCCCGGAGGCCAGCAGCGTCAACCCGCCGTCCGCCGGTTCCACCTTGCGCAGACCGTACGCGGGGGGCACGTCGAACTCGTCGGGTTGGAGCCACATCTGGACGAAGCGGACCGGACCGGTGGCGCCGCCGACGTTGCGCTCGGTGTGGGTGACGCCGGAGCCGGCGCTGAGGTGCTGGACCATCCCGGGCCGGACCACCCCGCTGTGGCCCTGCGAGTCGCGGTGGGCCAGCGCGCCCTCCAGCACCCAGGTGAGGATCTCGGTGTCCCGGTGCTTGTGCTCCTCGAACCCGGCCCCGGGGGCGAGGAGTTCCTCGTTGCACGCGAGCAGCGCGCCGAAGTGGGTGTTCTTCGGGTCGTAGTGGCCGGAGAAGGAGAACGCGTGCCTGGTCTCGACGCCCTCGGCCGGGGCGGAACGGTAGCGCTCGGCGGTGCGGCGCAGGTCGGCACGGGGGCGGGCGGCGGCTTCGTTCACGCCCCCACCGTAGTGGGTGGGCGTCGGAGTGTGACTCTTGCCACCGTGCCGCTCCGCCGGGGATTGTGCACGAGCAGTCACTCACGTGAGGCAGTCTTGTCCTTGTGCCAGCCGCCTCCACGAACTCCACGAACGACCCCAGCTCCAGCCCCGCACCCGACCCCACCGGGAAGAGCCCGACCGCCCGGTCGGGCCGCGACCGCCCGGGCCGCGCGGCGCCCCGCCTGACCGCGCAGGAGCGCAGAAACGCCGCCGAGCGCGCCGAGCGCCGGGCGGCGACGCTCAAGCGGCTGGAGAAGTCCTCCGGCAAGCTGGCCACCGCCGCGATCTCGCGGATGGACGACCAGCTCGGATGGTACCGGCGGATGCCGCCGGAGCACCGGTCCTGGATCGGCCTGGTCGCCCAGGCCGGCATCGCCGCGTTCACCGAGTGGTACCGCCAGCCCGACGCCGCCCAGGCGATCTCCACCGACGTCTTCGGCACCGCCCCGCGCGAGCTGACCAGGGCGATCACCCTGCGCCAGACCGTCGAGCTGATCCGCACCACGATCGAGGTGATGGAGGAGGCCATCGAGGAGGTGGCCGCGCCCGGCGACGAGGCGGACATGCGCGAGTCGGTGCTGGTCTACGCCCGGGAGATCGCCTTCGCGACCGCCCAGGTGTACGCCCAGGCCGCCGAGGCGCGCGGCGCCTGGGACGCCCGCCTGGAGGCGCTGGTGGTCAACTCGTTGCTGTCCGGCGACGCCGACGAGGGCGTGCTCTCGCGGGCCGCGGCGCTCGGCTGGGGCCAGCCCAGCCAGGTCCGGGTGGTGATGGGCAGCGCGCCGGACGGCGACAGCGAACTGGTGGTCGAGGCGATCCGCCGGGCCGCCCGGTACGCCAAGCTGAACGTGCTGACCGGGGTGCTGGGCAAGCGCCTGGTGGTCGTGGTCGGCGGCGACAAGGAGCCGGTGCACGCGGCCCGGGCGCTGATCGGCCAGTTCGCGCCGGGCCCGGTGGTGGTCGGCCCGACCGTGCCCGACCTGCTCTCCGCGACCCGCTCGGCCCACGCCGCCGCGGCAGGCCTGCGCGCCTGCGCCGCCTGGCCGGACGCCCCCCGCCCGGTGCTGGCCGACGACCTGCTGCCCGAGCGGGCGCTGGCCGGCGACCAGGCCGCGCGCCGTCAGCTGGTGGAGGAGATCTACACACCGCTTGACGAGGCCGGCTCCGCCCTGCTGGAGACGCTGAGCGTCTACCTGGAGCAGGCCTCCTCGCTGGAGGGCGCGGCCCGGATGCTCTTTGTGCACCCCAACACGGTGCGCTACCGGCTGCGACGTGTGACTGACGTCACGGGGTACGCCCCCTCCGACGTACGTTCGGCGTTCACGCTGCGGATCGCGCTGGCCCTCGGCCGGCTGGGCGCCGTCGGAGAGCCCGGCTGAGCCGGAGTGTAGGGACCATACAATCCCGGATGGTTTTCTTCGTTACCGTCGCCTACCCGCCCCTGGGCGCCTGGCGAGAGAGGGTTGAACCGTGCTCGTAATCGTCGCCCCTGGACAGGGTGCCCAGTCCCCCGGTTTCCTCAGCCCCTGGCTGGAGCTCGACGGCGTCGCCGACCGCCTGCGCGGCTGGTCGGAGGTCGCCGGGCTCGACCTGGTGCACGCCGGCACCGAGGCGTCCGCCGAGGAGATCAAGGACACCGCCGTAGCCCAGCCGCTGCTGGTCGCCGCCGGTCTGGTGACCGCCCGGGAGCTGTTCCCGGACGAGGACGTCGCCCGCAAGCTGGTCGGTGCCGTGGCCGGCCACAGCGTCGGTGAGATCACCGCCGCCGCCGGCGCCGGGGTGCTCACCGCCCACGACGCGCTGGCCTTCGTGCGCGAGCGCGGTCAGGCCATGGCCGAGGCCGCCGCCGTCACCGAGACCGGCATGCTCGCCGTGCTCGGCGGCGAGCCGGAGGAGGTCGCGGCGAAGCTCGCCGAGCACGGCCTGACCGCGGCCAACAACAACGGCGGCGGCCAGATCGTCGCCGCCGGCACGCTGGCCCAGCTGGAGGCGCTGAAGGCGGACCCGCCGGAGCGCGCCAAGCTGATCACCCTCAAGGTGGCCGGTGCCTTCCACACCGAGCACATGGCCCCGGGCGTCGAGCGGCTGGCCAAGCTGGCCCCGACCCTGACCGCGGCCGACCCGCTGGTCCGCTACGTCTCCAACAAGGACGGCGCGGTCGTGGAGTCCGGCGCCGAGGTGCTCTCGCGCCTGGTGTCGCAGGTCTCCAACCCCGTCCGCTGGGACCTCTGCATGGAGACCCTCGGGCAGCTGGGCGCGACGGCCGTGATCGAGCTGTCCCCCGCGGGCACCCTCACCGGGCTGCTCAAGCGCAACCTCAAGGGTGTGGCCACGCTCGCCCTCAAGACCCCCGCCGATCTCGACAAGGCCCGCGCGCTCGTCGCGGAGCACGGCGGTCAGGAGCAGGAGACCCAGGCATGACCAAGCCCCAGATCCGCCCGGTGAACGGCGCGCAGTACGCGCGCATCCACGGCGTCGGCGGCTACCGTCCGGTCCGGGTCGTCCCCAACTCCGAGGTCCTGGAGTGGATCGACTCCTCGGACGAGTGGATCCGCACCCGCAGCGGGATCGCCGAGCGCCGCTGGGCCGGCCCGGACGAGTCCGTCGCCGAGATGTCGGTCCAGGCGGCCGGCAAGGCCATCGCCCAGGCCGGGATCACCGCCGACCGGATCGGCGGCGTGATCGTCTCGACCGTCTCGCACTTCAAGCAGACCCCCGCGATCGCCACCGAGATCGCCGAGCGGCTCGGCTGCGGCACCGCCCCGGCCTTCGACATCTCGGCCGCCTGCGCCGGCTTCGGCTACGGCCTGGGCCTGGCCGACGGCATGATCCGCGGCGGCAACGCCGAGTACGTGCTGGTCATCGGCGTCGAGCGGCTCAGCGACCTGACCGACAAGTCGGACCGCTCCACCGCCTTCATCTTCGGCGACGGCGCCGGCGCCGCGATCGTCGGCCCGTCCGACACGCCCGGCATCGGCAAGCTGATCTGGGGCTCGGACGGCTCGCAGGCCGAGCTGATCACCCAGACCCAGGCCTGGGACACCGCCTTCGCCAAGTCCGACGCCGTCAACGGCGCGGGCGAGGAGACGAAGTGGCCGGCCCTGAAGATGGACGGCCAGCCGGTCTTCCGCTGGGCCGTGTGGGAGATGGCCAAGGTGGCCCAGCAGGCGCTGGACGCCGCCGGGATCACCGCCGACCAGCTCGGCGCGTTCATCCCCCACCAGGCCAACATGCGGATCACGGATGCCATGATCAAGGCGCTCAAGCTGCCGGATTCGGTGCCCGTCGCCCGCGACATCGCCGAGACCGGCAACACCTCCGCCGCCTCCATCCCGCTGGCGATGGAGCGCATGCTGGAGAGCGGTGAGGCCCACAGCGGGGACCTGGCCCTGATCATCGGGTTCGGGGCGGGTCTCGTCTACGCCGCCGCAGTCGTTACTCTCCCCTAGGCGCGTTCGCGCCGTCCACAAGCCTGTGCCCGGCCGCCGGCCGGACACGTTCAACACCGAAGAGGAGCAGCCAGTATGGCTACCAAGGACGAGGTCCTGGAAGGTCTCGCCGAGATCGTCAACGAGATCGCCGGTATCCCGACCGAGGACGTCCAGCTCGACAAGTCCTTCACCGATGACCTGGACGTCGACTCGCTGTCCATGGTCGAGGTCGTCGTGGCCGCCGAGGAGCGCTTCGACGTCAAGATCCCGGACGACGAGGTCAAGAACCTGAAGACCGTCGGCGACGCGGTGGACTACATCCTCAACGCCTGAGCGACCGACTCGTTCGACTCGGCCAGCCCGTCCGGCGTCCCGTACGCCGGCCCGGGCTGACCGGTCGGCCCGGCTCGTCGAGCCTGGCCGGCCTCTCCGGCCGGGACGCCCTCACCGGGCGCCCGGCCGGGCCCATCCTCGGCACGCCGCCGACCCCCGCACACGTGAGAGAAGAAGAAACCAGTGACCGCTGAAAATCGCACCGTGGTCGTCACGGGTATCGGCGCCTTCACGCCGCTGGGCGCCGACGCCGCCAGCACCTGGGAGAACCTGGTCGCGGGCACGTCCGGCGTGGCGGCCCTGACCGAGGAGTGGGCCGAGGACCTGCCGGTGAAGATCGCGGCGCGGACCGCCGTCGAGCCCGGCGACATCCTTCCCCGCCCGCTGGCCCGCAAGCTGGACCGCTCGGCCCAGTTCGCGCTGATCGCCGCCCGCGAGGCCTGGGCCGACGCCGGCTTCGAGACCCCCGCCACCGACGAGTCCTCCAAGCTCGCCCCCGAGCGCCTGGGCACCGTCATCGCCTCCGGCATCGGCGGCGTGACCACCCTCCTCGACCAGTACGACGTGCTGAAGGAGAAGGGCGCCCGCAAGGTCTCCCCGCACACCGTCCCGATGCTGATGCCCAACTCCCCGGCGGCCAACGTCGGCCTGGAGGTCGGCGCCCGCGCGGGCGTGCACACCCCCGTCTCCGCCTGCGCCTCCGGCGCCGAGGCGATCGGCTACGCGATCGAGATGATCCGCACCGGCCGCGCCGACGTCGTGGTGGCCGGCGGCACCGAGGCGGCGATCCACCCGCTGCCGATCGCCGCGTTCGCCAACATGATGGCGATGTCCAAGAAGAACGACGACCCCCAGCGTGCCTCCCGCCCGTACGACAAGGCCCGCGACGGCTTCGTGCTGGGCGAGGGCGCCGGCGTGGTCGTGCTGGAGTCGGTCGAGCACGCCGAGGCGCGCGGCGCCCGGATCTACTGCGAGGCCGTGGGCCAGGGCCTGTCCTCGGACGCCCACCACATCGCCCAGCCCGAGCCGACCGGCGCCGGCGTGGCCCGCGCGCTGGCCGACCTGTTCGAGCGCAACGAGCTGGACAAGGCCGAGATCGTGCACGTCAACGCGCACGCCACCTCGACCCCGCAGGGCGACACCGCCGAGCTGAAGGCGCTGCGCAAGGAACTGGGCGACGACCTCGACCACATCGCCGTCTCGGCCACCAAGTCGATGACCGGTCACCTGCTGGGCGGCGCCGGCGGCATCGAGACCGTCGCCACCGTGCTGGCGCTGCACCACCGGGTCGCCCCGCCGACCATCAACGTGGACGAGCTGGACGACGACGTGGACGCCGACATCGTCCGCGGCGAGGCCCGCGAGCTGCCCGAGGGCCGGATCGCCGCGCTGAACAACTCGTTCGGCTTCGGCGGCCACAACGTGGTGCTGGCCTTCCGCACCCGCTGACGCCCACGACGAAGGGGCCGGCGCTCTCCGCGAGCGCCGGCCCCTTCGCACGTCCCCGGTACGGCCCCCGGGCGGGTCTCAGACCACCTGGTGCAGCCAGCGCACCGGTGCACCCTCGCCCGCGTACCGGAACGGCTCCAGCTCGTCGTCCCAGGGCTTGCCGAGCAGCCGGGCGACCTCGGCCTCCAGGTCGGCCCCCTCGCTGCGGGCGCGCACCAGGACGGCGCGCAACCGGTCCTCGGGGATCAGGATGTCACCGTGGATGCCGGTGACGGCGTGGAAGATGCCCAGCGAGGGCGTGCTGCTGTACCGCTCCCCCTCCGCCGTGGCGCAGGGCTCGCTGGTCACCTCGTAGCGCATCAACTGCCAGCCGCGCAGCGCGGAGGCGAGCTTCGAGGCCGTACCGGGCTCCCCCTGCCAGGAGAGCTCGGCGCGCCAGTGCCCGGGTGCGGCCGGCTGGCGGATCCAGTCCAGGCTCACCCGCACACCGAGCACCCCCGCGACGGCCCACTCGACGTGCGGGCACAGCGCGCGGGGCGCGGAGTGGACGTACAGGACTCCACGTGTCGTCACCGGGACCTCCAGGCTGTGGACGAGGGTCGCCTTCCCCAGCTGCCTCGTGCCTGCAGTTGATCCGCAGTTACTCACGTTAGCTGACATTAAGCTACTAAATTGAGCAAAACGGACAGGCTTTCGCTCAATGCTAGTCGAATCCTCAACGAGGTCTACCCCTCGGCCGGATCTCTCCCCCGAACGGCCCCATCACCGGCCGAACCACCGTACCGCGCGGCGCCACGGGATGGATGACGCACTTTCGGATCCGGCCGGAATGCGGTAGTCCCCCGGCACCCGCGCCCGGCGGCGGTCCGCCCATGACGAACGCCCCGCCGCCCGGTCGGGACGGCGGGGCGATCAGAACGCCTGACGGTTCGTCAGTCACCCAGGCGGACGACCATCTTGCCGGTGTTGACGCCGCGCAGCAGGTCGAGGAAGGCCTCGACGGCGTTCTCCACGCCGTCCACCACGGTCTCCTCGGTGTGCAGTTCACCGGACTTCAACCAGCCGGCCACCTCCGCGACGAACTGCTGCTGGAGCCCCGCGTGGTCGCTCACCAGCATGCCCTCCAGGCGCAGCCGCTTGCCGATGGCGAGCGCGAGGTTGCGCGGGGCGGCGGGTGCGGCGGTGTCGTTGTACTGGGCGATCGCGCCGCAGAGCACCGCGCGGCCGTGCACGTTCAACGCGCCGATCGCGGCCTCCAGGTGGTCGCCGCCGACGTTGTCGAAGTAGAGGTCGATGCCGTCCGGGGCTGCCTGGGCGAGCTGCTCGGCGACCGGGGCGTCCTTGTAGTTGAAGGCCGCGTCGAAGCCGTACTCGTCCACCAGCTTGGCCACCTTCTCCGCCGAGCCGGCCGAACCGACCACCAGCGAGGCGCCCTTGAGCCTGGCGATCTGGCCGACCAGCGAACCGACCGCGCCGGCCGCGCCGGAGACGAAGACCCTGTCGCCCTCCTTGAGGCCGCCGACGGCCAGCAGCCCGGAGTAGGCGGTCAGGCCGGGCATGCCGAGCACGCCGAGGTAGGCGGAGAGCGGGGCGGCGGCCGGGTCGACCTTGACCGCGTGCCGGGCGTCCAGCGTCGCGTACTCGCGCCAGCCGAGCCCGTGCAGCACCGCGTCTCCCGGGGCGAAGCCCTCGGCCCCGGAGGCGACGACGTGACCGACCGCGCCACCGTCCATGGCCTGGCCCAGCTGGAACGGCGGGACGTACGACTTCACGTCGTTCATCCGGCCGCGCATGTACGGGTCCACCGAGAGGTAGGCGTTGCGGACCAGGATCTCGCCCGGGCCCGGGGTGCGGACCGGGGCCTCGACCAGGGCGAAGTCGGCCGGCACCGGCCAGCCCTGCGGGCGGGCGACGAGGTGCCATTCACGGGCGGTCGCGGGGGCGGCGGCCTGCTCTGCCATGGGTGTGCTCCTTGCGGTTCGGGGGCGGGTCGGGACGCGGGTTCGGATGAGGTTCGAACGCCTGAAAGGTTGAGCAACTGAAGTAACGATGGGCATGAAAGGTTCACATTGTCAACTTTTCAGGTAGACTCTCGACCATGGACACCCAGCCGGTCGAGGACGCCGCGCCGCAGCCCGACGAGATCACCCGCGAGGTCGTCGACCTGATGGCCAACCTGGTCGCGCTGTTCCACCGCGAGTACGAGGACGCCGCCGCCGCCCGCTCGCTCACCGGCGCCCAGGCCAAGGTGCTCGCCCTCCTGCGGCGCGGGCCGATGCCGATGCGCCAGATCGCCCAGACGCTCAGCTGCGAGCCGTCCAACATCACCGGCATCGTCGACCGGCTCGAATCCCGCGGCTTCGTCACCCGCGAGGCCGACCGGCACGACCGCCGGGTCAAGCTCGTCGCCGCCACCGACACCGGCTCGGCCGCCTCCGAGGAGCTCCGCGAGTCGCTGAACTTCGCCCGCGAGCCGCTGGCCGCGCTCGGCCCGGACGAGCGGACCGCGCTGCGCGACCTGCTCCGCAGGATGCTCGCGGGCGCCTCCGGCCCCGGCGCGTGACCAGCATCACAGGACCCGGGGGCTGCTCGTAGGCCCCAGGGGGGTAACCGAACCGCCTCCCGGAACGTCTAACGTTCGAACATCGAACGCGAGAGACCTGAAGACGGGGGGCACGGAGGATGAGCAGCAGCACGCGCCGGCGCCGCTATCTGCGGACCGCCATCGGCCTGGCCGCCGTACTGGTGCTGTCGGTGGTGGGCGCCGGAGCCTGGTTCTACCACCGGCTGGACAACAACATCACCACCTTCGACCCGGGCGGCGTCGCCACGGAACGCCCGCCGGCCCCCGTCCCGGTCAGCCCGGGCGCCTCCGTACCGGTCAACGTGCTGCTGCTCGGCTCGGACACCCGCGACGAGGGCAACGACTCGCTGGGCGGCGGCGACGAGGGCGTCGGCCACTCGGACACCGCGATCCTGGTGCACATCTACGCCGACCACAAGCACGCCGTCGGCGTCTCGATCCCCCGCGACACCCTGGTCACCATCCCGTCCTGCAAGCTGCCGAACGGCACCTGGACGGCGCCGAAGACCGACCAGATGTTCAACTCCGCCTTCACCGTGGGCCTGGCCGAGAAGGGCAACCCGGCCTGCACCCAGAACACCGTGGAGAAGCTCACCGGACTGCGGGTCGACCACACCGTCGTGGTCGACTTCAAGGGCGCGGCCGCGATGTCCGACGCCGTGGGCGGCGTGGACGCCTGCGTCCCCAACGACGTCAACCAGTACGGCATACACCTCAAGAAGGGCCTCCAGAAGCTCTCCGGGCAGTCCGCGGTGGACTACCTGCGGGCCCGCCACGGCATCGGCGACAACTCCGACATAGGCCGGATGAAGCGCCAGCAGGCCTTCCTCTCCTCGATGATCAAGAAGGTGCAGAGCCAGGGCTTCTCGCTGCCCACCCTGCTGCCGCTGGCCGACGCGGCCACCAAGTCGCTCACCGTGGACGAGGGGCTGGGCACCGCGATGAAGCTGGTGGACTTCGCCCACTCGATCCAGGACATCAAACTCTCCGACGTCTCCTTCGTCACCGCCCCCTGGCGCTTCGCCGGCGACCGGGTGCGGCTGGTCCAGCCGGACGCCGACACCCTCTGGAAGCTGCTGCGCGAGGACCGCACCCTGGACGGGCAGAGCACCTCCGGGACGGGCCAGCCGGCCTCCTCCCCCACCGCCGACCCGGGCGCCGCCGCGACGGCCCCCGGCACCCCGCTCACCGCGGAGCAGGCCGCGGCGCCGATCACGGTGGTCAACGGGGTCGGCACGCCCGGCCTGGCCGGTTCCGGCGCCGACACACTCAAGGCGCGCGGGTTCCGCAACGTCACGCTGGGCCACACCTCCGCCGGGCGGCAGACGACCCGGGTCGCCTACGACCCCGCGCTGAAGGCCACCGCCGACCAGGTCGCGGCGCTCTTTCCCGGCGCCACCACGGTCGAGGAGCCCGGCACGGAGGCGATCACCGTCACCCTCGGCGCCGACTACCGCGCGACGGCCACCCGGACCGACTCGGTGGCCGCCCCGAGCCCGGAGCCCGGCCTCCCGGCCGCTGCCACCCCGGGCGCCGCCCCGGGCGCCACCGCCGGCAGCATCCCCGGCACCGCCCCGGGCCTGCCGAGCGGCATCCCCACCGGCATAGCGGAGAACACCCGCAACGCCGACACCGACCCGTGCGCGAACCTGACCTTCGGCTGATCGCGCCCTCCCGCCGGACGGACGGCCCGCCCTCCCCGCCGAACGGCGGGAGCGCGGGCCGTCCGCGTCGGAGCCGGGGCGGCCCTACCGCGGATCCGGCAGCCCGGTGACGACGGCGGTGAGGCGGGTGCCGCGGGGGAAGGCGCCCTCCGCCGTCAGGTCGGCCAGCGCGGCGAGCAGCTTGGCGACGTAGCGGCGCTCCAGCGGGATGCCGTGGCGGCGCTCGAACCGCTCGGCGAAGGCGGCCAGTTCGGCCGGGACCCTGCCGTAGCCGCCGCCGTGGTGCGCGTGGTCGATCCGCCAGTTGTCGAACCCCCGCCCGTAGGCGGCCCGGTGCAGCCGGGTGACCTCCGCCTCCAGGTAGCCCTCGCCGCCGCGCAGCACGGCGACCCCGAGCGCCCGGGCGCCCGCCGGCAGGCCGGCCGCGATGCCGGCCAGGGTGCCGCCGGTGCCGACCGGGCAGCAGACCACGTCCCGCTCGCCGAGACCGGGCAGTTCGGCCGGGATCGCGGCCGCGCCGACGGCGGCCAGGGCGTTGGAGCCGCCCTCCGGGAGCACCAGGCAGGGGCCCCAGCGGCGGAGCAGGGCATCCGTGCCGTGCTCCCCCTCGGCCCGGCCGGTGGCCTCCCGGTACTCGGCCCGGGTCAGGAACTCCAGCCGCATCCCGGCCGCCTCGGCGGCCCGCAGCGACCAGTTGCGCGGCCGGTCGGCCAGCTCCTCGCCGCGGACCAGCCCGACGCTCTCCAGTCCGAGCGCCCCGGCGGCGGCCGCGACGGCCCGCAGGTGGGTCGAGTAGGCGCCGCCGAAGGTCAGCAGCCGGGTGTGGCCCTGCTCCACGGCGGCGGCCAGGTTGGGCGCCAGCTTGCGCCACTTGTTGCCGGGGACGGTCGGGTGCAGCAGGTCGTCCCGCTTCAGCCGCAGCTCCACGCCGGCCCGGGCGTAGGCCTCGTCGGTGCAGTCCACCAGCGGGGTCGGCAGCAGGGCGGGTTCGAGCATCCGGCCAGCTTACGGGCCGGTACGTCCGTACGCCCGGACGGCCGGGAGCCCGGTCACCGGACCGGTGACCGGGCTCCGCGCCCCCCTTGCGCGCCGTCTCCCCCGCGGACGGACCGTCAGCCCAGGGCCGCGCTCTCCGCCGCGTGGCCCGCCATCCGCCAGGCCAGCGCCGTGCCGAGCGCGCGCGGGACCGGGCCGGCCGCCGGGGCCAGCTTCGCGATCCGGCCGCGGTGCTCCCGGCGCTGCCTGCCGTTCAGGACCGAGCCGAGGCGGCCCGCCGCGACGAGGGCGGTCAGCGCCGCGTCGGCCGGGTCGACCCGGCTGAGCGGCCCGGTCAGCGCCCCGGTGACGGAGGCCGCCAGCGCCTCGCGGACCCCCGGATCCGTCAGGGTGACCAGGGTCACCGGGAACAGCCCGGCCGCCCGGTGCGACCGGAGGGTGAGCCGGCCGGAGTCCGCCAGACCGTCCCTGACCCGGCGGACCGGCTGGTCGCGGCCGGTGCTCCTGGCACGGCTGACCCAGGAGTTCCAGCTGTGCGGCCGGCTCTCCCTGATCTGGCCCAGCAGACGGGCGCTGTACGGATCGAGGCCCTCCTCGGCCGCGCCGCCGCGGGCCCGGGCGACGGCCTTGCGGCCCTCCTCGTACAGCAGGCCCCGGCGCAGCAGCTCGGTCAGCGCCGCCGCCTGGAGCAGCAGGTTGAGCGAGGAGTTCCGGGTGGTGCGCTCGCGCCGCGGGTCGTAGGCGAGCAGGTACAGCTTCTCGGGCAGGTTGCCGGGCAGGTCCATCTTTGGTCTCCGAAGGTTCTCCGAGCCCCGGTCCGCGGTCAGTCCTCGCCGGACTCGCCGCTCTCCGGGCTCTCCTTGGGTGGGCGGCCGCGCCGGGGAAGCCGGGCCGCACCGCTGGGCATCCGTCCCGCGTCGGTGAGTGCGCGGCGGAGCAGGAACTCGATCTGGGCGTTGGTGCTGCGCAGTTCGTCCCCGGCCCATCTGGCCAGCGCGTCGTGAACTGAAGGGTCCAGTCGCAACAGGATCTTCTTCCGTTCCGTCGCCAAGGCCTCGCCTTACTGGTAGAGGGAGCCCGTGTTCACGACGGGCTGGGTGCCGCGGTCGCCGCAGAGCACCACCAGGAGGTTGCTCACCATGGCGGCCTTGCGCTCCTCGTCCAGCTCCACGACATCGCGTTCGGCGAGCCGGTCCAGCGCCTCCTCGACCATACCGACGGCGCCCTCGACGATCAGCCTGCGCGCCGCGACCACGGCCCCGGCCTGCTGGCGCTGGAGCATCACCTGGGCGACCTCCGGAGCGTACGCGAGCCTGGTGATCCGGGACTCGATGACCCGCACCCCGGCCGAGGCGACCCGGGCGGAGATCTCGGCGGAGAGCTTGCGGGCGATCTCGTCCGCGCCGTCGCGCAGCGACAACTGGCCCTCGTGGTGGGCGTCGTAGGGGTAGCTGGTGGCGATGTGCCGGACGGCCGTCTCGGTCTGGATGGCGACGAAGTCGGCGTAGTCGTCCACCTCGAACATCGCCATCGCGGTGTCCTCGACCTGCCAGACCACCACGGCGGCCATCTCGATCGGGTTGCCGTCCGCGTCGTTGACCTTGGTGGTCTCGGTCTCGTGGTTGCGGATCCGGGTGGAGATCCGCCGCCGGCTGGTGAACGGGTTCAGCCAGGTCAGGCCCTCGGCGCGGACAGTGCCGCGGTAGCGCCCGAGCAGCTGGACCACCCGGGCCTGGCCGGGCGAGACCACCGTCAGCCCGCACATCAGCAGCACCGAGCCGAGCACCAGCAGCGGTCCGACGACCACCAGGGCGATGCCCAACCCGTTGGTCTTCACGGACAGTTGGGCCGCGCCGACGACGAACGAGCCGACGCCGGCGAGCAGGCCGAGCAGGGTGCCGCCGAGCACCGGCAGTCCAGCCGCCCCGGTGATGGCCCGTTCGGTGAACTTGGGGACCGGAAGGTCCAGGACAGGGCCGTCCTCGACGGCGGAACGCAGTGTGGTCATGGGACCGACTCCCCCAATGGTGATGTCCGCTGCGCGGGTGCCCGCTTCAGCTGTCAAAGTGATATCACTTTTTGCGCGCACGGCGCCAGCGTCCGGCAACGGGGAAAGGGGAGGAGCGCCGCGGGGAGGCGACGGACAGGCGTCAGGGAGAGTCGGGGCCGATGCCCACGGGCGGGTGAATTCCGGCGCGCCACCCGGGAAAGGGGATGGCCGCGGCCTAGACTCTGCGACGTCGCAGGCGGTGAAAGGGCGGCGGGGCTCCGGCCCGGCGGCCCGCCCGCGAGAGACGCGTACGACGCTCGTCGCACATCGAGAAGGTGGGGCGGGTGGGACTCGAACCCACGACCAAGGGATTATGAGTCCCCTGCTCTAACCGGCTGAGCTACCGCCCCGGTTCGCCGCACGCGCCGGTCGTCGGCACGGCAGCAGCAGACGGCCCCAGCGAGGCCGTCCCGGGCAGCATAGCCGGTCGATCACCCGTGGTGCGCGCCGGGGGCGCAGCTGGGTACGCGACGGTGCTCGACTCCCGGTCGGCGCAGCCCGGGTGGCGGCGGGGCGTCCGTCCGGGGCAGCCTGGACGGATGACGACACGTGGGAGGGGAGCGGCGGCCGCGGCACTCGCACTGGTGCTGGCCGCGGCGGGCTGCACCACCGCGGCGGGGCCGGGCGGGAGCGCCCCGACCGTCACCTCGGCGCCGCCCACCGCCGCCTCCGCCGACCGCCACGGCTGGAACCGGCAGCGGCTCAGGAGCGCGGCCGACCGGCACACCGGCGTCACCCGCACCGCCAAGCCCACCGTGCTCAACGGCCTGGTCGGCGCGGTGTTCACGCGCAACGCCGACGGCGACCACTTCTGCACCGCCAGCGTGGTCGACAGCGCCGGGCTCAACCTCGTCGTCACGGCCGCCCACTGCGTCTGGGACCCCCGGCTCGGCCGGCGCAGCGACCTGGTCTTCGTCCCCGGCTACCGCGACGGCGACACCCCCAGCGGCATCTGGCCCCTGCTGGCCGTCACCGTGGACGACGGCTGGAACGACCACGCCGACCCGGACGTGGACGTCGCCTTCGCGATCGTCCAGGCGCAGAACGGGCTGCAGGTCCAACAGGTGCTCGGCGCCAACCGGCTCGGCGTCAACCGGGGCTACCGGCTCCCGGTGAAGGTCACCGGCTACCCGAGCAGCAGCGGCGTCCCGATCACCTGCTCCAACACCACCGCCCCGCAGGGCCCCACCCAGCTGCGGATCGACTGCCCCGACTACACCGGCGGCACCAGCGGCAGCCCCTGGGTCACCGACTTCGACCCGGCCACCAGGACCGGCACCGTGGTCGGCGTGATCGGCGGCTACCAGGAGGGCGGCAGCAGCCCGGACACCTCGTACAGCAGCTACTTCGGCGACCGCGTCCAGGCCCTGTACGACCGCGCCACCGGGTGACCGGCGGCGGGCCCGGCACGCGGCAGTGGCGCCGCCGGGCACGGCCTGGTAGATCTTCCTCACGAACGGCGGAACGCACGGCCCCGGTGCCCGCCCCGAGGAACGAGACGGAGCCCCGATGGCCCCCCGCCCGGCCCGGCCCGCGCGCACGGCTCGAACGGCCGCGCTGGCCGCCCTGCTGCTGGCCGTCGGCACCGCGTGCGGCGGGCAGGAGGGGGCGCCCACCGCCGAGGTGGCGCAGCAGAGCCCGGCCGGGGACCGGGTGGGCACCCTCTCCATCCGCACCGCGCAGGGCCCGCGGGCCTGCACCGCGAGCGTGGTGCACAGCCCCCGGGGCAACCTGCTGGTCACCGCGGCGCACTGCGTGCAGAGCCGGCGGATCGGCCTGCTGGACGGCCTGGTCTTCACCCCCGGCTACCGCAACGGGTTCACCCCGTACGGGACTTGGCCGGTGAAGGCGATCACGGTGGACCCGCACTGGGCGGCCGAGGACGACCCCGAGTACGACGTGGCCTTCGTCACGGTGGGCATGCTCGACGGCCGGCAGATCGAGGACACGGTCGGCGGCAACCCGCTCGGCACCGGCCAGGGCTTCGGGCTGTCCGTCTCGGTCACCGGCTACCCGAACGAGAGCGACGAGCCGATCACCTGCGCGGCCCGGACCAGCTCACAGAGCCCCACCCAGGCGCGCTTCGACTGCGGCGGCTACACCGACGGCACCAGCGGCAGCCCGTGGGTGGCCGCGAACGGCGCGGTGGTCGGCGTGATCGGCGGCTACCAGGAGGGCGGGGACACCCCCGGCACCTCGTACAGCGTCGCCTTCGACCAGCGGGTCGCCGACCTCTACCGGAAGGCGACCACCTGACCCAACGACCTGCCGGGGGCGGTGTCGCGCACGTCACTCCGCGAAGCCGGAGGACGGAAACACGAAAGCCCCCCGGTCGACCGAGGGGCCTTCGCTCTGAGCAGTCACCGGGCGGACCCGGTGCAGCTCCCGCAATTGGACTCGAACCAATAACCTGCCGGTTAACAGCCGGCTGCTCTGCCAATTGAGCTATGCGGGATCGCGGCACTCGACTTCCGTACCACGGACGGGAACCGGGCCCCGAAGGGACCTTCTCCCGAGCTCCCCCAATTGGACTCGAACCAATAACCTGCCGATTAACAGTCGGCTGCTCTGCCAATTGAGCTATGGGGGATCGGCTTCCGCTCCGGCCCCCGGTCTCCCGGGCTCCTCGGCGCTCGCTGCGGGACATACATTAGCGCACTCGGGGGGGTGGTCCGCCAATCGCTTTCCCGGCTGCCGCCCGGCTGCCGCCCGGCGCGCCCCGCGCGCGCCCGCCGGCGGGGGCGGGGATGCTGGGGCGCGGACGGTTCGCCGTCCCGACTGACGGGTAGGGCAATGCGGCAGAAGCCGCCAGGAGAGGGTGGATCCGATCATGTGGAAGCTGTCGTTGGCCGCGGGTTTCGCGGCCGGCTACGTCCTGGGCTCGCGGGCCGGGCGCCAGCGCTACGAACAGATCGCCAAGGTCACCCGGCAGATCGCCCGGAACCCCGCGGTCCAGGGTGCGACCGACCGGGCCCGGCAGCAGGCCGGAGCGGTGGCCGGGAAGGCGGCCGGCGCGGTCGCGGACCGGGTCGGCGACCGGCTGCCGAACGCCGTCACCGACCGGGTGCCGTACTTCAACCGCGCCCGGACGGACGACGACGGCTGGGGCACGTTCCGCCCGTGACGGCGCGCCGGGGACGTGTGTCACGTGACACACGCCCCTGGCGGCATACCTCCCGTCCGTGACGGGACGGTGACCACAGGGCGAAGCGAAGCCCCACCCGGGGTCGCGAAGCGGCAACGGCCCGCCCGGCCCGGACGCGTCCAGGGTCCGGCTGAGGCATGATCTCGGCATGGCCATCGTCGCGGGGATAGACAGCTCGACCAACCGCACCCGGATCGTGGCGTGCGACGCCGACACCGGTGCCCTCCTGCGCTCCGGCAAGGCGCCCCATCCCGTCCCCGAGGACCAGGACCTGCGCCCGGGCGAGGCCGACCCCCAGGTCTGGCTGCACTCGCTCGGCGACGCCGCGACCGGCGGCCTGCTGGAGGGCGTCCGGGCGATCGGGGTCAGCGCCCAGCAGCACGGGATGATCGGCCTGGACGCCGGCGGGGTGCAGGTCCGGCCGGCGATCCTGTGGAACGACCCGCGCTCCAGCGGCGCCGCCGCCAAGCTGCTGGACGCCTTCGGCGGCGCGGCCGCCTGGACCGCCGCGATCGGCGCCGTGCCCGCCCCCACGTACACCATCGCCAAGCTGCGCTGGCTGGCCGAGTTCGAGCCGGCCAACGCCCGCCGGGTCGCCGAGGTGCTGCTGCCGCACGACTGGCTGGTCTGGCAGCTGCTCGGCCACCCCAAGCGCCGCACCACCGACCGCGGCGACGCCTCCGGCACCGGCTACTGGTCGCCGATCACCGGCGAGTACCGGCAGGACCTGGTGGAACTGGCGCTCGGCCACGAACTCCGGCTGCCCGACGTCCTGCCCCCGGCGGAGCCCGCCGGGCACACCCCCGAGGGCCTGCTGATCTCGGCCGGCACCGGGGACAACATGGCCGCCGCGCTGGGCCTGGGCCTCGGCCCGGGCGACGCGGTGGTCTCGCTCGGCAGCGCCGGGACGATCTTCGCGGTGCACGAGGAGGCCGTGGTGGACGCCTCCGGCCTGGTCTCCTCCTTCGCCGACGCCAGCGGCCGGCACCTGCCGATGGTCGCCACCCTCAACGCCGCCCAGGTGCTGCGCTCCACCGCCGCCCTGCTCGGCCGGGACCTGGAGGGCCTCAGCGACCTCGCCCTGCACTCCACCCCCGGCGCCTACGGCCTGGTGCTGCTGCCGTACCTGGACGGCGAGCGCACCCCCGCGCTGCCGCACGCGGCCGGCACCCTGACCGGCCTTCGGGCGGAGGCGATGACCCCTCAGCACCTGGCCCGGGCCGCCGTCGAGGGCATGCTGTGCAACATCGCCGACGCCCTCGACGTACTGCGCGCCCGGGGCGTCGCGGTGAAGCGGGTGTTCCTGCTCGGCACCGCGGGGCGGCTGCCCGCCGTGCGGCACATCGCCCCGATGCTGTTCGGCGTCCCGGTCGTGGTGCCGCCGCCGGGCGCCCACGCCGCCCGCGGGGCCGCCCGGCAGGCCGCCTGGGCGCTGGCGGGCACCCCGGAGCCGCCGGCCTGGGAGCTGCCGGACGCGGAGACCGTCGAGCCCGACGGGGAGCAGGACCTGGCGATCGGCTCGGCGGTGCGTCAGCAGTACCGGGCCGCCCGCGACCAGATCCACCCGGAGGTCGCGGGCTGACCCCGGACGGGGCCGGCCCGCCCCTGGCTCGAAGCAGCCGGTGAAGATGCGTCACCCGGTGGCCGGTGGCAGCGTGGGACGGGACACGGCCACCGAACGCGAAGGACGGCAGGACGCCATGGCGCTGCACAGGGGAGCCGGCGGCGACCGCCGGCTGAGCATGGGCCCGTACCCGACGATCGCCGACCCGCTGGGCTCGATGGAGCTGGCCCCGCCGCTGCACCGACTCGGCGAGGGACCGGTCACGGCCGACACCGCGTACCAGCTGGTCCACGACGAGCTGATGCTGGACGGCAACGCCAAGCTCAACCTGGCGACCTTCGTCACCACCTCGATGGAGGCCCAGGCCGCCCGTCTGATGGCCGAGTGCCTCGACAAGAACATGATCGACAAGGACGAGTACCCGCAGACCGCCGAGCTGGAGCGGCGCTGCGTGGCGATCCTCGCCGACCTCTGGCACGCCCCCGACCCGGACGCCGTGGTCGGCTGCTCCACCACCGGCTCCAGCGAGGCCTGCATGCTGGCCGGCATGGCGCTCAAGCGCCGGTGGATGCGCCGCAACGCCGACCGCTACGCCGCCGGGGCTCGGCCCAACCTGGTGATGGGCGCCAACGTGCAGGTCTGCTGGGAGAAGTTCTGCAACTTCTGGGAGATCGAGGCACGCCAGGCGCCGATGGAGGGCACCCGCTTCCACCTGGACGCCGAGCAGGCGGTCGCACTGTGCGACGAGAACACCATCGGTGTGGTCGGCGTGCTCGGATCCACCTTCGACGGCTCGTACGAGCCGGTCGCGGAGATCTGCGCGGCCCTGGACGCCTACCAGGAGCGCACCGGCATCGACATCCCGGTGCACGTGGACGGCGCCTCCGGCGGCATGGTGGCGCCCTTCCTCGACCCGGAGCTGATCTGGGACTTCCGGCTGCCCCGGGTGGCCTCGATCAACACCTCCGGCCACAAGTACGGCCTGGTCTACCCGGGCGTGGGCTGGGCGCTCTGGCGCGACAAGGCGGCGCTGCCGGAGGAACTGGTCTTCCGGGTCAACTACCTGGGCGGCGAGATGCCGACCTTCGCCCTCAACTTCTCCCGCCCCGGCGCCGAGGTGGTCGCCCAGTACTACGTCTTCCTGCGGCTCGGCCGGGAGGGCTTCCAGGCCGTCCAGGGCGCCTGCCGCGAGGTCGCCACCTACCTGGCCGGGCAGATCGAGAAACTGGGCGGCTTCCGGCTGCTGACCCGGGGCGACCAGCTGCCGGTGTTCGCCTTCACCACCGAGGAGGGCCTCCCGTTCGACGTGTTCGACGTCTCCCGGCGGCTGCGCGAGCGCGGCTGGCAGGTGCCCGCGTACACCTTCCCGGCGAACCGGGAGGACCTGTCGGTGCTCCGGGTGGTCTGCCGCAACGGCTTCTCCCGGGACCTCGCCGACCTGCTGCTGGCCGACCTCGGCCGGCTGCTGCCGGAGCTGCGGCGCCAGCCCGTCCCGCTCCAGGAACTCGGGGTACCGCCCCGGCCGGGCTTCCACCACTGACCGCTCGCCCACGCCGTCCGCACACCCGGTCCGCACTCCCGGTCCGCACTCCTGGGGAGAGGTCACGGCGGGGAGGGGCGGTGAAGCGCCCTCCCCGCCGGAGCGTCCCGGTCGGGCCGGGGCAGCCTCCCCCCGCGAGGCTGCCCCGGCCCGGTGGGGGACCGGGACCGGATGCGGACCGACGACGTGTCGTCGATCGGTGTCCGAACCGTTCGCTGACGGGCGAACCGCATCGGCCAGAGAACTCTGCACGACGATCACGTGAATGTTCGAGCACCTCCGGGGGTTGTGAGACACTTCCGTCCGTCTCAGCGCCATGACCTGGGGTTTGGGACGGCAGGCCGGTCAGGTTTGAGAAGCGCAGACGCCGGACGGCCCGGGCCCGGACCCCGTCGCTCACCCGTTCCCCGCCCCCGTTTCTCGAGTTTGGAGCGCCGCAGTGGGTTCCGCCTGGAAGCAGCTGCCCGAGGAGCTGACCGAGCCCGCCCGACGCCTGGCGGAGGAGCTCCGGACGATCAAGGACGCCGCCGGGCTTTCGCTGTCCGAGCTGGCCACCCGGACGCACTACAGCCGGGCCTCCTGGGAGCGCTGGCTCAACGGCAAACGGATCGTCACCGAGCAGGCGCTGGAGGCGCTGGTCGGGACGGTCGACTGCGACGGGGCCGCGCTGCAAGCGCTGTGGCGCAGGGCGATGGCGGAGCCGTCGACGGCGGCCCCGGCGGTGGCCACGGGCACGGACGCGGGCACGGACGCGGCCGCGGGCAGGGCCGAAGGCGAGAGCGAGGGCGGCGGCCTGGAGCGGCCGGCCGTCGCCGAGGAGCCCCCGGGCGCCGGGGAAGCCCCCGCGGAGGAACCCGCCGACGAGGCAGCGGTGTCCGGGCAGGAGCCGGGCGCCGCCACCCTCGCCTGGTGGCGGCGCCCGGCGGCGCTGCTCGCCGGCGCGGCCGGGCTGGCGCTGCTGCTGGTCCTGGTGGGCCTGCGGTTCGACCGGCACGACGGGCAGGCCTCGGCGGCCGCCGAACCGGCAGTGTCGCCCGCCGCCACCGCTGCCACCGCCAAGAGCGATCCGGCCTGCCAGGGCGTCGGCTGCGCCCACAAGGACCCGAAGACCACCGGCTGCGGCAAGGACGCCCGGACCCTGCAGACCCAGGTGATCGGCAAGGTGGTCGTCTACCTCCGGTACAGCCAGACCTGCCGGGCCGCCTGGGCGGCCATCACCGAGGGCCAGCCGAAGGACTACGCGACGATCACCGACGGAAACGGCGACAGCGAGACGGCACTCATCCACTGGGGCTACGACAACTACTCGCCGATGCTGAACGCGGCGGACCCGGCCGTCACCTTCCAGGTCTGCGGGTACCAGCCGGCCGGGCACGACTGCACCGCGGTGGTCTCCGACCTGGCCGCGGTGGTGGCCTCCACCCCGATCCCGATCGGAGCGGCCTCTCCCCCGCCGGGCGCCGGTGCTGGAGCCCCGACGACCCCGGCCCCGGCCACGCCGGCCGCCCCGGCGCCCACCGAACCGGCGGCGCCCACCGAACCGGTGACTCCCACCGAGCCGGCGGGCCCGTCCCAGTCGGCGGGCCCCTCCCAGCCCGCCTCCTAGTCGAGGTAGCCGCGCAGCTGCTCGGCGTAGGCGTGGTCGCGGAGCTTGACCAGGGTCTTCGACTCGATCTGGCGGATCCGCTCCCGCGTCACGCCGAACACCGCGCCGATCTCCTCCAGCGTGCGCGGGCGGCCGTCGTCCAGCCCGTAGCGGAGCTGGACGACCTGGCGCTCCCGCTCCCCCAGGGTGGCCAGGACGGCCTCCAGGTGCTGGCGCAGCAGCAGGAAGGTCGCGGACTCGGCGGGCGAGGCGGCGTCGGCGTCCTCGATCAGGTCCCCGAACGCGACGTCGTCCTCCTCGCCGACCGGGGTGTGCAGCGAGATCGGCTCCTGGGCCAGCCGGAGCAGCTCGCGCACCCGCTCCTCGGTCAGCTCCAGGGTGGCGGCGATCTCGGCCGCCGTCGGTTCCCGGCCGCGCTCCTGGAGCAGGGCGCGCTTCGCCCGGACCACCCGGTTGATCAGCTCGACCACGTGCACCGGCACCCGGATCGTCCGGGCCTGGTCGGCCAGCGCCCGGCTCATCGCCTGCCGGATCCACCAGGTCGCGTACGTGGAGAACTTGAAACCGCGGGTGTAGTCGAACTTCTCCACCGCCCGGATCAGGCCCAGGTTGCCCTCCTGGACGAGGTCCAACAGGGTCAGTCCGCGGCCGACGTAGCGCTTGGCGACGGAGACCACCAGCCGCAGGTTCGCCTCGATCAGCCGGCGCTTGGCGATCCGGCCCCGCACCACCAGGGCGTCCAGCTCGCCGGCCAGCGGGTCGGGCGGCGGCGGGTCGCCGTCCAGCCGCTCCTCGGCGAAGACGCCGGCCTCCACCCGGCGGGCCAGCTCGACCTCCTCCTCGGCGGTGAGCAGCCGGATCCGGCCGATCTCGCGCAGGTACTGGCGCAGCAGGTCGGCGGCCGGCCCGGTGTCGTCGACGGGCCCGCGGCGCTCGTCCTGGTCCTCGGCCCCAGCCCGCGCGTCGAAGCCCGGCTCGGCCCCGAGTTCGGATCCTGGCCCGGGGTCCGGGCCGTCCGGGCCGTCCGGGCCGTCCGGGCCGTCCGGGCCGTCCGGGTGGCCTTCCGGCAGGCCCTGGGCGGGGACCCGGGCACCGTCCGGGGGTGGCGCCCCGGCCCGGCCGTGGTGGGTCTCCTGTTCCCCGGCCCCCTGCCGCCCGGCCGGGTTCGCTCTCGTACTGGTGGTGGTCGCTGCGACGACGCCTTGCTCCACGGGCATCCCCTCGGGGCGGGCGCGACTCTGGCGGACCCGCGCTGTACGGAGGTGGGACGCCCTCCAGTGTGCGGTACGCCACACTCCGTGGCCGAGACTCGTGCGCCGACTTTCTGCGTGCGGTTCCCGTGGTGGTCCGCGGGAGGCGCTACAGCGCCGCCGCACCCCGGCTGCGCAGCTGCTGCCCGTACTGCTGGAGCTGCCACAGCTCGGTCTGCACCGCGTGCAGCTGCTCGGCCTCGGCCCGGGGGCCGAGCCGCTGGAGGTAGCCGCGGACCTCGGTGATCCGCCGGTCCACCGCCAGCAGGCGCAGCTTGACGAGGAACTCCCCCGCGTAGATCGCGTCCGCCTTGCGGCGCGAGCGCACCGGCTCGACGGTCAGCTCGGTGACCAGCGAGCGCACCCGGTCGTCCGGGGACGCCTCGCGCACCGCGCTGGTGAAGTCGGGCAGGGTCGCCCCGTACGCGGCGCCGCCGGCCTTGGCGATGGCCTGCCGGACGGCGGTGTACGGCGGGGTCGGGAACTCGTCGTCGCCGTAGTGGTCGAAGGCCGGGCTGACCAGGTCCGGGTGCTGGAGCGCCAGCTTGAGCAGCTCCCGCTCGACGAACTGGGCCGGGTCGCGCGGATTGAGCCGGAAGACGGGCTGCGCGGGGCGCTGCGGCTGGGCCGGCTCGGGGCGGCGCTGGGCGGCCGCGCCGCGCGGGTTCTGCTGGCGCTCGCGGTCCCAGCGGGCCAGCTGGGAGATCCGGCGGACGACGAACTGCTCGTCCAGGATGCCGAGCATGCCGGCCAGCCGGACGGCGTACTCGTGCTGGATCGAGCGGTCCTTGATCTTGGCGACGATCGGGGCCGCCTCCTCCAGCGCCGCCGAACGCCCCTCCGGGGTGTCCACCCGGTGCCGGGCCACCACCGAGGTCAGCGCGAACTCGAACAGCGGGACCGGGTTGTCGATCAGGTGCTTGACCGCCTCGTCGCCCTGGGCCAGGCGCAGCTCGCACGGGTCCATGCCGCCCGGGCTGACCGCGATGGAGGTCTTGGCGGCGAACTTCTGGTCGTCCTCGAAGGCGCGCAGGGCGGCCTTCTGGCCGGCCGCGTCGCCGTCGAAGGTGAAGACGGTCTCGCCCCGCCCCAAACCACTGGCACTGTGCGAGGTGTCCATCAGCAGCCGGCGGATGATCTTGATGTGGTCCTCGGCGAAGGCGGTGCCGCAGGTGGCCACCGCCGAGGTGACCCCGGCCAGGTGGCACGCCATCACGTCGGTGTAGCCCTCGACCACCACCGCGCGGCCCGACTTGGCGATCTCCTTCTTCGCCAGGTCGAGGCCGTACAGCACGTGGGACTTCTTGTAGATCGGCGTCTCGGGGGTGTTGAGGTACTTGGGACCGTTGTCGTCCTCGCGCAGGCGGCGGGCGCCGAAGCCGACCACCTCGCCCGCGATGTCCCGGATCGGCCAGACCAGCCGGCCCCGGAAGCGGTCGATCAGGCCGCCGCGCTGGCCCTGCGAGGCGAGGCCGCCCAGCAGGATCTCCTTGTCGGTGAAGCCCTTGCCGCGCAGGTAGCGGACCAGGTGCTCCCACCCCGCGGGTGCGTAGCCGACGCCGAAGGCCGTCGCGGCCTCCTCGTCGAAGCCCCGCTCGGCCAGGAAGCGGCGGCCGATCTCCGCCTCCGGCGAGGCCAGCTGCTCCCGGTAGTAGGCGGCGGCCACCTTGTGCGCCTCGACCAGCCGGGTCCGCTCGCCCTGCTGGTGGCGCGGGCTGTAGCCGCCCTCCTCGTAGCGCAGGGTGATGCCGGCCTGGGCGGCCATCCGCTCGACGGCCTCGGCGAAGGTGAAGTGTTCGATCTTCATCAGGAAGGCGATGGTGTCGCCGTTCTCCTGGCAGCCGAAGCAGTGGAAGACGCCCTTGGCGGGGTTCACGTAGAAGGAGGCGGACTTCTCGTCGTGGAAGGGGCAGACGCCCTTGTACTCGCCGCCGCCACCGTTGGTCAGCTGTACGTAGTCGCCGACCACCGCGTCGATCGGCAGTGCGCTGCGCACCGCCTGTACGTCTTCGTCCCTGATCCGCCCGGCCACCCCGGAAGTCTACTGGGACGGCCGGGCTTTCCGGCTGCGCCGGGGGCACGCCCGGTGGGGCCGGGGGCGCCTCCCGGCGGGGAGTGGGGAGAGAGGGCGAGCGGAGCCTCCCGGCCGCGCCGGCGGGGCCGGGCGGCTACGCCCAGGCGGCGCCGACGAGCCTGGCGTGCAGGGCCAGGGCCGAGGCGTCGGTCAGGGTGGCGATCTGGTCGATGACCGTGCGCAGGGCGGCGCGGTCGTCCTCGGCCTCGCGGTACATGGCGGCGAACACCGGGTCCAGCCCCTCGGGGGCGCGCTGGGTGAGGACGTACGCCAGCTCGGCGATCACGATCCGCTGGCGGGCCCGCAGCTGGGCCTGCTCGTCGCGCTGCATCACGTAGCGGACGGCCACCGCCTTGAGCACCGCGCACTCCAGCCGGACGTCCCTCGGCACCACCAGCTCGGCGCCGTGGCGGGTGAGCCGGCCGGGGCCGTAGCGGGCGCGGGTGGCCTGCTCGGCGGCCAGGCAGAAGCGGCCGATCAGCTGGCTGGTGAGGTCCTTGAGCCCGGCCCGGGCACGGGCGGTGCCGTCGTAGGAGCTGGGCCACCACTCCTGGGCGAGCAGCCGGTCCAGGGCGGCGGTCAGCTCCTCCGGCTCGGCGTCCCCGGCGTAGCGCTCGGCGACCTTGAAGAGCTCGGCGCGCTCGCTCGGGGCGCGCAGGGCGGCCGGGTCGATGTGGCCGGCCTGGAGGCCGTCCTCGACGTCGTGGGTGGAGTAGGCCACGTCGTCGGACCAGTCCATCACGGTGGCCTCGAAGCACTTGCGGCCGGCCGGGGCGCCGGCCCGCAGCCAGCGGAAGACCGGCAGGTCGTCGGCGTAGACGCCGTACTTGGGCGAGGCCGGGTCGGTGGGGTGGGCGCCCTTGGTCCACGGGTACTTGGTGGCGGCGTCGAGGGCGGCCCGGCTCAGGTTGAGGCCGACGCTGCGGCCCGGCCAGGGGGCGAGCCGGGCGGTGGGCTGCTCCTCCCGGGGCGCGAAGCGCTTGGGTTCGAGCCTGGTCAGGATGCGCAGCGACTGGGCGTTGCCCTCGAAGCCGCCGCAGGCCTCGGCGGCCTGGTCGAGGGCCTCCTCGCCGGTGTGGCCGAACGGCGGGTGGCCGATGTCGTGGGCCAGGCAGGCCGTCTCCACGAGGTCCGGGTCGCAGCCCAGGGCGGCACCCAACTCCCGCCCTACCTGGGCGCATTCGAGGGAGTGGGTGAGCCTGGTGCGCGGGAAGTCGCTCTGCATCGGGGCGACCACCTGGGTGGTGCCGGCCAGCCGGCGCAGCGCGGCCGAGTGCAGTACCCGGGCGCGGTCGCGCTGGAAGGCCGTGCGGCCCGGGCGCTTGTCGGGTTCGGGGACCCAGCGGGCCTCGGCGGAGCGGTCGTACGGGATCGGGGCGGCGAGGCGGTGCGTGGTGTCGTCCATATGGCTCTCACGGTACGCCCGGCCCCCGACACGCCGGGTGTGCCGCGCACGAAGGAGCGCGGACGGGAGCGTGAATCCTCGCCCACGAACCCCTGACGGGCGCTGCGGGCCCTCGCCGCGGCCCCGGTCGTGCCGGGGCCGCGGCGGCCGTCGGCGTCCTCAGCCCCTGATCGCCTTCAGGACGACCCCGGACACCGCCTCCTGGCCCTTGGCGTTGGGGTGGATCGGCGCCAGCCCCCGGGCCGGGAGCGGCGGCTCCACCCAGCGCTGGTCCTCCCCCGCGCACATGTCGTGCCCGGACGAGGGCCCGGCGAGGTCCACGAAGACCGCGCCGGCCGCCTCGGCACGCTTCCTGAGCATGCCGTTGAGCTGCTGCTGCTTCTCCACCAGGAAGCGGAGGTCGGCGGCGGACACGGCGTTGCCGAGCACCGGCACGCAGCTCGCCGGGTCTGCCGGGAGCAGCCCCGGGTACCCGATCACGTAGACCCTGGCCTTCGGTGAGCGCTTCCTGACGTCCTGGAGCACCTGGCCGAGCCGGTCGCCGGCCGCGTCCACCTTGCGCTGGACCTCGTCGGTGCCGTTGCCGGCCGCGTAGTGGTCCCGGCAGGGCGAGTCGCTGATCCGCTCCGCGCTGTCGGTGATCACACCCTTGAGGATGTCCACCAGGTTGTCCTTGGCGCACTCCGTCACGACCTCCATGAAGCCCGCGTCGTTGCCGCCGATCCCCAGGGTGACCAGCCGGGTGTCCGCGGTCAGCGCGTCCAGCTGGGCCGGGTTGGTGCCGTCGGCGACCTTCTGCGGGCCGGTCAGGTCCCCGGTGCGGGCGCCGCTGCAGCTGACGTCCTTGAACTGCCCGGCGCCGAGCGAGAGCGCCTTCGCCACCAGGGACGGGTAGTTGGCCCCGGAGCGGGAGCAGCCGCCCGGCTCGCCGACCTGCGGCGGGATCTTCATCCCGGCGGTGTACGAGTCGCCGAGCGCGACGTACGGGCCGGTGGGCGGCGGGGCGGTGGTCGGCGACGAGGCCGCGCCGGCCTGCGCGCGGGCGGGCGTCGCGCCCGCGGCGCCGTTGTTCCGGCTGTCCGAGCCGGCGTCGTCGGTGCAGCCGGCCAGCAGCGCTGCGGCCAGTCCGACGGTCAGGGCGATGGTCGGGCGTGCGGTCCTCGGCATGCTCTCCCCCCGGGGATGCGGGTCACGGTCGGCTCCTCACGGCGGCCCGTCCCCCGGGCACACCAGGGGCCAACGAACGATCCAGGCCGATGACTCCCGCCCCGGGCGATTCGTCTCCCGGCGGGCCCGAACCGGCCGGAATCCGACCCCCGGGCCCGTCCGACTCCGGCCCCCCGGGCCCGTCCGACTCCGGCCCCCCGGGCCCGTCCGACTCCGGCCCCCCGCGCGGTCGTGGCGGCGGCGCGCGGCCGCCGGTACGGCTGCCGCGCTACTCCGCGCCGCGCTCGTGCTCGGCCAGGAACTGCTCGAAGCGCCGCCCCAGTTCGTCCGCCGAGGGCAGGTCCACCGGCTCGGCCAGCAGGCTCTCCCGGCCCTCCGCGCCCGCCACCGCGTCGTACTGGCCCTCCATGCCGCGGATCGCCGAGCGCAGCTCGCCGTCGCCCTGGGACAGCTGCTCCTCGATGTCGGCGTAGACCTCGGCGACCCGCTCGCGCAGCTGGGTGCCGGGCAGCACCAGGCCGGTGGCGGACTGCGCCGCCTCCAGGATCTGCACGGCCGCCGCCGGGTAGGCGGAGCGGGCCACGTAGTGCGGGACGTGCACGGCGAAGCCGAGGACGTCGTGCCCGGCCTCGGCCAGCCGGTACTCCACCAGCGCCTGGGCGCTGCCCGGGACCTGCGCCTGCTCGAACCACTGCGGGTAGCCCGGGGCGAGGTCCAGCCGGTTGCCGTGCGGCGTCATGCCGACCGGGCGGGTGTGCGGCACGCCCATCGGGATGCCGTGGAAGTCGATCGAGAGCCGGACCTCGAACCGCTCCACCAGCTCGCGGACGGCGCGCGCGAAGCGCTCCCACTCGACGTCCGGTTCGGGGCCGGTGAGCAGCAGGAACGGTGCGCCGGCGGCGTCGTGGACGAGCTGGAGCAGGATCTCCGGCGGGTCGTAGGACGTCCAGCTGTCCTGGTCGAAGACCATCGCGGGGCGGCGGGCCCGGTAGTCCACCAGACGGTCGTGGTCGAAGCGGGCCACCACCAGCGGCGAGCCCGTCTCCAGCAGGTGGGCCACCACCTGGCCGCCGGCCTCCCCGGCGTCCATGAAGCCCTCGTAGTGCTGGAGCAGCACGAGGCCGGCACCGGTGTCGCGCAACCGCTCGTTGGCCGCGGCGACGGCGGCCACGCCCTGCTGGTCCAGCTCGTACAGCGCCTGGAAGTCCCGCACCGCGCACCCAACCCCGTTCTCTGCTCGTCCCGGTCGACCGGCTTCTCGTCTTTTCAGCGTGCCGGGCGCCGCCGGAATTCCCGTCCCCGGCCACCGGACCGGTTCCGCCCCCGGTCCGTCCTGTTTCCGCCCGGTCCTGGACCCGGCCCGGCCCTGGCCCGGTCCAGTGGACGGATCCGGCCGCAGGACCGCTGCCGAGCCCGTCCGACGGCCCTTCGGAGGGCTCGTCCGACCGCCTCCGGCGACCGTTCCGGACCATGATCGCACCCGAAGGAAGAGCCCCTGGTCACGCCCCCGGAACGGGCCCGTCCGCGGGGTCCGGAAACGGCCCGCGCGGCCATTCGCGTGCCGCGAAGTGACGCACCGCCTTCTGGCGGGTATCGTCCTCTCGCTGCCTCGCATCGTCGCGTCGTCGTCACGTCGTCCGTAACGCCGTCGGCCACGTCCCGGTCCGGTGCTCGGCCAGCCACCCACGACGCATCTTGCCTTCACCTGGCCGCCTGCTTCCCTTCGCGCTCTCGTACCCTTCTCGGCCATTTCGCGGACGCACACTGTCCCCTCGCTCTTCCCGCCGGACCGGTCCGAGGACCCGTGCCCGTTCCGGCACCCGCGCCGCCCGTTCCGGGCCGCCGCCCCCACCCCGTTCGACCGGACCTCCGGCGTGCGCGGGCACCCGGCCGGCGGGCCCGGGCCCAGGCGTACCCAGCCCAGAGCACCCCGCGCCGCACCCCGGCACGGGAGGCAACCCTCCGACCGATGAAGGACCAAGGTTCCGTGCCCGTACCTGTCATCCTCACCGGCCGCACCGTGCGGCTGGAGCCCCTTGCCGCGCACCATGCCGAGGCCATCGCCGAGGCCGGCGCCGAGGACCGTACGACCTACGCCTTCACCCCCGTCCCGCACGGTCTGGAAGCCGCCCGCGACTACGTCGCGCGGGCGCTCGCCGACCAGGCCGCGGGCCGGTCGCTGCCGTTCGCGACGGTGAGCGTCGCCGACGGCCGGGTCGTCGGTTCCACCCGGTTCCTGGAACTCGACTACTGGCGCGGGCCGCTGGTGTGGCCGCCCACGCCCGGTGTCCCGTTCGGCGACCCGGACACGGCCGTCCCGGACGCGGCCGAGATCGGCAACACCTGGCTCTCGCCGCGCGCCCAGGGCACCGGCATCAACACCGAGGCCAAGCTGCTGATGCTGCGCCACGCCTTCGAGACCTGGGGCGTGCAGCGGATCTCGCTGCGCGCGGACGCCCGCAACCTGCGCTCGCGCACCGCCATCGAGCGGCTCGGCGCGACCTCCGAGGGCGTCCGCCGGGCGCACTCGCGCGGGCTGGACGGCGTGGTGCGCTCCACCGCGTTCTACTCGATCCTCGACGACGAGTGGCCGGCCGTGCGGGACATCATCGAGCTGCGGATCGCCGCCGCCACCTCGCCGAGCGCCCCGGATCCGGCGATCAACCAGGAGTGCCTTAGACAGGGCGGCAGCGGCACCGGGCAGCTGATGATCACGGCCTGAGGCCGGGCAGCCCGTAGCCGGACCGCACCAGGTCCAGGACGACCGGCAGGACGGTGTGGTTGTCCCAGCCGCGGTGGCGGCCGGGGTCGGCCTCCACCAGCACCTCGGTCGGCCGCCAGCCGCCCCGCACCCGGGCCACCCGGACCCGGTAGATCTCCGCGCCGCCCACGCCGCGGTGCAGGTGCAGGACGCCCTCGGAGGTGAACGCGACCCAGCGCTCGTCCGCGTCCCGGGCCCGCAGGCCGCGCCTGATCCGCTCCCAGTCGGCGTCCGACCAGAGCAGGTCGGGCACCGGGTGCGGGCGGGGAAGGCTGATCGGCGTCAGGTGCGGTTCACCGGCCGCCCGGACGCTGCCCGGCTCGGGGAACGCCCAGTCCGGCAGTGGTTCGCAGGCGTCCAGCCAGCCGCGCGGGATGCCCGCTGTGCCGGTGTGCGCGGCCACCACCCCGCCGGTGATCGCGGCGACGGTGTCCATGTCGCCCCCGGCCGCGATCGCGTCCCGGACGGCGGCGCGGTAGTCGGCCGGGTTCCGGGCCGCGCACCACAGCGCGTACGGGACGGTGTCGGCCGCGGACGTGCGGCTGCCGTTGCCGAGCACCCGTGCGGCGAGCCGGAAGTCCGCCCCGGCGAGCAGTCCGCGGGCCTCCCGGAGTCCGTCCTTGACGGCGCCGTTCGGGGTGAGGGCGGCCACCGCCTCCAGGAAGCGGGCCGGCGTCATCGGCCGGGTGCGGGTCCGCGCGGCGTACGCGGCCGCCACCGCGACCGCGATCGCGCCGTCCACGGCCTGCGGGTGGGTGTGGGTGATCAGGGCGGTGCGGGCGGCGGGGCCCACCACGGCCCTCGGGTCCTCGGCGTACGCGGCTCCGAGCGGGGCGACCCGCATCGCGGCGCCGTTGCCGTAGGAGCCCTGGCCGTCGAAGAGTGCGGCGGCCAGCCGTTCGGCGTCGCCGCCCTCGCGGATCAGCCGCAGCAGGCGGTTGGCGGCCGGGCCGTAGCCGCGGTCGAAGTCGTGGCGCAGGGCGAAGGCGTGGGTGAGGTCGAAGGTGTCGATCGCGCCGCGCTCGGTGTGGGCGGCGTGGACCGAGCAGGCCATCTCGGTGTCGTCGGTCCAGGGCCAGGGGCCGGGGGGTTCGGTGCGGTCGGCGAGGTGGGCCCGGGCGGTCTCCGGGACGAAGAACTGGGCACCGAGGGCGTCGCCGACGGCGAGGCCGAGGAGCGCGTCCAGCGCGGGGCCGGCGTGCGTCGATGGAATGGTCATATGGACTCCAGCTCAGCGGTTGAGCTGCCGGTCCGTCAACACCCGTGACCGCAGCCCCCACCGACGGGGGATGTTTCGCATACCTCCGATCCGGGCGGGCAGGCACCGGGGCATGACCCGCGCACACCCCCTCGACCCGGTCGCCCTGCTGGGCGCCGACCAGCAGCACATCGCCACCCGGGCACAGCTGCGCCGGCTCGGGGTGCCCTCCGGCACCATCGCCCACCGGCTGCGGCCGGGCGGGCCCTGGCAACAGGTGCTGCCCCGGGTGATCTGCCTCCAGAGCGGGCGACTGACGTTCCATCAGAAGATGCGGGCGGCACTGGCGTACGCGACGCCGAAGGGGCGCGAACCGCGGACCGGCGAGGTGCTGCTGACCGGCTTCACGGTGCTGGCCGAGGCCGGACTGCCGAGCGCCGGGCACCCGGCCGACCTGAACTCCGTCGACATCCTGATCCCGGCTCAACGACGGGTCGGAGACAGGGAGTTCGTCCGGATCCACCGTGCCTCCGGAGCCATGCCGGGCGGCTTCGAGCGGAGCGACGGACTGTGGAGCACCACGGTCGCCCGGGCGCTGGCGGACCTCGCGCCGAAGGAGACCGGGCAGCGCCGGTTCCGGGCGCTGTGCGCGGAGGCGGTCCAGCGCCGACACTGCGAACTCGGCGAACTGCTCGACCAGTTGCTGTCCCGACCGGGCGCGCTCGGGCTGCCCCAGGTGGCCCAGGTGGTGGAGGACCTGACGGTCGGGGTGCGGTCGGTGGTGGAGGGCGAGGCCCGCGAGGTGCTGGCGCACGCGGGTCTCCCGGAGCCGCTGTGGAACCCGGTGCTGTTCCTGGACGGCCGCTTCCTCGCCGTCCCGGACGCCTACTGGCCGCACGCCTGCGTGGCCTTGGAGATCGACTCCCGTGCCTGGCACCTGCGTCCGGCCGAGCACGAACGGGGCCCGGCCCGCGCCAACCGCCTCACCGCGGCCGGTCTCCCGGTGGTCCGCACCACCCCGGCCCAGCTCCGCCGCGACCCGTCCCCGGTGCTCCACGAACTGACCGCCCTGGTCACCACCGGCCCGCACCCGCCGCACCCCCGGATCACCTGGCGGCGGGCGCGGTGAGCGGCGGACCTCGGCGCGCGGTGGGGCCCTGTGCGGCCGCGCTCAGCAGCGGGAGTCGATCTCCAGGAAGGTGGCGTAGTGGTCGGCGGACCAGTACTGCTCGCCGGCGTCGCCGGTCACCACGCGGCGGGTGCCGCGGTCGTCGGAGCCCGGGGTGACCACGGTGTACTCGTGGTAGTAGCCGCCGGCCTTCTTGGGGAGGCGGCTCTCCCGGTTCTCGAAGACGATGCCGTCCCGGTTGTACGGGTAGGGCCCGCCCTTGGCGATCAGGGTGAGGGTGTCCACGGCCTGGCTGGGGAGCTTGCTGCGGCAGACGTCGGCCAGGGCCGCGTCGGTGGGCACCCAGGTGCCGGCCGGGGCGGGGGCCGAGGCGCCTCCGGGGGGCGGGGTCGGCTTGGGGGCCGAGGGCTTGGGCGCCGAGGACCCGGACGTCGAAGGACCGGCGGTGGCGGCCGCGGTGGAGCTCGCGGCGGCCCTGGGGTGGCCGCTCCCCTTGTCGGTGAGGAGGTACCCGACCCCGGCCAGGACCGCCAGGATCAGCACGGCCACGACGACGAGCGGGTTTCTGCGGTTGGTCATGCGTTCCAGCTTGGCAGGCGGCCGGGCCGCGCCGGCACAGCTACACACGTGGCCGCCGCCACACCGGACGGTGCGTCGGCCGTGCCGTGCCCGGGGCCGGTCCGCGCCCCGGCCCGTGCGCGGAAGCACGGCCGGGCGGGGCAGACGTACGGCCGGGCGGGAACGGACGCCGTTGTCCGTTCCCGCCCGGCCGTGTCACGTACGCC
This sequence comes from Kitasatospora sp. NPDC001095, assembly GCF_053598615.1. NCBI lineage: Bacteria > Bacillati > Actinomycetota > Actinomycetes > Kitasatosporales > Streptomycetaceae > Kitasatospora > Kitasatospora sp. NPDC001095. The sequence continues at coordinate 45,098 of NZ_JBSFKQ010000008.1, read as the reverse complement.
GGTTCTCCTGCGCCGAGCTCCGGTGTACGCCCTCCCGACGGGAGGGGGAGCGGTCAGTCGTACCCGCGCGTGCGGAGGGGATGCCTACCCTCCTCAGCGCGAGTCGCTGCCCGCCGACTCGATGGCGGCGCGGCCGGCCTCCAGGCGCGCCACCGGGATCCGGAAGGGGGAGCAGGAGACGTAGTCCAGCCCCACCTCGTGGAAGAAGTGGACCGAGTCCGGGTCGCCGCCGTGCTCGCCGCAGACGCCGAGCTTGAGGTCGGGACGGGTGGCCCGGCCGGCCTCGACGGCGTGCCTGACCAGCGAGCCGACGCCGTCGCGGTCGATGGTCTCGAACGGGGAGACCCCGAAGATGCCCTTCTCCAGGTAGGCGGTGAAGAACGAGGCCTCCACGTCGTCCCGGGAGAAGCCCCAGACCGTCTGGGTCAGGTCGTTGGTGCCGAAGGAGAAGAACTCGGCGGCCTCGGCGATCTGCCCGGCGGTCACCGCGGCGCGCGGCAGCTCGATCATGGTGCCGAGCTTGATGTCCAGCTGGACGCCGGTGGTCCGGGCGACCTCGGCGAGCACCCGCTCGCACTCGTCGCGGACCAGCTCCAGCTCCTGGACGGTGCCGACCAGCGGGATCATCACCTCGGGACGCGGGTCCCCGCCGGCCAGCTTGCGCTCGGCGGCGGCCTCGGCGATGGCCCGGACCTGCATGCCGAACAGGCCGGGGATGACCAGGCCGAGGCGGACGCCGCGCAGGCCGAGCATCGGGTTCTGCTCGTGCAGCTTGTGCACCGCCTGGAGCAGGCGCAGGTCGTTCTCGTTCGGGTCCTTGCGGGCCTCGGCCAGGGCGACGCGCACCGACAGCTCGGTGATGTCCGGCAGGAACTCGTGCAGCGGCGGGTCGAGCAGACGGACGGTGACCGGCAGGCCGTCCATCGCCTGGAAGAGCTCCAGGAAGTCGCCCTTCTGCAGCGGCAGCAGGGTGGAGAGGGCGAGCTCGCGGTCCTTGTCGTTGTCCGCCAGGATCAGGTGCTCGACCTCCTTGCGGCGCTCCTCGCCGAGGAACATGTGCTCGGTGCGGCACAGGCCGATGCCCTGGGCGCCGTAGCGGCGGGCGCGCGAGCCGTCCTCGGCGTTGTCGGCGTTGGCGCGCACGGCCAGCCGGCGGCGGCCGTCGGCGTGCGACATCAGCCGGTGCACGGCCTGGACCAGTCCGCCCTGGACGTCGGCGCCGGCGTGCAGGGTGCCCTCGAAGTACTCGACCACGGGGGACGGCAGGACGGGCACCTCGCCGAGGTAGACCTTGCCGGTGGCGCCGTCGATCGAGACGACGTCGCCCTCGTGGACCACCTGGCCGTCGGCGGTGGTGAAGCGGCGGGCCTTGGTGTCGACCTCCAGCTCCTCGGCGCCGCAGACACAGGTCTTGCCCATGCCGCGGGCGACCACGGCCGCGTGTGAGGTCTTGCCGCCGCGCGAGGTCAGGATGCCCTCGGCGGCGATCATGCCGTCCAGGTCGTCCGGGTTGGTCTCGCGGCGGACCAGGATGACCTTCTCGCCGGAGCGGGACCACTTGACGGCGGTGTACGAGTCGAAGACGACCTTGCCGATCGCGGCGCCCGGCGAGGCGGCCAGGCCCCAGGCGATCTGCTGCGACTCGGCGTTGGGGGCGAAGCGGGGGAACATCAGCTGCGAGAGCTGGCCGCCGGTGACCCGCATCAGGGCCTCGTCCAGGTCGATCAGGCCCTGGTCGACCAGCTGGACGGCGATCCGGAAGGCGGCCGCGGCGGTGCGCTTGCCGACGCGGGTCTGGAGCATCCAGAGCTTGCCGCGCTCGATGGTGAACTCGATGTCGCAGAGGTCGCGGTAGTGGTTCTCGAGCTTCTGCATGATCGCCATCAGCTCGTCGTACGACTTCTTGTCGAGCTTCTCCAGCTCGGCCAGCGGCAGGGTGTTGCGGATGCCGGCGACGACGTCCTCGCCCTGGGCGTTGGACAGGTAGTCGCCGTAGACGCCCTGGGTGCCGGTGGAGGGGTCGCGGGTGAAGGCGACGCCGGTGCCGGAGTCCTCGCCGAGGTTGCCGAAGACCATGGTGCAGACGTTGACCGCGGTGCCCAGGTCGTTCGGGATGCGCTCCTGGCGGCGGTACAGCCGGGCGCGGTCGCCGTTCCAGGAGTGGAAGACGGCGTGGATCGCGAGGTCCATCTGCTCGCGCGGGTCCTGCGGGAAGGCCCGGCCGGTCTCGCGCTCGACGATGCCCTTGAATACCTCGACGAGCGCCTTGAGGTCGGCGGCGTCCAGGTCGAGGTCGTTGACGGTGCCCTTGGCGTGCTTGGCCTCGTCCAGGGCCTCCTCGAAGAGCTCGCCGTCGACGCCCAGCACGGTCTTGCCGAACATCTGGACCAGGCGGCGGTAGGAGTCCCAGGCGAAGCGCTCGTTGCCGGACTGGGCGACGAGGCCGGCCACCGAGACGTCGGAGAGACCGATGTTGAGGACGGTGTCCATCATGCCGGGCATGGAGAACTTCGCTCCGGAGCGCACCGAGACCAGGAGGGGGTTGTCGGCCTGGCCGAGCTTCTTGCCCATCTCCTGCTCGAGGGCGTCCAGGTGGGCGCTGATCTCCTCGTGCAGCGAGGACGGCTCACTGCCGGTCTCCAGGAAGACCTTGCAGGCCTCGGTGGTGATGGTGAACCCCGGAGGGACGGGGAGGCCCAGGTTGGTCATCTCGGCCAGGTTCGCGCCCTTGCCGCCAAGAAGATCCTTGAGGTCCTTGTTTCCTTCGGTGAAGGAGTAAACAAACTTCTGCTGGGACGGCACGGGTCGGTCTCCTCGTACGCGGTTGCCCTGACGCCGGAGAACATACCCATTTCGAAGGCACTTCTCTGCCCTGAATAGGCCACACGAGGCCGGTACCGAGCGGTAACCCGCTAGATCGAATGCACATAAAGGCGTTCACCTCTGTTGGTGAAATCGTCCGCCTGACGCGAGCAAGTGTTCAATTCTTGAAGACAAGCAGACTCTCAGATCGCACGATCCGGACGCACCGTAGCGACTGCGGAGCCATCGCGTTGTCCCGGCTTGATTTCCTGCACCCGGATCGGCGGATCACCGGCCGACCGACTTCGGGAAGCGATTCACAGCCGACCTGTCCACTTCGTCCAGTGACCGGCCGTCAGTCCCCACCGTATGTGGCAAGCGTCACCAGCGCATCTCACGGGTCGAACGTAGAACCCCTGCGCCGATCGTCGCACCGCGTCCAGAAACGTGCTCTCTCCGTGATGACCTAGCGCCGAAAAGGAGCCCCCTTGTCCAGGATGGACAAGAGAGCTGGGACCTGATGGCCATCGGCCCCGAGGGGTCGATTTCGCCGGTCCGTATAGATCAGCCGCCGGATGTGTCCGATTCGGCGTCGACGCCCGGTCGGGCACAGTCGTACGGATCGTCCAACCAGCCCTCGGGCAGGACCACCCGGTTGTTCCCGCTGGTCCGCCCGCGCGGGCCGTCCGCGCCCTCCGGCCAGCCCTGGGACTGCTCCACCTGGGAGAGGGTTTCGGCCAGTTCGGCCAACGAGGAGGAGCCGGCGAGCCGCACCCGCAACTCGGAGCCGACCGAGAAGCCCTTGGTGTACCAGGCGACGTGCTTGCGGAAGTCGATCACGCCGCGCGCCTCGTCGCCCAGCCACTCGCCGAGCAGCTGCGCGTGCCGCACCATCGCCGCGGCCACGTAGCCGAAGTCGGGGCGGGCGTAGTCCACGTCGCCCTCGAAGATCGCGACCAGGTCCTTGAACAGCCACGGCCGCCCCAGGCAGCCACGGCCCACCACCACGCCGTCGCAGCCCGTCTCGCGCATCATCCGCACCGCGTCGTCGGCCGACCAGATGTCCCCGTTGCCCAGCACCGGGATGTGTGCCGGGACGGACTCGCGCAGCCGGGCGATCGCCGACCAGTCGGCCGTCCCGCCGTAGTGCTGGGCGGCGGTGCGCCCGTGCAGGGCGATCGCGGCCACGCCCTCCTCGGCGCCGATCCGGCCGGCGTCCAGGTAGGTGAGGTGGTCGTCGTCGATGCCCTTGCGCATCTTCATCGTCACCGGCAGGTCGCCCGCGTTCGCGACGGCCTCGCGCAGGATCTCGCGCAGCAGGTTGCGCTTGTACGGCAGCGCCGAGCCGCCGCCCTTGCGGGTGACCTTGGGGACGGGGCAGCCGAAGTTGAGGTCGATGTGGTCGGCCAGGCCCTCCTCGGAGATCATCCGGGCGGCCTTGCCGACGGTCACCGGGTCCACCCCGTACAGCTGGATCGAGCGGGGCTTCTCGCTCGGGTCGAACTTGATCAGCTGCATGGTCTTGGCGTTGCGCTCGACCAGCGCCCGGGTGGTGATCATCTCCGAGACGTACAGGCCCCGGCCGCCGCTCTGCTCCCGGCACAGGGTGCGGAACGGCGCGTTGGTGATGCCGGCCATCGGCGCCAGCACGACGGGCGGCCACACCCGGATCGGGCCGATGTCGAGCGGCGCGAACTCGGTGTCGGGCGCGGTGGGTGCGGGCGTGGCTGTCATGCGCGGCTGACCTCGGGTGATGGGGACGGGACTCTTCATTGTCCCCCACCCGGGTGAGCGGCCCCCGCCCGCTCCGGGGCGCCCCCGCTACAGGACCGACGGCGCCGTGGCGGCCTCCGGTGCCGAGGTGGGCTTCGGCGTGGAGGTGGGCTCCGGCGCCGAGGAGTGCTCGGCCGGTTCCGACGGCTCCGGCGGCCCCGGGTGCTCCGAGCGCGACGGCGCCGGGACGATGGTGATCGCCCCGGAGGTGACCGCGACGTGCACCCGGCTCGGGCTCGCGGAGTCCGCCAGCACCGGATCGATCCGGCCGTTGCCGCTGCCGATCTCGCTGGAGACGGCGTACCGGCTGTCCTTCGGCAGCGCCAGCTCCACCGAACCGGAGGTCGCCGTGGTGTCCACCTCCTGGGGGGCCTGCGCGAAGCCCAGCTGCACCGAGCCCGTGGTGACCCGTGCCGTCACCCGCCGGACGCTCAGGTTCGAGCCCTGCACCAGACCGGAGGTGGCGTGCACGGACACGTTCCCGGAGGTGTCGGCGAGCAGCAGCTGGCCGGAGGTCAGCTCCATCCGCACGTCCCCGCTCAGGCCCTCCACCTGGACGGTGCCCGAGCCCACCGAGCCGGTCACCTCGGTCGCGGCCGGCACCTCCAGCTCGATCTCGGCGCCGCAGCCGAAGTCCGCGAACGGCAGGACCTGCCGGCAGCGCAGCCCGACCGTGAGCACGCCGTCGTCGAAGACGGTGGACACCACCGGCTTGCGCACCAGCCAGTCCAGGCTCTGCCGGACCACCACGTGGCCCTCCTGCCCGGCCCGCACCCGGACCGCCGCGTTGCCGGTCTCCAGCTGGAGCCGGTGGATCGCCATGTCGTACGGCCGGCTGGTGCTGGTGCGCTGCTGCACCACCATCGACCAGGTCTGCAGTCCGGCACCGATCATGGCCAGGACGACCACGACCGTCCCGGCGGCCCGCCAGGCCCTCACCCCCTTCACGGCTACCCGACCTCCAGGAAGCGCAGCACCGCCATCACCCGGCGGTGGCTGTCCTCGGCCGGCGGCAGGTCGAGCTTGGTGAAGATCGAGTTGATGTGCTTGGCCACCGCACTGTCGCTGACCACCAGCGAGCCCGCGATCGCGGCGTTGGAACGGCCCTCCGCCATCAGGGCGAGCACGTCGCGCTCGCGCGGGGTCAGCTTCTCCAGCGGGTCCCGGTGGCGGCGCACCAGCAGCTGGGCGACCACCTCCGGGTCCAGCGCGGTGCCGCCCTCGGCGACGCGCTGGAGCGCGTCCACGAAGTCGTCCACATTGGCCACCCGCTGCTTGAGCAGGTAGCCGACACCGCTGGTGTTGGTCGCCAGCAGGTCCGCGGCGTAGCGCTCCTCCACGAACTGGGAGAGCAGCAGGACGGCGGTGTCCGGCCACTGCCGGCGGATCACCATCGCCGCCTTCACCCCCTCGTCGTGGAACCCCGGGGGCATCCGGACGTCGGCCACCACCACCTTCGGGCGGTGCTCCTCGACGGCGGCCAGCAGTTCCACGGCGTCCCCGACGGCGGCCACGACCTCGAAGCCCACCGCCTCCAGGACCTTGACCAGGCCGACCCTCAGCAGGACCGAGTCCTCGGCGATCACAGCGCGCACGGCAACTCCACGGTGATGGTGGTGGGGCCCCCGAGGGGGCTGAGAACGGACAGCGTGCCGTCGACCGAGGCGGCGCGCTTGCGCAGACCGGTGAGCCCGGTGCCGCGCGAGGGGTCCGCGCCGCCCACGCCGTCGTCGCTGATGACCAGGCGCAGCCGGCCGTCGGCCGTCCGCACCGAGAGGTCGACGCGGTTCGCCCTGGCGTGCTTGGCCACGTTGGTGAGCGCCTCGGAGACGGTGAAGTAGGCGACCGCCTCGACGGTGGGGGCGACCTGCTCGGAGAGGTCGACGTCCAGGCGCACCGGCAACGGAGCACGGGCGGCGACGCCGGACAGCGCCGCGTCCAGGCCGCGGTCCTCCAGGACGGCGGGGTGCAGGCCGCGGACCAGGTCGCGCAGCTCGTCGATGGCCGCCTGGGCCTCCTCGTGCGCGTCGACGATCACCTGCATCACCTCGGGCGGCACGTCCTTGAGGGTGCGCCGGGCCAGGCCCAGGTTCATCGCGAGGGAGGTGAGCCGCTGCTGGGCGCCGTCGTGCAGGTCGCGCTCGATCCGGCGGCGCTCGGCGTCCACCGCGTCGACCAGCCCGGCCCGGCTCTCGGCGATCTCCTCGACCCGCCGCTCCAGCGCCTCCGCCCGGTCCGGACCGAGCAGCCGCCGGGCCACCCACACCTCCAGCCAGGCCAGTCGCGTCCCCACCGGGGGCAGCACCGCCAGCAGCACCACCCCGCCGAGGGTGAGCAGGACGTCCTCCCCGGCCAGGCCGGCGCGCAGCGCGGTGCCGGCGGGCAGCAGCCAGATCCAGCCGTACACGGTGGCCAGCACCACGGCGGCCGCCCAGGCGTACAGCACCGCCAGCGCGCCCGCCGCGAGCAGCGGCCCGGCCACCAGGTGGTGCAGGGCCTGGCGCCAGGTCATCCCCAGCAGCCAGACCTGACGCCCCGTCGGCGGGCGCAGCGGCGGCACCTCCACCCCCCTCAGGGCGCGCAGCCGGCCGCGCTGGAGGGCGGTCAACGGGCGGGCGCAGAGCAGGACGGCGGCGAGCAGCGGGAAGAGCAGGCTCGACTCGGTGACGGCCAGCCAGACCGGCAGCGCCATGGGTATTCCGGCGGCGGTGAAGCGGACGTCCCGCCAGGCCTCGGGCGACCACGGTGGGCGCCGGAGGCTCCTGACGAGCGCTCGGCGCAACGTGGTGGAGGGCATGCCGGACAGCGTAGGGCTCCGTGATCACGGGCCGCCATGAAGGGGGGTTCCGGGTGGGGGTGTAGCCAGGTACACCCCCGATTAGGTGTGGGGCACTACCGACAGGACGGGGGTCCCGGCGGAAGGCTTGAGGGCATGACGAGCACTGCATCGCACTCCGCCACTCCGCCGCACGGGCGGCCCGGCCCCGGGGGTGCTTCCGGAACGCCGGCGGCGGACGTGGCGCTGCCGGAGGGGGCGCAGCCGGAGGGGGCGCCGCCTGACGTGGAGTCGGTGTCGGCGGCGGACGGCACGCTGCCGGCCGGGGCCGGGCCCTGGTCGGTCCGCAGCGTGCGGTCAGGACGCGGCCGGGCCGCGCTGGAGCTTTACCAGCACGGGGAGTTGACCGACGTCCTGGTCGCCGCCCGGCTCACCGCACAGCTGCTGCGCGGTGCCCGGCACTGCCCGTCCGCCGGGCGGAGCCGGCACGTACTGGCCTGGGGTCGGCTGGCCGCCGACGGTGCGGCGCCCGCGGTGGAGTTCACCGGGCGGCGGCCGTTCCGCCGGGTGCGGTCGACGGCCGAGGTGGTCACGGTGGCCGGGCGGTTCTGGATCGCCTGGGCCGAGGGGCCGTTCGACGCGGTACGGGTCGAACACCCGGCGGGCGGGGCCGCCGAGCGGCTGCCGCTGGAGCGGGTGCGGAGCCTGGGCCGGGGTGCCGCGTGACCACCGCCGTCCTCGCCGCCCGCCCCGCCCCCTCGTACGTCCTGCCCGCGCGCTTCGCCCGGCTTCCGGCCCTGGCGGCCGTCGCGCTGCTGCCCTGGCTGGCGGTCCTCGCCGTCTGCCACGAGACCCCGTGGGTCGTGCTCGACCTCACCGAGTTCGCCGCCCTGCTCTCGCTGGACGCGCTGCTGCGCCGGCGCAGCCCCGCCGCGCTCTGGGCGGGCGCGGCGGTGGCCCTGCTGCTCACCGGGGACGCGCTGGCCGACATCGCCTGCGCCGGGCCGGGCCACGCGGTGCTCGCCGCGCTGGCCATGGCCACCTGCATCGAACTGCCGCTGGCCGCGGTGTGCCTGTGGCTCGGGCGGGACGCGGCGCTGCGGGCCTAGGCACGGGTGGGCCGGTCAGGCGCGGGTGGGCAGCAGGTCCATCAGCGCGCGGGTCTCGTCGTCCAGCGGGGTGTACGTGATCATCCGCGTCCCCAGCTGCGGGCTGAGCCAGAAGTTGGTGTACTCACAGCGCAACAGGCCGACGCCCGGCACCTGGAAGCGCTTGATCCCGTTGCCCGGCCGCATCACGTCGTGCCGCTGCCAGAGCTCCGCGAACTCCGGCGAGGCCTTGAGCATCCGGGCCAGCAGCGCCTTCCAGGCCGGCTCCGAGCCGTGGTCGGCCATCGCCGAGCGGAACCGGGCCACGATGCCGAGGCGCTCGGTGCGGTAGTCCACCAGCACCTCGCGGAACTGCGAGGGCGTGAACGCCATCCACATCAGGTTCCGGTCCGCGGGGGCCAGTTCGTCGAGATCGCCGACGATCGCGGTGTACTGGGCGTTGTACGCCAGCACGTCGTAGCGGGAGTTGACCACCATGGCGGGGAACGGCGCCAGCTGCTCCAGCAGCAGCCGTACGCCCGGGGTCACCGAGGGGCAGTCCCGCACCGGCGCCGGGTCCTCCGCGCCGGCCAGGGTGAACAGGTGGGCGCGCTCGCTCGGATCCAACAGCAGCGCCCGGGCCACCGAGTCCAGCACCTGGGTGGACACCTGGATGTCCCGTCCCTGTTCCAGCCACGTGTACCAGGTCACCCCGACCGCGGCGAGCTGCGCGACCTCCTCCCGGCGCAGCCCCGGCGTCCGGCGGCGGCCGGTCATCGGCAGGCCCACCTGCTCGGGCGCCAGGCGCTCGCGGCGGCTGCGCAGGAACCCGGCCAGCTCGTGGCGGCGGGCGTCGTCGGGGGTGGCCGGGCCCGGACCGGTCGGACCGGCTGAACCGGTCGAACCGGTGCGGGCTCGCGCGGGGCCGGCCGGACCGGTGCGGGCTTGCGCGGGAGGCGTGGCGAGACTCATGCTCCCCAGCATGCGGCAGCCGTCAGCCTGTTGCCAGGTACTTCTTATACCTGGATAACCACACTCTGGTACCAGGGTACGGAGCGACGGATCGTATGACCCGTGACCCAACAACTCGCCGTCGCCCCCGCATCGGCCCGCACCGCCACCACTCCGGGCACCGCGGCCGCCCGTACCACCTCGCCCGGCTCCGCCGGACCCGCCGGACCCGCCGCCACCCTCGGCACCGCCGGCCTGGTCACCGTGCTGCTCGGCGCCTTCCTGCCGATGCTCGACTTCTTCATCGTCAACGTCGCCCTGCCCACCATCGACCACGACCTGGCCGCCGGGCCCGCCGTCCTCGAACTGGTCGCCGCCGGCTACGGCATCGCCTTCGCCGTGCTGCTCGTCCTCGGCGGGCGCCTCGGCGACAACTACGGCCGCCGCCGGCTCTTCGTCGTCGGAGCCGTCGCCTTCGCCCTCACCTCGCTGGCCTGCGGCCTCGCCCCCGGCGCGTGGTCCCTGGTCGCCGCCCGGGCCGCCCAGGGCGCCTCGGCCGCGCTGCTGATCCCGCAGGTGCTCGGCACCATCACCGCCGCCACCGAGGGCGCCCGGCGCGGCCGCGCGCTCAGCGTCTACGGCGCCGTCGGCGGGATCTCGGTGGTGATCGGGCAGGTGCTCGGCGGAATGCTGGTCGCCGCCGACCTGTTCGGCACCGGCTGGCGCTCGGTGTTCCTGCTGAACGTGCCGTTCGCGCTGCTCGCCGTGGTGCTCGCGGTCCGCTACGTCCCGGAGAACAGGGCCGCCACGGCCGCCCGGGTCGACGTCCCCGGCACCGTCCTGCTCACCGCCACCCTGCTCTCCCTGCTCATCCCGCTGATGGAGGGCCGGGCCGCCGGCTGGCCGCTCTGGTCCTGGGTGCTGCTGGCGCTGTTCCCCGTCCTCGCCGTCGCCTTCGGCGTCGTCGAGCGCCGCGCCGAGCGGCGCGGGGACACCCCGCTGGTGCCGCCGTCCCTGCTGCGCATCCCGGAGATGCGGCGCGGCCTCGGCATCGCACTGCCCTACTTCGCCGGCTTCGGCGGCTTCATGTTCGTCATCGCGGTCGCGCTCCAGCAGGGCCTCCGGCTCGGCCCGGTCGCGGCGGGCTGGGCGCTCGTCCCGATGGCGGTCGGCTACTTCTCCGCCTCGCTCGCCGGGCCGCGGCTGATCGGCCGCTGGGGCAGCCGGGTGCTCAGCGCGGGCGCCGTCGTCCAGGCCACCGGCCTCGGCACCCTCGCCCTGACCGTCCTGGCCGACTGGGCGCACTTCTCCCCGCTCCGGATGGCCCCGGGCGTCGCCCTCGCCGGCATCGGGCAGGGTCTGATCGGCACCCCGCTGTTCCGGGTCGTCCTCGCCAAGGTGCCGGCCGCCCGGGCCGGCGTCGGCAGCGGTGTCCTCGCCACCGGCCAGCAGTCCAGCCTCGCCCTGGGCGTCGCCACCCTCGGCACCCTCTACCTCTCGCTCTCCCCCGTCCTGGGCATGGACCGGGCCCTCGCGCTGTGCCTGGGCATCCAGCTCCTCGGCTCCTTCACCATCCTGTACCTGACCACCCGGCTTCCCCGCTCCATCGGGTGACCCCGGGCATCCGGGGTCCGGGCTGCGGCGGGGCGGCGTCGGCGACGGCGACGGCTCGGCGAACGGCCTCGTGACCGGGACGACCGGTCGCGGGGCCGTCGGCGTTCCCTCGGCTTCCCGGTGGCTTTCCCGGTGGCTTTCCCGGTGGCTTTCCTGGCGGCGCGGGTCTCAGTGGCGCGGGTCTCAGTGGCGCGGGCTTCGGTGGGGGCCGAGCCGGTCGAGCCAGTGGCCGAACAGGGTGCGGACGGCTCCGGCGGCCTCGACCTGGGGGTTGTGGCCGACGCCGTCGAGGACGGCGGCGGCCATCCGGGGGTAGTGGTCGAGCAGGGCGAGCTGGTCGCGCCAGCCGACCAGGGCGTCCTGCCGGGTGGTGACCAGCAGGTGGTGGCCGCGGTGCTGCGGGGCCCGGTGTTCGGGCCAGTGCGGCAGCAGGAAGTCGGCTTCGAGTTCGGCGGCGGCCTCCCGGTCGTGCGCCTCCCAGCCGGGCCGGACGTAGCGCTCGAAGAGCTCCCGACTCGCCTCGGTGTGGCGGGCCATGACGTACCGGAACAGCTCGCGGCCGGCGGCCGGGAGACGGGCGAGGAGGTCCTCGTCGCGTTCGACCACGGACTCCTCGGGCAGCACCCGGTCGGCGCCCCAGCGCACCACCGGCACCAACAGCGCCGAGCCCAGCACCTGTTCGCCGAACCGCGCGGTCACCGCCCGGGCCAGCTGGCCGCCGAAGGACTGGCCGACCACGGCGAAGGGGCGACGGCCGACCTGCTCCTCGATCCACCCGGAGACGGCCTCGGCCAGGGCACTCGCCGAGGCCGGGCCCGGCAGCCGGGGGCTGCTGCCGTGGCCGGGGAGGTCGAGGTAGAGGCGGCGCCAGCCGGGGCGGTCGGCGAAGGCGGGTTCGAGCGGCAGCAGGACGCGGTGGTCGACGGTGTAGCCGTGGATCAGGACGATCGGGGTGCCGTCGCCGAAGGCGGTGTGGCGGATCGCGGAGCCGGTCGCGTCGGCCGCGTCAGTCGCACCGGTCGCGTCAGTCGCGTGGTTCGTGTCGTTGGTGTCGTTGGTGTCGTTCGTGTCGTTCGTGTCGGTCATGACGACAGCGTCCAACGCTGACACCGGTGGCAAGGTCAAGCGGCGGTTCCGACAGCCGGTCCAGGAGAGTTCAGGAGAGGCTCTTGACCACGTCCAGGTACTCCCGGATGGCGTCCCGGTTGCGCGTCAGGCACAGGATCCGGCGGGTCATCCGGTCCGTCTCGGTCTCCAGGGCGGTGAGCATCTCCGGTGTGGCGTCGGCGAAGTGGATCGTCCGCGGGGTGTCCAGGCAGGGCAGGATCTGCTTGATGATCCGGGTCGGCAGCCCCGCGTCCAACAGCCCGCGGATCTGCAGCACCCGGTCCACGAGGTACTCGTCGTACGCGCGGTAGCCGTTCGCCTCGCGGCGCGGCGTGATCAGCCCCTGCTGCTCGTAGTAGCGCAGCAGGCGCGGAGTGGTCTCCGCCCGCCGGGCGAGTTCGCCGATGCGCATGTGTGACCATCCTCACCCCCGGGCCGGCGCCCTCCCGGCTGGACCTTGACACGGATGTCAACGATAAACGATCGGGCCCATGCCCACTCCTGAACTCCACACCCCCGCGCGGCCGGTGGCCGCGGCACCGAGGCTGCCCTGGCCCGCGCTGCTGGCCATGAGCGCCGGCGGGTTCGTCACGATCATGACCGAGGCCCTGCCCGCCGGGGTGCTGCCCGCGATGAGTGCCGACCTCGGCGTCGGCCAGTCCGCCACCGGGCAGTCCGTCACGCTCTACGCGGTCGGCTCCATCGCGGCCGCCGTCCCGCTGACCGCCGTCACCGGCCGCCTGCCACGCAAGCCCCTGCTGCTGGTCGCCGTCGGAGGCTTCGCCGCGGCCAACGCCGTCACCGCCGTCTCGCCGAGCTATCCGCTCACCATGGCCGCCCGGTTCGCGGCCGGCCTGGTCGCCGGGCTGCTCTGGGCGCTGCTGGCCGGGTACGCCCGGGGCATCGTCGCCCCGGAGCAGCGCGGGCGGGCGACGGCCGTCGCCATGACCGGCTCGACGGTCGCCCTGTCGGTGGGCGTTCCCGCCGGCACCCTGCTGGCAAGCCTGGTGGGCTGGCGGGCCACCTTCGGGCTGATGAGCGCGATCGCCCTGGCGCTGACCGGCTGGATGCTGCTCGTGCTGCCGGAACCGCCCGGCCGGGCCGACCGGGCCCGGACTCCGGTCCGGCGGGTGCTGCGGACGCCGGGCGTCGCCGCCGTACTGGCCGTCACGGCGACCTTCGTGCTCGCCCACAACGTCCTCTACACGTACGTCGCAGCGCTGCTCGCACCACTGGGGCTCGCCGGCCGGACGGACACCGTCCTGCTCGTCATCGGGCTGTCCTCGCTGGCGAGCATCCTCGGCACGGGCGCCCTGATCGACCGGCACCTGCGGCCGCTGACCATCGCCGCCTCCGTCCTCCTCGCCGCCGCCGCACTGCTCATCGCCGCCGCCCTGCTCGGCGCGGACGGCCGGCCCGTCTACGCGGCCGCCGCGCTCTGGGGCCTCGGCTTCGGCGGCGCCGCCACCCTCCTCCAGACCGCCGTCGCCGACGCGGCCGGGCCGGCCGGGGACATCGCCCAGTCGCTGCTCGTCACCTGCTGGAACCTCGGCATCGCGGTCGGCGGCCTGGCCGGCGGCCTCCTCCTCGACCACGCCGGGCCGACGGCTCTGCCCTGGTCCGCCCTCGTCCTGCTGGCCGCCGCACTGACCGTCACCCTCGGCGGACGGCGCCACGCCTTCCCGACGCGGGGTGAGCACTCTTCCGTGTGAAATCGACGCACGTTCCTCGTGGCCGCCGCACGGCCCGCGCACTGTCGGCCGCATGAAAGCCAACGCCTCCGATCGCCGACTCCGCGCCATGGACTGCGAGTTGATCGACGGAGTCGCGGCCGGCGAAGGCACGGGGACCGCCCGCGACGGGCGGCTGATCGCCGCCGTCCCGCCGTCCCGTCGGCCGGCCCCGAGCGGCGGGTACGGGCGGACCTCGTTCGCGACGGCACCATCGGCCCGGAGAACGCCGCCACCGCACCCGGCCCGGCCGACTGGGCGCAGCCCGGGGCAGCACCGGGCTCGTGTCGGCCTCCGGGGCCCTGCTCGCCCTGCGGGAGGAGGATCGTTGACCTGCCTCGACTCCCGTGATCCTCAAGCTCCTGGCACCTGAGAACAGCGACGGCCGCGCCGGACCAGGTCGAGGTGCCGTGGGCGCCGCTCCGGGCCGGTGCACCGCAGGAGTCATCGGCAGGTCGGCCGACCTGCCGATCGTCCGCTCCGCGTCCGCCGCCCTGCCCCACCCGCTTCGACGGCCCCGGCAGGATCGCACCGCTCGTCCTGGCAGCCGCTGTTCGCCCGCCCGGCCCCTCCGCCCGGCTCGACCAGCGGTGTCAACCCTGACCATCGTCATGGTCGTTGCCTGACTTTCGGGTCGGGTGGAAAGGGCTCCTCGGCTTCTACCGTCCGGACCATGACGTACACGGACAGGAAATCCAGGAGGTCCGCGGCCGGCCGAAGGGTCCGGACCGCGGGGGCGGGCAGGCCCGTCCCGGCCGCGGCCCTGCTCTGCGCGGGGGCCGGGGTGGTGGCGTGGCTGGCGCCGGAGCGGGGTGGTGGGGCGGGGCCGGTGCGGGTGTCGGCCGGGTGGTCGGCGGCCGGCTACCGGCGGGTGGCGGAGGCCGTCGCCGATGCCCCGCGTGCGGTGGCCTCGCTGCTGGAGCCGGCCACCGAGGTGGGGTTGCTGGTGCTGGGGCTGCTGCTGGCGTTCTGCTGGTGGACGGCCCGGGCCCGGCGGGCCGCCGGGGCGGTCGCGGGGGTGGCACTGGTCGGGCTGGGCACGGTGCTGGCCTACGGGGCGAGCGAGGTGCTGAAGGTAGTCCTCGACGAGGAGCGGCCCTGCCGGGCTCTGGCCGGGCTGCCGGACCCGGCGGCGGCCGAGTGTCCGCCGCCGGGTGACTGGTCGTTCCCCAGCAACCACGCCACCCTGGCGGTCGCGCTGGCGACGGGACTGGTGCTGCTGCGCCCGCGCTGGGCACTGTCGGCCGTACCTGTCGGCGCTGCCACGGCCGCGCTGCGGGTGGCGGCCGGGGTGCACTATCCGCACGACGTGCTCGCCGGTGCCGCGCTCGGCGGCACGGTCACGGCGGCGGTCGTCCTCGCCCTGCGGCCTGCGGCCACCACCGTGGTGACGGCGCTGACCGAGGTGCCCGTCCTCGGGCGGCTGCTGTCGGCGCCGGCGCTACCGTCGGCCCCGGGCGCGAACTCGGGCTCGGGCGTGACGGTCTCAGTCCCGCGGGCCGCCCCCGCAGGTGGCGCCGAGGGTCAGCCCGGCCTCGTGCGCGAGGACGGCGGCGGCCGCCCGGTTGGCCACGCCCAGCCGCGCCAGGATGGAGCTCACATGGGCCTTCACGGTGCCCTCCACCACCCCCAGCCGGCGGGCGATCTGACCGTTGGACAGCCCGGCGGAGATCAGCGTCAGTACGTCCCGTTCCCGGGTGGTCAGGGCGGCCACCTGTTCCCGGGCTCCGGCGCGCCGGTCGGCGGGGCCGCCGGCTCCGGTGGCGGCCAGGTGGGCGACCACCCGGGCGGCCACCTTGGGTGAGAGGTAGGCCGCACCGCCCGCCACCGCGTGCACCCCGGCGAGCAGTTCCTCGGGCTCTCCGGACTTGATCAGGAAGCCGTTCGCGCCGCCGCTGAGCGCGCGCAGGATGTAGTCGTCCTCACCGAAGGTGGTCAGCATGAGCACTCCGGTCGCCAGACCGTTGCGGCGGATCTCGGCGGCGGCCGTGATGCCGTCCGTCCCGGGCATCCGGATGTCCAGCACGGCGACGTCCGGCCGGTGGCGCCGGACGAGTTCGACGGCCTCCCGGCCGTCCCCGGTCTCGGCGACGACCTCGATGCCCGGGTCGGTGGCGAGCACGGCGCGCAGTCCGGCACGGATCATGGGCTCGTCGTCGGCGAGCAGCACCCGGATCGGTGCGGTGGTCATCGGCGGCTCCTGTCGGTCGCTCGGGACGGATGTGGTGCGGGAAGAGAGGTGCGACGGGAGGTCAGGAGACGAGCACGTCGCGGGAGACGAGCCGGGAGTCCCGGAAGCAGAGCCGGTAGGCGTCGCCGGCCCGGTCCACGAACAGTTGGGCGGTGATGGCGTAGTAGGTGCACGAGACCCCCTCCCCCGACGGCGGCGCCGGTGTCGACGACCCGGCCGGCGGGCGGTACGGCAGCCGGTGGCCCGGCAGCAGGCGCTCGACCGAGGCCTGCTCCTGCCCCACCTGGAGGGAGGCGTAGACCTCCGGGTCCAGCACCGACAGGCTGACCACGTAGAGCGTCCATACTCGCAGGGCCACGGTCAGCAGCACGGCCGTCACCAGCGGGACGAGCACCACGGCGGCCAGTGTTCGCCCCACCCTGCGCCGAGCCTGCCGCAGCTCGCGCACCGG
This sequence comes from Kitasatospora sp. NPDC001095, assembly GCF_053598615.1. Taxonomy (NCBI): domain Bacteria; kingdom Bacillati; phylum Actinomycetota; class Actinomycetes; order Kitasatosporales; family Streptomycetaceae; genus Kitasatospora; species Kitasatospora sp. NPDC001095. The sequence goes on along the minus strand of NZ_JBSFKQ010000008.1, from coordinate 28,615 downwards.
CGAGGGCGGGGCCGCGGGCACCGGCGGGACGGGCCCCGCGGCACGGCGCGGCAGCTCGGCCACGACCTCGAACCCGCCGTCCGGGCGGGCCCGGTGGGCGAAGGTGCCGCCCGCGAGCCGGACGCGCTCGGTCAGGCCGACCAGGCCGCGGCCGCCGGTGGACGGCACGGCGGGCACCGCGGTCTGCGCTGCGGTGGAGATGGAGGTACCGGCGAACGTCTCGACGAACGTCGCGGTGGGCGTTGCGCTGCGAGGGGTTGACCGGGGGGCCGACGACGCCGCGCCGGCACGGGCGCCGGCGGACACGGGCACGGGCCCGTTGACCACCCGGAGGCGGGCGCCGTCCGCCGCGTAGGCCACCTCCACGGTGACGGCCGCCCGCGGTGCGTGCTTGGCGGCGTTGGTCAGCGCCTCCTGCACCACCCGGAAAGCGGCGTGCTCGGTGGCGCGCGGGAGCCCGTCCGGCTCCCCGGTGATCTCCGAGCGGACGTCCAGGCCGGCGGCGGCCGCCTCGGCAACGAGCTGCGGGATGTCCGAGTCCGCGGGCCCGTGGGCCACGGAGGTGCCCTCGCCGTTCTCGTCCCCGGCGCGCAGGATGCCGATCACCTCGCCGAGCCGGTCGACGGCGGCGGCCGCGCCCGCCCGGATCTCCTGGACGGCCTCCCGGTGGGGCTGGGCCAGGCCGGGAGCGAGCTTGAGGGCCCCCGCGCGCAGAGCGATCAGACTGAGGTCGTGCCCGAGGGCGTCGTGCATGTCCTGGGCGATGCGGGCACGTTCACGTAGGCGGGCCTGCTCGGCGACGAGTTGCTGCTCGCGTTCCAACCGCTCGGCCCGCTCCCAGCCGGCGCGCACCAGCTCCTGCGACTGCCGCCAGAACCGGCCCAGCAACCACGGCCCCATCCCGGTGCTCACGGCGAGCGCGATGAACCGCAGGCCCAGAACGATCCAGGAGGGCATCGACCCGACCATGAGCACCCCGGCCGCCACCAGGACGGCGAACACCACCACCGCCGGCCGTACCCGCTCCATCCGCAGCCCGGCCAGGAAGGAGAACCCGATCGCGGGCAGCGCCCACCAGAGGCTGGTGACACCGAGCCCGATACACACCGACGCCACCACGGGCAGCGCCACCCCACTCATCCGCATGCCCACGACCCTATGAGCGCCGCCGTCGATGCGGATCTGTCGAAAGTCATGCCCGGGGCGCCAACCCATGCCCACTACGCGGCGCGCGGGCGGCTCCCCCGCCCAGGACCGCTCGTCCGCGATGTCCGTCCACCACGGCAACGGTGTGATCGACGACGAGGGGAACCGCCACCGCTCCTGCCCCCCGGCCCGGCCCGCGTCAGCGGCACAGGGCGGCGTCGACGACGTCCTCGAGGTGCCGGGTGACGGCGCGGTCGGTCGGGACGGTGGTCACCGCGATGTTCACGGCGCGCCCCTCGTCGGTGACGCCACCGCGGGTCTCGTAGCCCGGGATGTCGCCGCCGTGCCCCCAGTAGACCCCGCCGCAGGAGAGCGGCCGGCTGAAGACGCCCAGTCCGGCGCCGACCCCGTCTCCGATCGGCACCGTGGTGCGCATCTGGGCGAGCTGGGCCGCGGGCAGCAGGCGGTCCGGAACGAGCAGTTCGGTGAAGAACCGGTTGAGGTCCGAGTTGGTGGAGACCATCTGCCCGGCCGCCCAGGCCGCCGACGGGTCCAGCTCCGTGAAGTCGGTCAGCGGCCCGTCGGCGGATTCCCTGCGGTAGCCCTCGGGGTGGGGCTCCCGGATGGTGCGGTCGCCCACGGCCGGGAAGTAGGTGTGCCGCAGCCCGATGCGCCGGACGATCCGCCGGTCGATCTCCTCGGCCAGCGGCCGTCCGGTCACCCGCTGGACGATCAGACCCGCCAGCACGTAGTTGGTGCTGCTGTAGCCGAACTTCTCCCCCGGTGCGGAGGCGGGCTTCTGTCGGAGCGCGAGGTCCAGCAGCTCCCGGGGCTCGAAGTACCGGGAGCGGAGGGAGGCTTCGTCCAGCAGCCCCTCGTAGTCGGGCAGGCCGCTGGTGTGCCGGAGGAGCTGCCGGACGGTGACGCCGCGCCCGTCGACGCCCTCGCCCCGGGCCACCCCGGGCAGGTAGGCGTCGACGGGGGCGTCGAGGTCGATCCTCCCCTCCCCCACCAGCTGGAGCACCACGACGGCGGTGAAGGTCTTGGTGGTGCTGCCGATCCGCACCTGCCCGTCGACGGGGACCTTGGCGCCGGTGGCCAGGTCCCCCACCCCCGCGGTGTGGTCACGGCTTCGGCCACGCCCGTCCCGGACGGTCGCGAGCGCGGCGGGCATCCCGTCCGTTCGCACCAGCGCGTCCAGCCCCCGCTGGACGACGTCCGTCGGGGCCGCGGCCGAACCGGCTGACCCCACCGACCATCCGGACGCGACGGAAACGGCGGTCGAGAGCGTGAGGGCGACTGCCAGGCGGCGGATACGCGAACGACGCACGAGTCGACTCCTTTGGAATCGTGGGGAGTCGAAGACCCCCGGGGCACGATCGCCAGTCTGCTCGCGCGGCATGCGGCCGGCCTCCCCCGATCGAGGGAGCACCGCCCGCCCCGACCTCAGGGCCGACCGGGCCCGCGCAGCGGCAGCGTCCGGCTGTAGACGACGTTCGTGGTGGTGCTGCCGAAGCCGGCCAGCTCGTCCACCAGGGTCTCCAGGTGCTCCATGGAGGTCGCGGCCACCTTCAGCGTGTAGCAGTCGTCGCCGGTGGTGCGCAGGCACTCCAGGATCTCCCGCCGTTCGGCGAGCAGTCGCCGCAGCGGCTCGTGCCGGTTGCCGGGGTACTTCAGCCGGACGACGGCGAGCACCGGATAGCCGACCTTCGAGAGGTCCACCGTCGCGTGGTAGCCGGTGATGACGCCCAGCGACTCCAGGTTCCGCACCCGTTCCGTGGTCGCCGACGGGCTGAGGGACACCCGGCGCCCCAGCTCGCTGAGGGAGATGCGGGCCTCCCGCTGCAGCTGCTCGATGATCGCCCAGTCGGTGTCGTCAAGATTCACGGCCATTCCGGCAATCTACCGGGAGAACCGCGGCCGACGACGGTCGGAACCGGGAAGAGTCCGTTCCGTCCGCCATGATCGCGGGGATAGCCTCGGAGCATGCAACTTGGCGTCAACGTACCGAACTTCGGCCCCGGGACGGACCCCGGCGTGCTGCGCGAGTGGGCCCGGACCGCGGAGGGTCTCGGCTTCGACCTCCTCATGGTGTCGGACCACGTGGCGGTGACCGCGGACGTGGCCGAGCGGTACCCGGAGCCGTTCCACGAGCCGTTCACCACGCTGTCCTGGCTCGCCGCGGTCGCCCCCGGCCTGCGGCTGGGCACGACCGTGCTCGTCCTGCCGTACCGGAACCCGCTGCTGGTGGCACGGATGGCGACCACCCTCGACCGGCTCAGCGGCGGCCGGTTCGTCCTGGGCGTCGGAGTCGGCTGGGCGCGCCGGGAGTTCGACGCCCTCGGCGTGCCGTTCGACGCGCGCGGCAGACTGACCGACGAGCACCTGGAGACCCTGCGGGACACCTGGGCAAACACGTCCGGACACCGGAAGGTGCCGGTCTGGGTCGGCGGCCACAGCGAGGCGGCGCTGCGCCGGGCGGTCCGGTTCGGCGACGCCTGGCACCCGCTGCGGCTCCCCGTCGACCGGATGCGGTCCGTCCTGGCCGAGCACCCGATGCCGGGCTTCGCACCCCGCATCGCCCTGCGGCCGACCGCCACGCCGGTCGACGACCCCGAGCGGCCCGCCGGCGTCGGCACCGTCGAACAGATCCTCGACGACCTCCGCCGGCTGCGCGAACTCGGCGCCGAGACCGTGGTGTTGGACCCCTACCACGGGGACCCGGAGGAGACCCGTCGACCGGAACGGGCCTGGCAGGCCCTCGCCACCGTCGCCACCCACTGGAGGACCGCGTGATCACCGAAGCCGACGAAACCCTCCTGCGCCGCGCCATCGCCATCGCCGTACGGGCGGTCGCCCGGGGCGACGCCCCGTACGGCTCCCTGCTGGCCGGCCCGAACGGCGAGATCCTCGCCGAGGCCCACAACACCGTGCGGCGCGACGACGACATCACGGCCCACCCGGAACTGAAGCTCGCCCGCTGGGCCGCCCGCGAACTCGACCCGGACACCGCCGCGCGCACCACGATGTACACCAGCTGCCAGCCCTGCGGCATGTGCGAAGGGGCCGTCCTCCGCTCCGGCATCGGCCGGGTCGTCCACGCGCTCTCCACGGAGCAACTCGTCGCCCTCAACCCCGACTCGGGCGCCTGGCCGCCGGTGACGACGGACGGCCCGGCCCTGCCCGCCGAAGCCGGTGCCCCGATCTCGGCCTACTACCGGCCCGGTCGGGCCGCAGAGGCCGCTCCCTAGACGAAGACCGTCAGGAGCCAGCCGACGGCCGAGAGTACGGCCGCCGACCCGCCGAGTACGGCCGGTCGGCGGCCGTGCTCGGCGCCCCGGACCCGTTGGAAGGCTGCGACCAGCGGGGCGATCCCCGCGATCGGCAGCACGATCCCGAGCAACAGGCAGTCCGGGCGACCGAACCCGACTCCGCCCAGGAGCAGGAAGACTCCCGCGACCACCGTCGCGAGCCCGACCGCGCACCCGGCGACGACGGTGGCGGCCCGGAAGCCGTCCGGACGGGCGCAGCCGAGCGGCACGGCGCACAGGAGGACGCAGACCGTCACGACCACGGCCGCGATCGAGAGGCGGAGGCCGAACCTCGCCGTGACGAGCAGCATCGGAAAGGCGACCACCGCGATCGCCACCCCGACGAACCCCCGGGCACTCGCCGGAACCGACGCCATGCTTCTCCCCTCCCGCCCCGGGAACCCGTGTCACGATCCACCGGTGTGGACATCGACCGGCCCGGTCCCGGTTCCCGGCCCTGCCGTCGGCGCCGGTGTCGGTGTCGCTCTCGGTTCCGGTTTCGGCGCCGATGTCGGTGGCACCGGGCACACTCGGTGGTCCGCGCCACCGAGAAGGGCAACCCACGGATGCCGATCCACATCGCCGGCCGCCGCCGCACGACAGCCGCACTGAACGCCGCGTTCCCCGGTGCGGAGATCGTCGACGTCACCTCCAAGGCACCGGACCCGTGGGTCCGGCTGAGCCCGTTCTTCCCGCACGGCGGCATCCCCGTCCCGTACGGTGACGGCCTGACCAGCGAGTCGGTGGAGGGGATCTGGCAGGCCCTCAAGGTCTTCCGGGACGCCGACGTCGACCCCGCGAAGCTGCGCATCACCTCGATGAAGGGCCTCAAGCGGACGGTGCGCCGGTTCGGCCCCGTCGAGGGCCACCGAACCGGCCCGCACGGCGACCGGCTCCTGTCGTACGAGACGGCCCGCCGCCGCATCTACCTGCCCGCCTACCGGTGGGTCCTCGAACACCGCACCGCCGACCTGGTCGAGCGGCTCCGGGGGATGGACGAGGTCGTGCTCCTCGACTACACCACCAACGGCGACGTCGCCGACCCCTCCAGCCCCCTGTCCCACGCCGCGCTCATCCGGCTGTACGTCGAGGGCCGCTGGCCCGCCGAGGAGCACCCGGACGCTCCGGCTCCGCGACCGGTCGAACACCCTGCGCCCGAACGCCCTGAGCCCCGAGGCTGAGCCCTCCGGGCCCGTCGGCCGTGTTCCGGGCCCGTCGGCCGTGTTCCGGCTGCGGCACCGCGTCGGCGGGCGGCCGCGTTCCCTCTGTTCCCCACCGACGGCACCGCCCGGGCGGGCGGTGCCGTCGCCCGCTCTGGAACGCCTTCCACCCTCGCCGGGAAAAGCAGTTGGTCCGAACAAACGAGGAGTCCGACAATCGCCGGATGACCGACGACCAGAGCGAGTTCCAGCGGCGCCGCGCAGCCCGCATGACCTGCAAGCGCTTCCTCTCCGCCGACCGCGTCCTCAGCATCCGCGAGCGCCTCGCCCAGCTCTCCGCCTTGGACGGCCTGGACACCTGTCCCGACTTCTACGGCAACGACGGCCCGGTGCGGCAGTTGGAGGAAAGGACCGCCGCACTGCTCGGCAAGGAGGACGCGGTCTTCTTCCCCACCGGGACGATGGCCCAGCAGGTCGCCCTCCGCCACCACGCCGAGCACACCGGCAACACGGCCGTCGCCCTGCACCCGCTCAGCCACATCGAGCGGCACGAGCGCCACGCCTACACCCAGCTCACCGGCCTGCGCGGCCTCTGGCCCACCACCGCGCAACGCCAGCCGACGCCCGAGGAACTCGCCGCGCTGGGCGAACCGTTCGGCACCCTGGCGGTCGAACTCCCGCTGCGCGACCCCGGCTACCTCCTCCCCGACTGGGACGAGCTGACCGCCCTGGTCGCCGCCGCCCGCGAGGCCGGCGCCCGGGTGCACTTCGACGGCGCACGCCTCTGGAACACCACGGTCCACTTCGACAAGCGGCTCGACGAGATCGCCGCCCTCGCCGACAGCGTCTACGTGTCGTACTACAAGGACCTCGGCGGACTCAGCGGAGCCGCCCTCGCCGGCGACGCCGCCCTCACCGCCCACGCCCGCACCTGGCGCCACCGCTACGGCGGCCAGCTCTTCCAGCAGTGGCCCGCCGCTCTCGCCGCCCTCCACGGCCTGGACACGGCGCTGCCCCGCCTGGCCGACTGCACCCGCCACGCGGCCACCCTCGTACCGGCCCTGGCCGCGCTGCCGGGCGCCCGGCTCCACCCGGAGGTCCCGCCCACCCACGAGTTCCAGCTCTGGCTGCCGCACCCGGCCAAGGCCCTGAACGCCGCCCACCTGGCGCTCGCGGAGAAGGAGGACATCTGGTTCGTCTCGTCCTGGCAGGACGCCGCCCCCGGCCTCGCCATGGCCGAAGTCAGCCTCGGCGAGGCGGCGCTGGCATGGACGGCGGCGCAGGTGCGGGAGGTCGGACTGCGCTTCCTGGAGCTGGCCGCCAAGTCCTGACGGAAGGGACCTCCCGAGGCACCGGGCCCGGACTGACCTCCCGTCAGCCGGAACCCGGCCCTTCCGGCCTCGCCGACCGGCACCCCTGCGGAGTTCCCGGAATCCGGACCTCCACTCCGAGGAGTGATTCACCGCGAAACGGTTCGCGGCGAATCACCCTTTATGTCAGACTGACGATATGAGCGAGATGCACGTGGGGGACCTGGCCGCCGTCCGCAGCCGCGAGGAGTTGGTCGCGCTGATGGCCGAGGGGGTGCGGCCGAAGTGGGTGATGTTCTGGGGGCACACCGAGCGCAAGGGCGGCGGGACGCGCCAGGAGTGCCTGAGCCAGTGGTGGCCCGGCGAGTTCACCGTCGACGGGGTCGGCTACGCCTCCGCCGAGCACTGGATGATGGCCGGCAAGGCCCGGATGTTCGGCGACGAGGAGATCGCTCAGCGGGTGCTGGAGGCCCGGACGCCCGGCGAGGCGAAGAAGCTGGGTCGACTGGTCAGGGACTTCGACCACGAGACCTGGACGGCCGGCCGCTTCGAGCTGGTGGTGGCGGGCAACGTCGCGAAGTTCGGGCAGGACGAGGCGCTGCGCGACTACCTGCTGGGCACGGGCGACCGGGTGCTGGTCGAGGCCAGCCCGCTGGACCGGATCTGGGGCATCGGGCTGGCCGCCGACGACATCCGGGCCCAGCAGCCAGCCGAGTGGCGCGGGTTGAACCTGCTCGGCTTCGCGCTGATGGAAGCGCGGACGCGGCTGGGCGCGTGAGCACGATCGCTCCACTCCTGGACGGAACGGTGGTGGCCTCGGCCGCGGCCGCCCTGCTCCTGGTGCCGGGAGTTCTGCGACGCAGGGCCCCGGAGGGGCGGCGCGTCGGCACCCGCCGGCCCGGGCCGGAGCCGGTGCTGGCGGTGGTCGCGACCATCTCCCGTCCGCCGCGGCCGCGTTGGCGGTGCTCGTCGCCACGTACTACGAGGCGACCGGCTGCGGAGCGCGACCGGCGCACTTCTCACAACGACCGCCGTCTGCGCGCTCCTTGACACCACTCGGACACGACTGGTCGTGCGCTCTTAACTCCTACGCCACATACTGACGCGAGGATGTCACACAGTCAGGGTCCGAATGGACAGGTTGGGGCGATCATGCGCATGCGGCCGACGGCACAACCCGCAGGCCAGCAGCGGGAAGGCGAGCAGCAAGCCGCCGAACTCCGCGCAGAACTGGACGAGTTACTCCGTGCGAGCCGCTACGCGAGTCAGCGGGAACGGCGCCTCAACGAGGCGATCCGCGCAACCCCCGGTCGACAGCGGCCGGACGGGGAGCTGCTGCGCCAACTCGCCCAGGCCCGCACCCTCCGTGAGGGGCTGGGCGCCCGCTGCCTCCAACTCAGCGACCAGCTGGAGGCGTTGGAGAGCCGGATCAGACACCGGCAGCAGCCTCCGCCACCACCGCAGCCCCAGCACCCCCACTTCCCGCAACAGCAACAGCAACAGCAACGAGAACAGCGACAGCAGCCCTCACAACAACCCTCACCGCAGCAGGCCCCGCCGCCACCCGCCCGCCCCGACCTCGGCGCCCTCACCGAGCGGATCATCGCCCTCCACCGGGCCGGCTCCCTCACCGAGGTCGCCGAGGTGATCGACACGGCCGCCGCCCGCCTCGCCCCCGCCGACGCCTCGCTGCTGGTCGGCATGCTGACCCGGTACGGCCCGAACGGCAGCTCGCTCCACCTCGCCCGCAGCATCTCCCGGTCCGCTCCGGACCACTCCGTCGCCGTGCTCGCCGAGCTGCGCGAACTGGGCCTGGCCGAGGAGGCGGCGGAGGTGTTCCACGCCTTCTGGAGCTACCCGGCCGCCTCCGTCCCCGGCCTGCTCTCCGCGCTGGACCGGGCCGGGCTGGCCGCCGACAGCGCGACGCTGCTCTGGGAGTGGGGGTCGGCGCCGATGACCGAGCTGACCTCCCTGGCCGCCTGCCTCCAGCAGCACGGCCGGGCCGCCGACGTCCGGACCCTGCTGCGCCAGGCCGCCGGCCGCTCCACCGCCGACCTCGCCGACCTCGCGGCCGGGCTGCCGCCCGCGCTCGCCACCCTGCTGCTGAACGAACTGGCCGTGCTGCGCCCGCCCGTCGAGGTGGTCCGGCTGGCCACCGCCCTGAACGGCGCCGGCACCTCCGAGCTGTACGCGCAGCTGCTGGCCGCACTGCTCGCCGACGAGGCCCGCCACCGCACCACCCTCGCCGCCCTGCGCACCGCCGGCCTGCCGACCCGCCCGCCCACGGCCCCGCGCTCCCGCTGGGGACGGCGCTAGCGGCCCGCCGCCGGGCCCACCCCGACCGCTCCGCTCCCGGACAGCGAGGAGCCCCCGCCCGCCCCACCAGGGCGGACGAGGGCTCCCGAGCCGATCAGGCCCCCGCTAGCAGCCGATCAGCCGCGCGCCGAGGTACGCCTTGACCTGGTCCAGCGAGACGCGCTCCTGCGACATGGTGTCGCGGTCGCGGACGGTCACCGCGTTGTCCTCGAGGGTGTCGAAGTCGACCGTGACGCAGAACGGCGTGCCGATCTCGTCCTGGCGGCGGTAGCGCTTGCCGATGGCGCCGGCGTCGTCGAACTCGACGTTCCACGCGGTGCGCAGGTCGGCGGCCAGGCCGCGGGCCTTCGGGGAGAGCTCGGCGTTGCGCGACAGCGGCAGGACGGCGACCTTGACCGGAGCCAGGCGCGGGTCCAGCCGCATGCCGACGCGCTTCTCCATGACGCCCTTGGCGTTCGGCGCCTCGTCCTCGAAGTAGGCGTCGATCAGGAAGGCCAGCATGGCGCGGTTGAGGCCGGCCGCCGGCTCGATGACGTACGGGAAGTAGCGCTCGCCGGACTCCTGGTCGAAGTACCGGAGGTCCTTGCCGGAGGCCTCGCTGTGCACCCGCAGGTCGTAGTCGGTGCGGTTGGCGACGCCCTCCAGCTCGGAGAACTCGCTGCCGCCGAAGTTGAAGCGGTACTCGATGTCCACCGTGCGCTTGGCGTAGTGGGAGAGCTTCTCCTTCGGGTGCTCGAAGAAGCGCATGTTCTCGGTGCGCATGCCGAGGTCGACGTACCAGTCCCAGCGCTGCTGGAGCCAGTACTCGTGCCACTGGTCGTCCTCGCCCGGCTTGACGAAGAACTCCATCTCCATCTGCTCGAACTCGCGGGTCCGGAAGATGAAGTTGCCGGGGGTGATCTCGTTGCGGAAGCTCTTGCCGGTCTGGGCGATGCCGAACGGCGGCTTCTTGCGCGAAGTGGTCTGGACGGCGCTGAAGTTGGTGAAGATGCCCTGGGCGGTCTCCGGGCGCAGGAACGCCAGGCCGCTCGCCTCCTCGGTGACACCGAGGTGGGTCTTCAGCATGCCCGAGAAGTCCTTGGGCTCGGTGAACTGGCCCTTGGTGCCGCAGTCGGGGCAGTTGACGTCCTTGAGGCCGTTCGGCGGCGGGAAGCCGTGCTTGGCCTCGTACTTCTCCTCCAGGTGGTCGGCCCGGTGGCGCTTGTGGCAGGAGAGGCACTCGGTCAGCGGGTCGTTGAAGGTGGCGACGTGGCCGGAGGCCTCCCACACCTCGCGCGCGAGGATCACCGACGAGTCGAGTCCGACGACGTCCTCACGGGCCTGGACCATCGTGCGCCACCACTGGCGCTTGATGTTCTCCTTGAGCTCGACACCCAGCGGCCCGTAGTCCCAGGCGGCACGCGTGCCGCCGTAGATTTCGCTGCAGGGGTAGACGAAGCCACGGCGCTTGCTCAGGCTGACGATCGTGTCGATCTTGTCGGCGGCCACAGTGCTCTCTTCAGTACGTACGGCACGGTCAGGGCACGGCTGGTTGCGCGTACCCGAATACCTCAGGTTACCGGCCATACGGGTACGTGATTCAAATCGGTATCGTCCGGCCGCCCCCGCCCTCGGCCACCCTCCGTTCACCCGCCCGAGTGATTTGACAATCATTTCCATGTGAGATGAGAATGATTGTCATGATGATCGGACTGCCTCACCTCGGACTGACTCGCCGGACCCGTCGCTCCCTGGCCTTCGGCGCCACCGCCCTGGCCGCCTCCCTCGCCCTCACGGCCTGCGGAGGCAGCAGCAGCGCCGACAGCGGCACCGGTCGGCTGAAGGTCGTCGCGTCCTTCTACCCGATGGAGTTCCTGGCCCAGCAGATCGGCAAGGAGCACGTCGCGGTCACCGATCTGACCGCCGCCGGCGTCGAGCCGCACGACCTGGAGCTCACCGCCAAGCAGGTCGGCACGGTCCAGAAGGCCGACGCGATCATCTACCTCAAGGGCCTGCAGCCCACCGTCGACCAGGCCGTCGCGCAGTCGTCCAGCAAGCACAAGATCGACGCCACCGCCGCCAGCCCGCTGGTCGACCACCACCTCGACGAGGGCACCGAGGACAACGCCCACGGGAGCGAGGCCCACGGGAGCGACGGCCACGGGCACGAGGGCCCGGCCGGCGACCCGCACATCTGGCTCGACCCGACCCGCTACGCGGCGATCGCCAAGAGCGTCGGCGACGAGTTCGCCAAGGCCGACCCGGCGCACGCCGAGGACTACCGGAAGAACACCGACGAGCTGGTCACCAAGCTCACCGCGCTCGACCAGGAGTTCCGGACCGGGCTGAAGGACGCCACGACCAGGACCTTCGTCACCAGCCACGCCGCCTTCGGCTACCTCGCCGACCACTACGGCCTCACCCAGGTCGCCATCAACGGCGTCGACCCGGAGTCCGAGCCCACCCCGGCCCGCCTCGCCGCGGTGCAGAAGGCCGCCAGGGACAACGGCGTCACCACCGTCTTCTTCGAGACCCTCGTCAGCCCCAGGCTCGCCGACACCGTCGCCAAGGATCTCGGCCTCAAGACCGCCGTCCTGGACCCGCTGGAGGGCGTCAAGGACCCCTCCAAGGACGACTACCTGACGGTGATGAAGCAGAACCTGGCCAACCTCCGGGCCGCCCTCGGCACCCCGGCCACCCCCGCCGGAACCGCCCCCGCGACCGACGCCGCCACCCCTGCCGCCACCAGCTGACGGGACCAGCACCATGACCGACCCGATACCCCCGGCCGTCCGCCTCCGTGACGCCGTCGCCTCGCGCGGCGGCCGGCCGGTGCTGCGCGGCGTCGACCTCACCGTCCACCCCGGCGAGGTCGTCGCCCTGCTGGGCGCCAACGGCTCCGGCAAGTCCACCACCGTCAAGGCCGTGATCGGCTCCGTCCCGCTGGAGCAGGGCACCCTGGAGCTGTTCGGCACGCCGTTCGGCTCCTTCCGCGCCTGGCACCGGATCGGGTACGTCCCGCAGCGCACCACCGCCGCCTCCGGCGTCCCCGCCACCGTCCGCGAGGTGGTCTCCACCGGACGGCTGCCGCAGCACCGGCTGCTGCCCTTCCGCCGCAGGGACCGCGAGGCGGTCGACCGCGCGCTGGCCGCCGTCGGCATGCTGGAGCGGGCCTCGGACGGCGTGGCCGACCTCTCCGGCGGCCAGCAGCAGCGGGTGCTGATCGCCCGCGCCCTGGTCGGCTCCCCCGACCTGCTGATCATGGACGAGCCGATGGCCGGCGTGGACGCCGCCAGCCAGCAGGTGCTCGCCGACACCCTGCGCGCCGAGGTCGGCCGCGGCGCCTCCGTCCTCCTCGTGCTGCACGAACTCGGGCCGCTGGAGCCGCTGATCGACCGCGCCGTGGTGCTGCGGGACGGCTGCGTCGCCCACGACGGCCCGCCGGTGCCCAACACCGGCCTGCACGCGCTGCCCGGCCACGACCATGTCCACCCGCACGCCGACCTGACCCCGCCGAGGCTGCTCGCATGATCGAGATGCTCTCCTACGACTTCATGCAGCGCGCCCTGCTCGCCGCCGTCCTGGTCGGGATCACCGCCCCGGCCGTCGGCATCTACCTGGTGCAGCGCCGCCAGGCGCTGATGGGCGACGGCATGGGCCACGTCGCGATGACCGGCGTCGGCCTCGGTTTCGTCTTCCAGACCAGCCCGGTCTGGATGGCCGTGCTGGTCTGCGTGCTCGGCGCCGTCACCATGGAGCTGGTCCGCTCGCGCGGCAACCAGCGCGGCGACATCGCCCTCGCGATGCTCTTCTACGGCGGCATGGCCTGCGGCAAGCTGCTGGTCTCGATGTCCGCCCAGGCCGGGGCCGGCTCGCTGGAGAGCTACCTGTGGGGCTCGATCCTCACCGTCGCCCCCGCCGACCTGGCCACCATCGCGGTGCTCGGCGCGGTGGTCATCGCGGTCACCGTCGGCCTGCGCCGCCAGCTCTTCGCGATCTGCCAGGACGAGGACTTCGCCCGGGTCACCGGGGTGCCGGTGCGCACCCTCAACCTGCTGCTCGCGGTGATGGCCGCGGTCACCGTCACGGTCGCCATGCGGGTGGTCGGGCTGCTGCTGGTCAGCGCGCTGATGGTGGTCCCCGTGGTGGCCGCCCAGCAGCTCACCCGCTCCTTCGCCGCCACTCAGGCCGCCTCGATCGCGCTCGGCGTGGTCGTCTCGCTGGCCGGCGTCACCGGCTCGTACCACCTCGACGTGCCCTCCGGCCCGGCCATCGTGCTGCTCGCCATCGCGGTCTTCGCGGTGTTCAGCCTGCTCGCCGCGCCACTGGCCCGGCGGCGCCACCGCGGCGCGGGCGAGCAGGGGCCGAAGGTCTGCGACGTCGAACTGCCGGGACAGGCCACCTACGGGCCCTCCGGCACGAGCACCCCTGAGGGACGGGCGGGGCTGGCACAATGATGTGCGAGACGCCCACGACCCCAGGAGGACCCACGGTGACCACCGCAGGCCCGTCGCCGCGCGCCCGATCGACCCGGCAGCGTGCCGCCGTCTCGGCGGCCCTGGACGAGATCGCGGACTTCCGCAGTGCCCAGGAGCTCCACGACCTGCTCAAGCACCGCGGCGACTCCGTCGGTCTGACCACGGTCTACCGCACGCTCCAGTCGCTCGCGGACGCCGGTGAGGTGGACGTGCTGCGCACCGCCGACGGCGAGGCGGTCTACCGCCGGTGCAGCAGCGGGCACCACCACCACCTGGTCTGCCGGCACTGCGGCGCGACCGTCGAGGTGGAGGGCCCCGCGGTGGAGCGCTGGGCCAACTCGGTCGCCGCCGAGCACGGCTTCAGCGACATCGCGCACACCCTGGAGATCTTCGGGACCTGCGCGGAGTGCGCCAAGCGGATCTGAGCCCCGTACGCGACGGCCCGTGCGCGACGGCCCGTACACGACGGAGAGGACCCATCGGGATGATCCCGGTGGGTCCTCTCCGTCGTCCGGGTGACGCGGGAGCGAGGGGCTCCCCAGCGCCGAGGGGCTACCCAGCTCCGAGGGGCTCCTCAGCGCTGGGACGGCACCGGCGCGCCGACCTCGTTGGGGATCGCCCCGCCGAAGCGCCGGTCACGCATCGCGTACTGCTCGCAGGCGCGCCACAGGTCGCGGCGGTCGAAGTCCGGCCAGAGCACGTCCTGGAACACGAACTCGGCGTAAGCCGACTGCCAGAGCAGGAAGTTGGAGGTGCGCTGCTCGCCGCTGGGGCGCAGGAACAGGTCCACGTCCGGCATGTCCGGGTGGTACATGTACTTGGCCAGGGTCTTCTCGTTGACCTTCTTCGGGTCGAGCTTCCCGGCCGCGACGTCCATGGCGATCGCGTGCGCCGCGTCGGCGAGTTCGGCCCGGCCGCCGTAGTTGACGCACATGTAGAGCGTGACGGCGTCGTTGCCCTTGGTCTGCTCCTCGGCGACCTGCAGCTCCTGGACGACGCTCTTCCACAGCTTGGGCATCCGGCCCGCCCAGCGGATCCGCACGCCCATGGCGTCCATCTCGTCGCGGCGGCGGGCGATGACGTCCCGGTTGAAGTTCATCAGGAACTTCACCTCGTCGGGCGAGCGCTTCCAGTTCTCGGTGGAGAACGCGTACAGCGAGATGTTCTTGACCCCGAGCTCGATGGCGCCCTTGAGGACGTCCAGCACCACGGACTCGCCGACCTTGTGGCCCTCGGTGCGCGGCAGTCCGCGCTCCTTGGCCCAGCGGCCGTTGCCGTCCATGACGATCGCGACGTGCTGGGGGATCAGCTCGCCGGGGAGCTTCGGGGGCTGTGCGCCGCTGGGGTGCGGGGTCGGGGGGACGTACGCCCGCTGCTTGCCGCCGCCGAAGAGCCGTCGCGCTGCCATGTGCTCACTTCTCCACGTATCTCATCGAGCGGATGCCCCGCTCCAGGTGCCACTGCAGATAGGCCGCGACCAGGCCGCTGCCCTCCCGCCAGTACCGCGGCTCGCAGGCGTCGGCCGTCTGCCAGTCCCCTGACAGCAGCGCCCCGAGCAGTACCAGTGTCTCAGGGGAGGGTACGGCACATCCGGGCACTCGGCAGTCGCCGCAGAGCACCCCGCCCGCGGGAAGGGAGAAGAAACGGTTCGGCCCCTCCAGGCCGCATTTGGCGCAGTCGGTGAAGCTCGCGCCGTACCCGTTCACCGCGAGCGAGCGCAGCAGGAAGGCGTCCAGCACCAGGTGCGACTCGTGCAGCCCGGCCGCCAGCGTGCGCAGTCCGCCGACCAGCAGCAGGTACTGCTGGACGGCCGGCTCGCCCTCGTTCTCGGCGAACCGCTCGGCGGTCTCCAGCATCGCGGTGCCGGCCGTGTAGCGGCCGTAGTCGGCGACGATCGGGCCCCCGTACGGGGCGATGGTCTCCACCTGGGTGCAGAGCGGCAATCCGCGGCCGACCAGCTCACTCCCCCGGCTGAAGAACTGCACGTCCACGTGCGAGAACGGCTCCAGGCGGGCGCCGAACTTGGACTTGGTCTTCCGCACCCCGCGAGCCACCGCCCGCACCTTGCCGTGCTGGCGGGTCAGCAGGGTGATGATCCGATCGGCCTCGCCGAGCTTCTGCGCCCGCAGCACGACGCCGTCGTCCCGGAAAAGACTCATGGGGACCATTGTCCCCCACCCCCGCCCCGCGCCGGACAGCCGTGTTGCCCGCACCGGGGGCCGTGGGGGAGGCCTGCGGTGCGGGTCACGGCGGGCCCGGGGTGGGGAGTCCGGGGCCCGTTGTGGGGGATTCGGAGGTGGTCTTCGGATTCCGGAGTCGCGGACCGCGGTGCGCGGTGATCGACGGCCGGCGTACTCGACGGACGGTGCTACTTGTACGGCGCCCTGGCCGCCGCCTCCAGCAGCGCCCCGACCCGGGCCTTCGGCAGGTCCAGGCAGCCCCCGACCGCGGCCAGCGCGTCGCGCTCCTGCGGCAGGTAGCGCCCGTCCGCCAGCGCGATCGCCGCGCCCTGCAGCAGTAGCCGCTCGCGGCCGTGGTGGGCCAGGTGCGGGGTGAGCGGTTCGAGCACCGCGTGCAGTTCGACGGCCAGGCCGCCGGACATCCCGCGGGCGTCGTGGAGTTCTCCGCCGAGCCCGGAGAGCGCGGCGAGCGCGGCCAGCACCTGGGCCTCGCCGCAGTCCTCGAACCCGGCCTCGCGCACCGCCGTGCAGGCCGCCTCGCGGGCCGCCCGGTGGGCGGTGCCGCCGGCCGCGAGCAGGGCCAGCGCGATGGTGTACTGGGCGTCCCGCAGCATCGCGCCGAGGCGCACGCTGGTGGGCTGCTCCAGGCTCTCGACGCCGTACCGGCCGTGGCAGCCGGTGCACTGCACGCTGCCGATGACCGGACCGAGCGGGACCACCGGGGTCCCCAGCAACCGCAGCCACCGCCGGCCGTGCTGCCGGCGGTAGTTGCGGTCCCCGCCGCAGCCCGGGCAGAAGAAGTCACCGAGAACGTCAGTCCGCCACCGCGGGCGAACACCCCACAACCTGGTCACGGCGCCACTCCCCAGACATGGCAGGCGGCCTGCTCGACAATGGGCAGGTCACGCGACCGGACACCGAGGCCGTCCCACCGACCCGGCTTTCCGGTGGATCGATGTTGCCACGGTTACCGGCACGTGTCAGTACCTCGAACGGCTTCCGATTCGAAAAAATGTGGCGCAGGCCACAGTGCCAGGTTGGGGCGACGAAGGGCCGCCCCGCAGGACGGCCCTTCGCATACCACCCGTTCGAATTAGCCGCGCTGCGAGCGGTTGACGGCGCTGATCATGGCCTTCAGCGAGGCCAGCACGGTGTTGCCGTCGATGCCCACGCCCCACATCACCCTGCCGTCCACCGCGCACTCCACGTACGCGGCGGCCTGGGCGTCGCCGCCCTCGCTCAGCGCGTGCTCGGCGTAGTCCAGGACGCGCACGTCCACGCCGATCCGGGCCAGCGCGTCGGCGAAGGCCGAGACCGGGCCGTTTCCGGTCCCGGTCAGGGTCACCGGGGCACCGTCCACCAGGGCCTCGGCGGTCAGCGCGTCCCGGCCGTCCTCGGTGGTCAGGGTGCGCGAGCCGCACAGCGAGATCCGGCCCCACGGGTTGTCGGTGGTCGGCAGGTACTCGTCCTCGAAGACCCGCCAGATCTCGGCCGGGCTGACCTCGCCG
Source organism: Kitasatospora sp. NPDC001095 (assembly GCF_053598615.1). Lineage (NCBI taxonomy): Bacteria > Bacillati > Actinomycetota > Actinomycetes > Kitasatosporales > Streptomycetaceae > Kitasatospora > Kitasatospora sp. NPDC001095. Next base: position 11,227 of record NZ_JBSFKQ010000008.1, on the reverse strand, counting down.
CCCTCGGCGTCGGTCTTGGCCTGGATGATCCGGGAGAACTCGATCTGCATCCGGCGCGGCAGGTCCAGCTTGTGGTCGTTCTTCAGCACGTACGCCACGCCGCCCTTGCCGGACTGGCTGTTGACCCGGATGACCGCCTCGTAGGTGCGGCCGACGTCCTTCGGGTCGATCGGCAGGTACGGCACGCCCCAGGTGTGCTCCTCCACCGGCACGCCCGCGGCCGCGGCGTCCGCCTCCAGGACGTCGAAGCCCTTCTTGATGGCGTCCTGGTGCGAGCCGGAGAAGGAGGTGTACACCAGGTCGCCGGCGTACGGGTGGCGCGGGTGCACCTCCATCTGGTTGCAGTACTCGGCGGTGCGGCGCACCTCGTCGATGTCGGAGAAGTCGATCTGCGGGTCGATGCCCTGCGAGAACAGGTTCATCCCCAGCGTCACCAGGTCGACGTTGCCGGTCCGCTCGCCCTGCCCGAACAGGCAGCCCTCGATGCGGTCGGCGCCCGCCATGTAGGACAGCTCGGCGGAGGCGACGGCGGTGCCGCGGTCGTTGTGCGGGTGCACCGACAGGCAGACGTGCTCGCGGCGCGACAGGTGCCGCGACATCCACTCGAACTGGTCGGCCTGGACGTTCGGGGTGGCCCGCTCGACGGTGGCGGGCAGGTTCAGGATGATCTCGCGGCCCTCGCCCGGCTGCCAGACGTCCATGACCGCCTCGCAGACCTCCAGCGCGAAGTCCAGCTCGGTGTCGACGAAGATCTCCGGCGAGTACTGGTAGCCGAAGACGGTGTCGTCGCCCAGCAGCTTCTCCGCGTACTCCATCACCAGCCGGGTGCCGTCGGTGGCGATCGCCTTGGTGGCCGCCCTGTCGTTGCGGAACACCACCCGGCGGAACAGCGGCGCGGTCGCGTTGTACAGGTGGACGGTCGCGCGCGGGGCGCCGACCAGCGACTCCACGGTCTTCTCGATCAGCTCCTCGCGGGCCTGCGTCAGCACCGAGATGGTGACGTCCTCGGGGATCGCCCCCTCCTCGATCAGCGACCGTACGAAGGCGTGGTCGGTGGCACCGGAGGAGGGGAAGCCGACCTCGATCTCCTTGTAGCCCATCTTCACCAGCAGGTCGAACATCATCCGCTTGCGGGCCGGCGACATCGGGTCGATCAGCGCCTGGTTGCCGTCCCGCAGGTCGGTGGACAGCCAGCGCGGGGCCTTGGTGATCACCGCGTTCGGCCAGGCGCGGTCCGGCAGGTCGACGGTGCCGAACGGCAGGTAGCGCCCGTGCCGCATGCCCGAGGGCCGCTGGCGCACCGAGGCGGCGGTGATCGGGGTGGGGCGGTCGACGAAGGGACGGCCGGCGGGAACGGACGCGGCGGAGTTCTGCTCGGTCATGGAGGTGACTCGGCTTCCTGTGATGCGTGGTGCGGGCGGGTCGGGGTGGTCGACACGTGGTCGGTACCGACTGGCCGGCCTCGGCTGTCGCTCGCGATACACCGTCGGATCGCCGATTGCGCGCACAGCTCGTTCCCCGCGGCGAGGGTGCCGGCCCGGTGGACTACAGGCCCTCGACGCGGCAGCTAAGAAGAAGCAGCCCGTTGCGCATGATGGCCCCAGCGTAACCCAGCGCCGCGCGCCCCCGAAGTGATCCGGGCTTCCGTTCCACTCCTTGAGACGCGGCTGATCACGCCGGAGGTGGTGACAACCGGTCATGAAGGCGCCACCCTGGGTCACATGACTGCAGCAGTACCGATCTGCACGATCGTCCCGCCGTACGTCCTGGACCGCCTCGCCGAGGCCGGTCACGAGCCCGCCGTCCACTCCCTGGCCCTCGACGCGGCGCACCGCGCGGCCCGCCTCGACCCGCCCCCGTCCGTCGCCGCCTCCGTCCCCGGCCTGAACCGGGTGGTGTACGACGCCGACCACGGCCAGCGGCTGCCCGGGCGCAGCGTGCGCACCGAGGGCCGGGCCGCGTCCTCCGACAGCTCCGTCAACCACGCCTACGACGGCCTCGGCGCCACCTTCGCGCTCTACGCCGACGTCTTCGGCCGGCACTCGATCGACGACCGGAACCTGCGGCTGGACGCCACCGTCCACTACGGCCGCAACTACGACAACGCCTTCTGGAACGGCCACCAGATGGTGTTCGGCGACGGCGACAACGTGGTGTTCGGCGACTTCACCGCCTGCATCGACGTCATCGGCCACGAACTCACCCACGGCGTCACCCAGTTCACCGCCGGGCTGGACTACCAGGACCAGCCCGGCGCGCTCAACGAGTCGGTCTCCGACGTCTTCGGCTCGCTGGTCAAGCAGTACGCGCTGCACCAGGACGCCGCCGACGCGGACTGGCTGATCGGCGCCGGGCTGCTCGCCCCGGGCGTCCAGGGCGTGGCGCTGCGCTCGATGAAGGCGCCCGGCACCGCCTACGACGACCCGCAGCTCGGCAAGGACCCGCAGCCCGCGCACATGCGGGACTACGTGCACACCTCCCAGGACTACGGCGGGGTGCACGTCAACTCCGGCATCCCCAACCACGCGTTCTACCTGCTGGCCACCGCGCTCGGCGGCTCGGCCTGGGAGCGCGCGGGGCGGATCTGGTACGACGCGCTGACCGGGCGCACGCTGCCCGCCGACGCCGACTTCACCGCCTTCGCCCGGGCCACCGTGGCCGCCGCCAAGGCCCGCTACCCCGACGACCGGTCGGTCGTGGACACCGTCACGGCCTCCTGGGCGCAGGTCGGGATCAGCCCGGGGTGAGCGCCGGCCGGGGCCACCGGAGCGCGCCCGGAGGACGGTTGAGGCCGGGTTGAGGCCGGGTTGAGGCCGGGTTGAGGCGGGCTTGAGGTCACGGTCCGGGAAAAACCCGGCAAACCCCCTCCCCGGGTAGCACCATGGACACCATGCGCATCCAGGTGACCCGGACCGGCGGCTTCGCCGGGATCGTCCGCCAGGCGGAGATCGACACCGCCGACCGCACGGACGCCCCGCACGTGCACGCACTCGCCCGCGAGGCCGTCGCGGGCGGGCTGCGCGCGCCCTCGTACGGGGTGCCGGACGGTTTCCACTACGAGATCACCGTCGACGGCCGGTCGGTGTACTGCGCCGACCCGAAGCTCACCGACTCCCAGCGCGAACTGGTCTCCTTGGTGCTGCGCGAGGGCGCGTAGCACCTGGGCCGGGCCCCGGAGTCGACGAGGGCCCGCCCGGACGCCTTCGCGTCCGAACGGGCCCGGGCCTTCCGGCGGATCGAACTCCCCTGTCGGGAGCGCCGGTTCAGAACCCCAGCTTGCGCAGCTGCTTGGGGTCGCGCTGCCAGTCCTTGGCGACCTTGACGTGCAGGTCCAGGTAGACCGGCGTGCCGAGCAGCGCCTCGATGTGCTTGCGGGCGGTGGTGCCGACGTGCTTGAGCCGCGAGCCCTTGGCGCCGATCACGATGGCCTTCTGGCTCTGCCGCTCGATGTAGACGTTGGCGTGGATGTCCAGCAGCGGGCGGTCCGCCGGGCGGCCCTCGCGCGGGAGCATCTCCTCGACCACCACGGCCAGCGAGTGCGGCAGCTCGTCGCGCACGCCCTCCAGCGCGGCCTCGCGGATCAGCTCGGCGACCATGATCTGCTCGGGCTCGTCGGTGAGGTCGCCGTCCGGGTAGAGCTGGTCGCCCTCCGGCAGCAGCTTGGTGAGCAGGTCGGCGACCAGCTCCACCTGCTTGTCGCCCACCGCCGAGACCGGGATGATCTCGGCCCACTCGAAGCCCAGCTCGACGCCGAGCTGCTGGATGGCGATCAGCTGCTCGGCCAGGCGCTTGGAGTCGACCAGGTCGGTCTTGGTGACGATGGCGACCTTCGGGGTCTTCTTGATCCCGGCGATCTCCTTGGCGATGAACTTGTCGCCGGGGCCGATCTTCTGGTCGGCGGGCAGGCAGAAGCCGATCACGTCGACCTCGGCCCAGGTGGTGCGGACCAGGTCGTTGAGGCGTTCGCCGAGCAGGGTGCGCGGCTTGTGCAGACCGGGGGTGTCGACCAGCACGAGCTGGGCGTCGGGGCGGTGCACGATGCCGCGCACGGTGTGCCGGGTGGTCTGCGGGCGGTCGGAGGTGATCGCGACCTTCGTCCCCACCAGGGCGTTGGTCAGGGTCGACTTGCCCGCGTTGGGCCGGCCGACGAAGCACGCGAACCCGGAGCGGTACGAGGAGGAAGGGGCATTCATGGGCTCCATTCTCCCTGATCACCGGAGCCCCGCGGTCCGGGCCCGCCTCCGGGGGCGTCCGGGGGTGTCCCGGGGGCGCGTTCAGCCCTTCTTGGCGCTCTTGTTGCCGCTCTTGCCGCCCTGGCCGTCGGTGGGGACAAGCGAGACCACCACCAGCACCAGCAGGAAACCGAGCGAGCCGAACAGCCAGAGGTCCGAGCCGGTCTCCTGCCACTTGCCGAGCCCCATCACGAACAGCAGCAGCCCGGCGAAGAACGCCACCGCCCCCATGCCCCAGTCCCCCTCACCGAGTCCACTCCCCCGGTGAGATTATCTGCCGGGCCTGGGCCGAGACCATGCCCTCCGGCGAGGCCGCCGAAGGCCCGAACCCAAGGCCCCCCGACGGCCCGGAAGAGACCCGGCACGGGCCCGCACGCAGGCCCGGCACACAAGCCCGTACGGCTCCTCAGCGGGCCTCGGCGGCCACCCGCAGCGCCCCGTCCGGCCCGGCCAGCAGCACCGGCGTCCCGGCCCCGCCCAGGTCCCGCACGGCCGCCAGGTCCGCCTCGGCCGGCTGCTCCGCCTCGCTCACCACGGCCGCCGCCTCCAGCGACCTGGCGCCGCTGGCCACCGCCATCGCCACCGCCGTCTGGAGGGCGCTCAGCCGCAGCGACTCCAGCGCGACCGTCCCGGCCACGTAGGTGCGCCCGGTCTCGTCACGCACCGCGGCCCCCTCGGCGACGCCGTTGCGGGCGCGGGCCGAGCGGGCCAGGGTGATGATCTTCTTGTCTTCGGGGTCGAGCTCGACGATGTCACTCATGCCGCCGAGCATAGGCACCCGGCGCCGGTCAGTGGCCGACCGGGTGGGTCCGCCCCCGGTTCGGATGGATGACCTTGACGAAGGTCTTCGCCGCACCGGACGGCAGGTCCTCCTCGCGCTCGGTGCGCTTGCGCCAGTACGGGTTGTCGTGCGGCAGGTGGCTGCTCACCCGGCCGTACATCCCGAAGGTCGTCAGGACGATCCCGAAGACGAACGCGAACAGCACGTTCGACAACCGGAAGTTGAGGATGTTCGCTTCCGGCCGCTCCAGCACCGTCAGACCGTAGAAGCCGGACAGGACGAACAGCACGCCCACCGCCATGTTGAGATTGGACGCGAAGTTCCCGCCGATCACCGCCCCCACCATCAGGACCGCGCCCGCCACGACGGACAGGATGCTCAGCGCCCCGTTGGTCGACAGCCCGGCGATCCGGTCGCCGTGGGTGGCCAGGAAGCCGGGATGGTCGGCCAGCCCCAGGCTCCCGAACACGATCAGGAAGATCCCCCCGCCCCCCGCCCCGATCCGCCACACCATGGCGAGCCGCCGGTCGACGGGCTTCAGCGTGTCTTGCAGCTTCATGGCGACCTCCAGAGCTCGGCCATGGTCTAGCTGTAGGGATGGAGCTTCTCCATGTGCGGCGTCTCGTGCATGTAGAGCGAGCCGCACTGCTGGCAGCAGCGCAGCCCGGTGCCCCACTCCTCCTCGGGCCGCGTCTCGGCGTCGTCCGGCATGGTCCGGCCGCAGAGCGCCACCGACAGGTCCTCGTCCCGCACCACGTGCCAGGACTTGACTCCGCCGGCCGCCCCCTGCGGGCCGTACTCCGCGCGAAGTTTGTGCGTCATGCCCTCCATGGTCGCTCGGCGCCCGCCCGGCCGCTACTCGCCCGAGGGCTCCTCCGGGTCCTCGGTGTGGCGGACGGGGGCGGCGACCATGGAGCCGATCCGGTTGCGGCGGCCCGCCGAGGACTCGGCGGTCAGCAGGATGCCGGTCAGGCCGCCGTCGACCGGCTCGGGCAGCGGGATCTCGCAGGAGGAACCGGGGATCGGCACCCGGCCCAGGTGCTTGGCCAGCAGGCCGCCGACGGTCTCGACGTCCTCGTCCTCCAACTCGATGCCGAACAGCTCGCCCAGGTCCTCGACCAGCAACCGGGCGGTGATCCGGTACGAGCCGTCGCCGAGGTCCTCCACCGGGGCGATCTCCCGGTCGTACTCGTCGGTGATCTCGCCGACGATCTCCTCCAGGATGTCCTCGATGGTGACCAGCCCGGCCGTGCCGCCGTACTCGTCGATCACGATCGCCACGTGCGAGCGGCGCTGCTGCATCTCGCGCAGCAGGTCACCGGCCGCCTTGGAGTCCGGGACGAAGACGGCCGGGCGCATCACCGCGCCGACCTCCTCGGACTCCGCCTCCCGGTTGATGTGGGTGCGCCGCACCAGGTCCTTGAGGTAGACGATGCCGACCACGTCGTCCTCGCTGTCGCCGACCACCGGGATGCGCGAGAAGCCCGAGCGCAGCGCCAGGGTGAGCGCCTGCCGGACGGTCTTGTGCCGCTCGATCATCACCAGGTCGGTGCGCGGCACCATCACCTCGCGCACGATGGTGTCGCCCAGCTCGAAGACCGAGTGCACCATCCGGCGCTCCTCGTCCTCGATCAGGTCGTCCTTCTCGGCGAGGTCCACCAGGGCCCGCAGCTCCGCCTCGGAGGCGAACGGACCCTCCCGGTAGCCCTTGCCCGGGGTCAGCGCGTTGCCGAGCAGGATCAGCAACCGCGGGATCGGCCCCAGCACCGCGGCCAGCGGCAGCAGCACGAAGGAGGCCGCGGCCGCGGTGGTGACCGGGTGCTGGCGCCCGATCGTGCGCGGCGAGACCCCCACCGCGACGAACGACACCAGCACCATCACGCCGAACGCCAGCAGCACGGCCTGCCAGGTGGGCGTCACGTTGCGCACGCACACCACGGTGACCAGCACCGCGGCCGCCATCTCGCTGGCCACCCGGATCAGGGTGGCCAGGTTGAGGTAGCGGATCGGGTCGGAGGCGACGGTCAGCAGCCGCGCGGAACCGCGCCGACCGCTGCGCACCGCCTCCTCCGCCCGGAACCGGGAGACCCGGGAGATGCCCGCCTCGGCGCACGCGGCCAGCCAGCCGAGCACGACGAGCAGCACGGCACCGAGGATGAAGCTCGTACTCTCACCACTCACAGGGGTTCGGGCTCCGCGCTCAGTGGGTGGTGGGAGCCGGGGAGATGCCGCCGAGGCCGCGGCCCGCCCGCCAGTCGTCCAGGATGCGCTTCTGGAGGGCGAACATCTCCTCCTCTTCCTCCGGCTCCTCGTGGTCGTAGCCGAGGACGTGCAGCACGCCGTGCACGGTGAGCAGCTGCAGCTCCTCGTCCATCGAGTGCTTGGAGGGAGCCGCCTTGCCCTGCTGCTCGGCGACCTCGGGGCAGAGCACGATGTCGCCGAGCAGGCCCTGCGGCAGCTCCTCGCCCTCCTTGCCGGGACGCAGCTCGTCCATCGGGAAGGACATCACGTCGGTGGGCCCTGGCAGGTCCATCCACTGGATGTGCAGCTCCTCCATCGCCGCTCCGTCCACCAGGATCACGGACAGTTCGGACTGCGGGTGGATCCGCATCTTGTCCAGTGCGAAGCGGGCGACGTCGAGGATGGCTTCCTCGTCGGCCTCCCAACCGGACTCGTTGGCGATGTCGATCGACATGACGGGCTCTGTGCTCAGCTTTCGGTGCGATGGGACTGTCGGGGTGCGCGGGGTGCGCGGGGTGCGGTGGCCTTGCCGGGCCGCCGCTGGGCCGGCTTGCGGGCCGCCGGGGCGGCGTCCTCGACCTCCTGGCGGGCGTCCCAGCGCTCGTAGGCGTCCACGATCCGGCCGACCAGCTTGTGGCGGACCACGTCGGTGCTGGTGAGGACGGAGAAGTGGATGTCGGGCACGTCGGCCAGGATCTCCTGGACGACCTTGAGCCCGCTGCGGGTGCCGCCCGGGAGGTCGATCTGGCTGGTGTCGCCCGTGACCACCACCCGGGAGTTGAACCCGAGGCGGGTGAGGAACATCTTCATCTGCTCGGGCGAGGTGTTCTGGGCCTCGTCGAGGATGATGAAGGCGTCGTTGAGGGTGCGGCCGCGCATGTACGCGAGCGGCGCGACCTCGATGGTGCCGGCCGCCATCAGGCGCGGGATGGAGTCCGGGTCCATCATGTCGTGCAGCGCGTCGTACAGCGGGCGCAGGTACGGGTCGATCTTCTCGTAGAGCGTGCCGGGCAGGAAGCCCAGCCGCTCCCCCGCCTCGACCGCAGGGCGGGTCAGGATGATCCGGTTGACCTCCTTGGCCTGGAGGGCCTGGACGGCCTTGGCCATCGCCAGGTAGGTCTTGCCGGTACCGGCCGGGCCGAGGCCGAAGACGATCGTGTGCTTGTCGATCGCCTCGACGTAGCGCTGCTGGTTGAGGGTCTTCGGGCGGATCGTGCGGCCCCGGTTGGACAGGATGTTCGCGGTGAACACCTGGGAGGGCGCCGGGCTGTCCGGGTCCTGCTCCTGGCTGCGGAGCATGGCGATGGAGCGCTCCACGGAGTCCTCCGTCAGGGGCTGGCCGGTGCGCAGCACCAGCATCATCTCGTTGAAGAGCCGCTGTACGAGGGCGACCTCGGCCCGCACCCCGGTGGCCGTCACCTCGTTGCCGCGGACGTGGATGTCGGCGGCGGGGAAGCCCCGCTCGATCACGCGCAGCAGCGAGTCCGCGGTGCCCAGCAGGGTGACCATCGGGTGCTTCTCGGGGATGACGATCCGGGCGCTGACACGGCCGTCATCGGCGGGTTCGGGGCGCGACTGTCCGTTCGTACGGGTCTGCGATGTGTCACTCATAGGTCGGCGCTGGGGCCTGCCTCATCCCATCCGTGGTGTCGGGTGCCGCTCGGTGTCTCCGGGGCACCAGGGTACGCCGCGAACATGATCGCCGTGGCGGGCGGCGGGGCCGCACCCGACGATGCTGCGGCAGATCGCAGGCCGACGCGAGCCCTTTTCCGGGGTTCGCGCGGTTCCGTCCCGTTCACGACGGGCGGCGGGCCGGAACGGGCACCCGGTCGAGGTCGGCGGCCAGGACCAGTTCCCCGTCGAAGTGCTTGCGGGCGTCGGCGAGGTGCTGGCCGAGGTCCGGGTAGCGCTGGGAGAAGTGGGTCAGCACCAGGGTGCGCACGCCGGCCTCGGCGGCGACCTTGGCGGCCTGCCCGGCGGTGAGGTGGCCGTGCTCCTCGGCGAGGCGGGCGTCGGCGTCGGTGAAGGTCGCCTCGACGACCAGCAGGTCGGCGCCCTCGGCGAGGGTGTGCACGCCCTCGCACAGCCGGGTGTCCATCACGAAGGCGAACCGCTGGCCCGGCCGCGGCTCGCTGACCTCGGCCAGGGTGACGGTGCGGCCGTCCACCTCGATCGCGCCCTCGTGCTGGAGCCGGCCCACCGCCGGGCCGCGCAGGCCGAGCGCGGCGAGCCGCTCCGGCACCAGTCGGCGGCCGTCCGGCTCGGACAGCCGGTAGCCGAAGGACTCCACCGGGTGGTCCAGCCGGACGGCGTCCAGCGCGAAGCGGGCGCCGGGCGCGGGCAGCGGTCCGGGCTCGTCGATCGGCCGGGGCCGCAGCACGGCCGTCTCGTGGTAGGCGGTGGAGTGCCGCAGCCGCTCGAAGTAGACCTCGCCGGAGGCCGGGAAGTAGACGTCGACCGGGTGCGGGACCCGGTCGAGGTTGATCCGCTGGATCACCCCGGCGAGGCCCAGGCAGTGGTCCCCGTGGAAGTGGGTGACCGCGATCCTGGTGATCTGGGTGGCCGTGACCCCGGCGTGCAGCATCTGGCGCTGGGTGCCCTCGCCGGGGTCGAACAGCAGGCCCTCGCCGTCCCAGCGCAGCAGGTAGCCGTTGTGGTTGCGGTGCCGGGTGGGCACCTGGCTGGCGGTGCCGAGGACGACGAGTTCGCGCTGGGACACGTGGGTCAGACCATGCGCTCGGTCATCGACATCCCGCCGAGGACGTGGACGTGCGCGTGGAAGACGGTCTGTCCGGCGCCCGCACCGGTGTTGAAGATCAGCCGGTAGTCCTCGATGCCCTCGTCCCGGGCCACCGCACCCGCCTCGGCGAGCAGTTCGCCGGCGATCTCCGGCTCGGCGGCGGCCAGCGCGGCCGCGTTCGGGTAGTGCACGTGCGGGATCACCAGCACGTGCACGGGCGCCTTGGGGGCGATGTCGCGGAAGGCGAGGGTGCGCTCGGTCTTGCGCACCACGGTCGTCGGGATCTCGCCCGCGACGATCTTGCAGAACAGGCAGTCGGGCTGCGGCTCGCCGGCCATGGCGCTCTCCTCGGGATCGGTACGTCGGGTGTGGTGGGGCCGTACGGGCGCAGCCTAGCCGAGCCGGGCGACGGCCTGCTGGTACTCCTGGAGGTGCTTCCAGCGCACCGAGCGCACGCCGACCAGGTCGCCCTCGTCGCTGTCGTAGTCCTCGGTGAGAAGGTTGACGGCGAGGATGACGAAGCCGAGCAGCCAGCGCCTGGTGAGCCGCCAGGTGTCGGGCCGCATCACGCCCTTGCGGCGCACCACCCGCATCGCCGCGATCCCCTTGCCCACGCTGAAGCCGGTCAGCCGGGCGAGCACCACCTGGTTGAGGAAGGACGCGCCGAGGCCGACCGCCAGCAGCGCCACGAAGTACGGCACCGCCGGTCCGCCGCTCTGCACGGCGTGGCCGGCCACGTACTCGGTCCTCGGGCGGCTCGCGGCGTTGGCGGCGACGAAACCGAGGCCGATCGCGAACAGCCAGTCCAGCACGATCGCCAGGAACCGCCGACCGCCGCCCGCCTCCTTGGGGCAGGGCGGCAGGGCCCGGCCCTGCGGCTGCGCGTAGGCCTGCGGCGGGTACGGCTGCTGGTGGGGCTGCGGCTGGTGAGGCTGCGGGTAGGGCTGCTGGTAGGGCTGCTGGTACGGCTGCGGCTGCTGGTACGACGGCGCCGGCGGGTACGGCTGCTGCGGCTGCTGTGCGTAGGGATTCTGGTCGTACTGCGGCGGCGGGTAGCCCTGCGCCATGTGTTCCCCCGTGAACTGTGGATCAAGAAGCAGCCCCGCATCCTACCCACGCCCCCGCACACCGGAGTGGGGGGGGGGGGCGGCGGCCGTTCCCCAACGGCGTTGCGCGGCGCACGCCCCGCCCCCCCGGCCCCGGCCGCCGCGGGCGCGCCGGCGGCGGGGGGCG
>NZ_JBSFKQ010000007.1:85875-235597 GCF_053598615.1 Kitasatospora sp. NPDC001095 | reverse complement strand
GGCTCCCAGTAGACGACTGGGTTGATAGGCCGGATATGGAAGCCCTGTGAGGGGTGGAGTTGACCGGTACTAATAGGCCGAGGGCTTGTCCTCAGACGCTCGCGTTCACTGTGTGGTTCCCGGGTAACGAACAGTTATCACCGGCGAACAAGAAAACACTTATCAACTGAAAAGTGTGTTTCGCTGAATACCCGATAGGGTTTCGGTGGTCATAGCGTGAGGGAAACGCCCGGTTACATTCCGAACCCGGAAGCTAAGCCTCACAGCGCCGATGGTACTGCAGGGGGGACCCTGTGGGAGAGTAGGACGCCGCCGAACAATTATTCAAGGCCGCGGCCCCAGCGACTCGCTGGGACCGCGGCCTTTTTGTGTTTTGCGAACGTGAAGAAGGCCGGCAGATCCGGGACTTCCGCCCAGACGCGGAGGGTCCGGGCATGCCGGACAATGGAGAAGGTACGCGGGCCAGCAGGCCGGCGTCGAAACCGTGTGGCGGCAGCGGAGTTGCTCGCTCGGCCCGCGGTGGAGCTGAAGCAGCAGAAGGAGTCACCACGATGTCGAACCAGCCCCAGGACCGTCCCGAGCGCCGATCGGACGACGGCCGAGGCTACGAGCCCCGGTCCCGTGGCGGCTGGTCCAGCGACCGTGGCGGTTACCGTCGTGATGACCGCCGTGACGACCGTCCGTCGGGCGGGTTCCGTCGTGACGACCGCCCGTCCGGTGGTTTCCGCCGCGATGACCGTGAGGACCGTCCGCGTCGTGACGACCGTCCGTCGGGCGGGTACGGCCGCGACCGTGACGACCGTGGTGGTGACCGTGGCGGCTTCCGTCGTGACGACCGCCAGGGCGGCGGCTACAACCGCGACCGGGGCGACCGTCCGTCGGGCGGGTACGGCCGTGACCGTGACGACCGTGGTGGCGACCGCGGTGGTTTCCGTCGCGATGACCGTCCGGGTGGTTTCCGTCGCGATGACCGTGAGGACCGTCCGCGTCGTGACGACCGTCCGTCGGGCGGGTACGGCCGTGACCGTGACGACCGTGGTGGCGACCGTGGTGGTTTCCGTCGTGACGATCGTCCGGCCGGCGGTGGTTTCCGTCGCGATGACCGTCCGGGTGGTTTCCGTCGCGATGACCGTGAGGACCGTCCGCGTCGTGACGACCGTCCGTCGGGCGGGTACGGCCGTGACCGCGATGACCGTGGTGGTGACCGTGGCGGCTTCCGTCGTGACGACCGCCCGTCCGGTGGTTTCCGTCGCGACGACCGCCCCTCGGGTGGTTTCAACCGTGACCGCGACGACCGTGGCGGTTTCCGTCGCGACGACCGTCCGGCCGGCGGTGGCTTCCGTCGCGATGACCGTCCGGGTGGTTTCCGTCGCGATGACCGTGAGGACCGTCCGCGTCATGACGACCGTCCGTCGGGCGGGTACGGCCGCGACCGCGATGACCGTGGTGGCGACCGTGGCGGCTACCGTCGTGACGACCGCCCGTCCGGTGGTTTCCGTCGCGACGACCGCCCCTCGGGTGGTTTCAACCGTGACCGCGACGACCGTGGCGGTTTCCGTCGCGACGACCGTCCGGCCGGCGGTGGCTTCCGTCGTGACGACCGCCCGTCCGGTGGTTTCCGTCGCGATGACCGTGAGGACCGTCCGCGTCGTGACGACCGTCCGTCGGGCGGGTACGGCCGCGACCGTGACGACCGTGGTGGTGACCGTGGCGGCTTCCGTCGTGACGACCGCCAGGGCGGCGGCTACAACCGTGAGCGCGGCGAGCGCGGCGGTGACCGTGGCGGCTTCCGTCGCGATGACCGTGGTGGCGACCGTGGCGGCTTCCGTCGTGACGACCGCCAGGGCGGCGGCTACCGTCGGGACCGGGACGACCGCGGCGGTGACCGTCGGGACTACGACGACCGCCGGGGCAACTACGAGCCTGTCAAGCGTCTGCCGATCCCGGAGGACGTCACCGGCTTTGAGCTGGACGCGGACGTGCGTCAGGAGCTCAAGAGCCTGCCCAAGACCCTCGCGGACGACGTCGCCCGCAACCTGGTGATGGTGGCCCGCCTGCTCGACAGCGAGCCGGAGGAGGCCTACCAGTACTCGCGCGTCGCGCTCCGTCTGGCCTCCCGCGTGGCCGCCGTCCGTGAGGCCGCCGGTTTCGCCTCGTACATGACGCAGCGGTACTCCGAGGCGCTGACCGAGTTCCGTGCCGCCCGTCGGATGACCGGCCGTGCGGACCTGTGGCCGGTGATGGCCGACTGCGAGCGCGGTCTGGGCCGCCCGGAGCGGGCGCTGGCGATGGCCGGTGAGCCCGAGGTGAAGCAACTGGACAAGGCCGGCCAGGTCGAGATGCGCCTGGTGGCGGCCGGTGCCCGCACCGACATGGAGCAGTTCGACGCCGCCGTGGTGACGCTGCAGAGCCCGGAGCTGGCCTCCAGCGCCGTGCACTCGTGGACCGCTCGCCTGCGGTACGCCTACGCCGAGGCCCTGATCGCGGCTGGCCGCGCCGACGAGGCCCGTGACTGGTTCGCCAAGGCCGCCGAGGCCGACACCGACGGCACCACCAACGCCTCGGAGCGGCTGGCCGAGATCGACGGCGTGGAGTTCACCGACACGCTCGACCCGGAGCTGGACGAGGACGAGGCCGAGTCGGTCGACGCCCCGACGAAGAAGCGCGGTGGCGGCGACAACGCCGACGACCGCGTGATCTTCGAGGACGAGGAGGACGTCGAGGAGTACTACGACGAGGACGACCTCGAGATCGACGACGACTTCGACGGCGTCGTCCCCGAGCGCGCCCAGGACGCCGAGGACCGCAAGGCCGAGGTCGAGGAGACCAAGGCCGCCGAGGTCAAGGCCGACGCCGACGCTGACAAGAGCTGATCAGCTCCCCGGTCAACGCCGTGAGGCCCTGCCGTTCCCGGAGTTCCGGGAACGGCAGGGCCTCACGGCGTTCGGGCCTGGTCGGGCCGACGGCGCGGTGTCAGCCCAGCGCGAGGTTGCGCAGCACCAGCCCGGTGGCCGGCTTCGGTCCGAAGGAGGTGGACTTGCGCGGCATCGTGACGCCCTGCTCGGCGAGCCGTCGCACCACGGACTCCCGGACCGGGTGCAGCAGGACGGCGGTGCCGCCGGTGCGGGCGGCCTCCTGTTCGGCGGCCACGGCGGTGTGCAGGTAGCCGATGTCGTCCGGGCCGTCGGGGACGTGCCAGGTGTGGTCGAGCAGGGTGGCGTGCAGGACGGTGGCGTCCAGGTGACGCCACTCCTCGGGTCTGCCGTGCGGCACGGTGGCGTCGAGCAGGGATTCCTCGGGCTCGCTGAGCAGCCAGTAGACGCCGTCGCCGCCGGTGACGACGAAGCCGTTGCCGCCGTGCCGCTTCTGCTCGGCGAGGGCCTGGAGCGCGGCGGACAGCGGTCCTGGGACCTCCTTGACCTTCCACTGGTCGCCGAGCCGCTCCAGCGCCTCGGCCACCGGCAGCCGGTACAGCACGCGGTGGATGGCGCGGACCCGCAGCGGGTAGCGGGCGGTGTCCACCAGGAGCACCATGCCGCGGTCCCAGGGGCTGCGCGGCAGGTGGCGGTGCTCGCGCTGGAGGCGCAGGTACATCTCCCAGCGGTGGTGGCCGTCGGCGATCAGTGCCCGGCAGGTGGCGAGGTCGCGGCTGATCTCGGCGATCTCGGCCGGGTCGGTGACCGCCCACAGGCGGTGGTGGGTCCCGTCGCTGGTGGCGGTGGAGAGCAGCGGCTCGCGTTCGACCGTTCGCTCGATCACGCCGGAGGCGCCGCCGTTGCCCCGGTAGGTGAGCAGCAGTGGTTCCAGGTTGGCGCGGGTGGTGCGCATCAGGCCGACCCGGTCGGCGACCGGCCGCGGCATCACGTCCTCGTGCGGGAGCACCACGCCGCCTTCGCGGCCGCTCACGGCGAGGGCGCCGATCAGGCCGCGCTGGAGCAGTTCGGGGGAGTCGTCGGTGGCCGGCACCCGCTGCTCGTAGACGTAGAGCGCGGGCTCGGGGTCGGCGGCCAGGACACCCTCGCGCTGCCAGGCGGCCAGCAGCCGGGCGGCGTGCCGGTAGCGGGTGTCGCGGTCGGGACGGTCGCCGGCGTCCTCGGGCTCCGGCCTGGGCAGGATCAGCCGGACCACGTTGTGGGGGTCGGCGGTCTCCAGGTCGAGCCGGCGGCCCGGGTCCACGACGTCGTACGGCGGGGACGTCACCGCGGCCAGGGTGCCGACCCGGTCGGGGACGTAGCGCAGGCCGCGGAAGGGGGACAGGGACAGGCCGGCGGTGGCGACGTGCCCGGGATCGCCGGGGCCGCCCTCGGGAGTCTCGACTCCGTCTTCTGCACTGGGTGTGCTCATTCTGGGCATCGTAACCGGGTACGCGTTGTTGAGAGATCGGAATGCCCGCGCCGAGTTGTGGGGCGGGTGTGGGACCGAGGGCGAGGTACGGCATGGACGACGGGCAGGAACGGGTGGACGGCGGCGGCCCGGCCGAGTCGGGCGGGCCGGTGGGTGCCACCCGCGGGGACGCTCCGGCCGACGGCGTACCGGACGGCGTACCGGGCGACGGCGCATCGGTCGGTGGGGCTCCGGGTGACGGCGCTCCGGGCGACGGCGTGCCGCTCCGCGGGGTGCCGCCGCAGAGCCGCTCCGGCGAGCCCGCCGGGGACGTGTACGAGTGGTTCCGCCGGGGAGCCCGGCTGCTGGCCCAGGGGCATCCGGCGGCCGCCGAGCAGTTGCTCGCCCGGGCGGTGGCGGCCGAGCCGCACTCGCGCAGCATTCGCGAGGCGCTGGCGCGGGCCCAGTTCGACGCGGGCTCGTACGCGGCGGCGCTGGAGAACTTCCGCGCTGTGGCGCTGGCGGACCCGGCGGACGACTACGCTCAGTTCGGGTGGGGAGTCGCGGCGGCCCGGCTGGGCGACTTCGAGACCTCCGCCGAGCACCTGGCGCTGGCCGTGGCGATGCGGCCGGAGTCCGACCACTACCGGCAGGCACTGCGGCAGACCCGGGCGACCCTGGCGGCCCGTGCGGGGGCCTACGGCCCGCTGCTGCCAGGAGCACCCGGGTACGTGGAGCCTCCGGCGGGGGCCGGGGACCCGGCCGGCGGAACGGTGGACGACACCGGTGCCGGCACCGGTACCGACGGCGGCGCCTGACCGGGCGGACGCCGTTGACGCACGACGCGGTGCGTCACGGACGACGCGACCCGTATGCGGCGACCCGTACGCCGGGACGTACGACGCAGTGGACGCAGCAGCGGACGCAGCAGTGAACGACGACGCAGTGAATGAGGTAGCGCAGCCATGACCGAGACGGCCACCCCCGTGCGACGGACCGCCCCCGGCGGCAGCGAGCGGCCGCTGACCGACGCCTACGACACCGCGCTGCTGGACCTGGACGGCGTGGTCTACACGGGCGCGCACGCGATCGAGCACGCGGTGGAGGCGCTGGACGCCGCCCGGACGGCCGGAATGCGGCTCGCCTACGTGACGAACAACGCCTCCCGCCCGCCGCGGGTGGTGGCCGAGCACCTGACCGAGCTCGGCATCCCGGCCGAGCCCTCCGACGTGATCAACTCGGCCCAGGCCGCCGCCCGGCTGATCGCCGAGAAGGTGCCGGCCGGCTCGAAGGTGCTGGTCGTGGGCGGCCTCGGGCTGGAGGAGGCGCTGGCCGAGCTGGGCCTGGTAGCGGTCCGCTCGCTGGCCGACGGGCCGCTCGCGGTGGTGCAGGGCTTCGACCCCTCGGTGGGGTGGACGGACCTCGCGGAGGCCTCGTACGCGGTGCAGAGCGGACTGCCCTGGGTGGCGTCCAACCTGGATCTGACGGTGCCGAGGGCCCGTGGCATCGCGCCCGGCAACGGCACCCTGGTGGCGGCGGTGCAGGCGGCGACCGGGGTGGAGCCGGAGGTGGCGGGCAAGCCGCTGCCGCCGATGCACCGGGAGACGGTGCTGCGCACCGGCGCGGAGCGGCCGTTGGTGGTCGGCGACCGGCTGGACACCGACATCGAGGGCGCGTTCAACGGCGGCGTGGACAGCCTGCTGGTGTTCACCGGCGTGACCGTCCCGGAGCTGCTGCTTTCGGCCCCCGTCGAGCACCGGCCGACGTATCTGGCAGAGGACCTGCGCGGACTGCTCGTCCCGCATCCGGAGGTGACGGCCGTGGCCGGCGGCTTCGCGTGCGGTGGCGTGGTCGCGGGCGTGGAGGCCGGCGTGCTGCGGCTGTCCGGTGCCGGGGACCGCTGGGACGGCCTGCGGGCGCTGTGCGCGGCGGCGTGGACGGTGCTGGACGCGGGCGGTGCGCCGGTGGACGGCCGTAAGGCGCTGGCCGATCTCGGGTTCTGAGGACGGTTCCGCGGTCGACGGGGGCCGCCCCCGGCTGAGCCCGGCTCGGTGGCCCCTGGTCCGATGACCGGCCCGGCTCGGCGGCGCCCGGTCCGGGAACGGCAGCTTCGGCGGTGCCGGTTTCAGAGCAGGGTGCGCAGCCGCAGCAGGTCGCGGAAGCCCGCCTCGAGCCTGACCCGGCCGCTCGCCCACGCGGAGGCGAAGTTGAGCCGGCCGTCGACCATCGCGACCAGGTCGTCGCTGCTCATGGTGAGCCGGATCGCCGCCTTCTCGGCCGGGGGGCCGGGGGCGGCGACCATGTCCTGGATGCGGCCGTCGCGCAGCTGTCCGGTGAAGGTCAGGTCGAGGTCGGTGATCCGGCAGCTGAGCGAGCGGTCGAGGGCGGCGGCCTTGCGGACGTCGCCGGTGGACTTCGCCATGTTCCGGCTGAGCTGCTCCAGTGCCTCCCGGCACTCCTCGGCGTTCGCCACGGGGCGGCTCCTCCCTCCCGCGGTCGCTACGGTGCTGACTGTGGGCCACGGTACCTCAGGAGGGTTTTGGCGGTAGCGTCGTCAGTGGGGTGCCCGCGACGGCGCCCGGGTACTGAGGGCGACGGAGCGACACGCGTAGGCGATTGGGAGGCACCCGGATGCTGCCGAGGACGGTTCGGGGAGTGGTGGAGACCGCCGCCGGGGTGGTCGAGGAGGTCGGCAAGATGGTCGTCGGGACGGCGACCTCGATCCTGGAGAAGGCCGGGGTCGATGTCGCCGGGGTCGAGCGCCGGCTGGGCGGTCAGTTCCCGCCGTCCGTGGAGACCTTGCAGACCCTGGCCGGGGAGGCGGTCACCGCCGGACGTGCCGGGGTGGATCTGGCGGTCGGCGTGGCACGCAACGAGGCGGAGAAGGTCTTCGAGAAGGTCGGGGACCAGGTGACCAAGGTCGGCGTGGTGCTGGCGTACCTGGAGACCAAGTTGCGTGAGGTCGAGGAGGAAGCCCCGGCGGCCGCGTCCGGGCCGGGGGCGTACGAGGCCGAGGAGCCGGTGCCGGCGCCGCGGGCCGGCGACCTGTTCGGGCGCGGTTGGGAGTTCGAGGAGGAGCGGTCGGCCGCCCGGACGGCGGATGAGCCGATAGTCGCCGAGCGGGTGGAGGTGGACGAGCCGGTCGAGGTCGAACCGCCGGTCCCGCCGGGGTCGATGGCCGCCCAGGCCCCGAAGGAGGAGGCCCCCGCTGCGCCGGAGACCGCTGCCGCGGGGAAGAGCACCGCCGCGAAGGACACTGCGGCGAAGGGACCGGCGAAGAAGTCCGCGGCCAAGAAGTCCGCGGCCAAGAAGAGCGCGGCGAAGAAGACGGCGGCACCCGAGAGGACGACGGCCAAGAAGGCGGCCGCGAAGAAGACGACCACCGTGAAGAAGACCGCCACCGCCAAGCAGGCCGAGGCCGAGCCGGGGACGCCCGCGAAGCGTGCGGCGACCAGGAAGACCACCGTCCGCAAGGCCACCAGCACGAAGAAGCCCGATGCCCACGACGAGTGAACCGCCCGCGGCCGCCCGCCCGCCCGAGCCTTCCCGCTTTCCCGAGCCCGTCCGGGACACCGAGCCCGTCCGGGACACCGAGCCGCTGGATGCCGAGCCGCTGGGCATCGAGCTGGCGCCCACCGGCCACCCCGGCGTGGACGCGGGCCTGGCCCGGCTGGAGGCCTTGGACGGGGTCCCGGCCGAGGCACACGTCGCGGTGTACGAAGATGTTCACCAGCGGCTCGTCGACACACTGGCCGCGCTCGACCAGGAATGACCCGCAGGATCCGTAGGAGCTGAAACACCAGTGGCAGTGGCACGACGCCGACTCGACGCGGAACTGGTCCGCCGCAAGCTGGCCCGATCGCGTGAGCACGCGTCCGAGCTGATCGCCGCCGGGCGGGTGACCGTCGGCGGCACCACCGCGACCAAGCCGGCCACCCAGGTGGAGACCTCGGCGGCGGTCGTGGTGGCCAAGGACGACAACGACCCCGACTACGTCTCGCGCGGCGGCCACAAGCTCGCCGGCGCGTTCGCGGCCTTCGTGCCGCAGGGCCTGGTGGTCGAGGGCCGCCGGGCGCTGGACGCCGGGGCCTCCACCGGCGGGTTCACCGACGTGCTGCTGCGCGCCGGGGCCGCGCACGTGCTGGCGGTGGACGTCGGTTACGGGCAGCTCGCCTGGTCGCTGCAGAGCGACGAGCGGGTCACGGTGATGGACCGCACCAATGTGCGCGAGCTGACCCCGGACCTGATCGGCGGCACCCTGGTGGACCTGGTGGTGGGCGACCTGTCGTTCATCTCGCTGGGTCTGGTGCTCCCGGCGCTCGCCTCCTGCGCGGCCGAGGACGCGGACCTGGTGCTGATGGTCAAGCCCCAGTTCGAGATCGGCAAGGAGCGTCTGGGCAGCGGCGGGGTGGTGCGCAGCCCGCAGCTGCGCGCCGAGATGGTGCGCCAGGTCGCGGGGCAGGCGTGGGAGCTCGGGCTGGGCGTGCGCGCGGTCACCGCGAGCCCCCTGCCGGGGCCGTCCGGCAACGTCGAGTACTTCCTCTGGCTGCGCCGGGACGCTCCGCAGCTGGACCCCGCGGAGGCGGACCGGGCCGTGGCGGAGGGGCCCCGGTAGGGTGCCTTGCGAGCGTCCGGCGCGTCATGTCGTATGGCGCGGCCGCACCGGGGCCAAGGGCGACCCGGCAGGCGTTAGGGAGAGGGCAGCGGCATGAGCGATGAAGAACGTACGGTCTTCCTGATCGCGCACACCGGCCGGGAGGCGGCGCTGCGCAGCGTCGAGGGTCTGGTGCACGGGCTGCTGAAGGCGGGGCTCCGGATCAGACTGCTGGAGGCCGAGGCGGTGGACCTGGATCTGCCGGAGGGCGTCGAGAAGGTGTCCGAGGGCCCCGGGGCGGCGGACGGCTGCGAGCTGATCCTGGTGGCCGGCGGGGACGGGACGCTGCTGCGCGGGGCGGAGCTGGCGCGTTCGCACGGGCTGCCGATGCTCGGGATCAACCTGGGCCGGGTGGGCTTCCTCGCCGAGGCCGAGCGGGACGACCTGGCCGTGGTGGTCGAGCGGGTGGTGGACGCCGACTACGAGGTCGAGGAGCGGATGACGATCGACGTCATCGTCCGCACCAACGGCGATGTGGTGCACGAGGACTGGGCGCTGAACGAGGCCTCGATCGAGAAGGCGTCCCGGGAGCGGATGCTGGAGGTGGTGACCGAGGTGGACGGCCGTCCGGTCTCCAACTTCGGCTGTGACGGCGTGGTGTGCGCGACGCCGACCGGCTCCACCGCGTACGCGTTCTCCGGTGGCGGGCCGGTGGTGTGGCCGGAGGTGGAGGCGCTGCTGATGGTGCCGATCTCCGCGCACGCGCTGTTCGCCCGCCCGCTGGTGACCTCGCCGGAGTCGGTGCTGGCGGTGGAGGTGCAGCCCAAGACCCCGCACGGCGTGCTCTGGTGTGACGGGCGGCGTTCGGTCGAACTGCCCGCCGGGGCACGGGTGGAGGTCCGCCGGGGTCGGACGCCGGTGCGGCTGGCCAGACTGCACCGGGCGCCGTTCACTGACCGGCTGGTGGCCAAGTTCGCTCTGCCGGTGACGGGTTGGCGCGGCCGGGCGGACCACCACTAGCGCCGGTCGGCGGCCGTACGGCGGGCCGACGCCCGTACACATGTGCCGAATCCGGTGCGCGCCACGGCCGTTCACCCGGCCGGGGGCACGCACCGGACGCTGACTGACCGTCAGACCGCCAGTGTCTGGGTCTCGTCGGCCGCTTCGAGCCGTCCTCCGTTCGCGGCGTGGGCGGCCAGGGCGGCGAGGCGTTCGACGGCGGCGGGGACGGTCGCGGCGGGCACGGTGACCGGCAGGCGGATGTGGTGCTCGAAGGCGCCGTCCGCGCCGAAGCGGTTGCCCGAGGCGATCCGGACCCCGCCGCGCTCCCCGGCCCGGGCCAGTGCCGCGCCGGACAGGCCGTCGGTGGAGACCCACAGGGACAGGCCGCCGGACGGCATGGTGAAGCTCCATCCGGGGAGCCGTTCGGGCAGGGCGGTGGCGAAGGCCCGCGCGGTGGCCCGCAGCCGGGTCAGCTGGTGTTCCCGGACGTCGGGCAGCAGCTCACCCAGCAGTTCGGCGGCGATCAGCTGGTCCAGTACCGGGGTGCCGACGTCGCTGTAGACCCGCTCGGTGGCCAGTCGGCGCACCAGCGCGGGCGCGGCCCTGACCCAGCCGATCCGCAGCCCGCCCCAGAGCAGCTTGCCCGCCGAGCCGACGGTGACCACCTGGGCGGAGCGGTCCAGTGCCGCCATGGGGCGCGGCAGCGGTGTGGACGGCGGTACGCCCCAACCGAGTTCGGCGGTGGTCTCGTCGGCGAGCACGATGCTCCCGGCGGCCCGGGCGGCGGCCAGCAGCCGGCGGCGCTGCTCCTCGTCGATCAGCGCGCCGGTCGGGTTGTGGAAGTCCGGGATCACGTAGGCGACCTTGGGGCCGGCGCCGCGCAGCACCCGCCGCCACTCGTCGAGGTCCCAGGAGGGCTGCGCAGTCCACGCGTACGGCACCGGGACCAGGCGCGCGCCGGTCAGCCGCAGGGACTGCAGGGTGTTCGCGTAGCTGGGTGCCTCGACGGCGACCCGGTCGCCGCGGCCGATCAGCGCCCGCTGGACCAGGTGCAGGCCGCCCATGGCGCCGGTGGTGATCAGGATCTGGTCGGGGGTGGTGGGCAGGCCGCGCTCGGTGAAGCGGCGGGCGACGGCCTCGCGCAGCACCGGGACGCCGGTGGGGTAGTGGCCGTGCCCGGCGGTGTAGTGCGGCAGCTGTTCGACGGCCCGGGCGGCGGCCTGGCCGACCCAGGGCTGCGGGGCGGGCGGGGCGGCGACGCCGAGGTCCAGGACGCGGCCCTGCTCGTCCGGCGGGACGGGGTGCAGCGCCTCGCTGGGCGGCGGGGCCCCCTCGGGTAGGGCGGTCCAGCTTCCGGCGCCGCGCCGGCTGCGCAGGTAGCCGTCGCCGCGCAGGGTCTCGTACGCGGTGGCGACGGTGGTGCGGCTCATCGCCAGGGCGGTGGCCAGCTCGCGTTCGGCCGGCAGCCGGGCGCCGACCGGCAGCCGGCCCTCGGTGACCAGCAGCCGGATCTGTCCGGCCAGGGTGCGGTAGGCGGGGCGGCGGGCGGCGGCCGGCTCGGGGAGCCGGGCGGTGGCGAGCAGCCGGGCCAGGGCGGGCGGGGTGACGGTGGTGTGCCAGTCGGCCATGCGATCAGTCCACTTGCTCGGTATTGGCCCTGGAGTGGGTCGTATTGGCCTGGCCATCATGGCAGGGCGGCCAGGCCGGCCGCCACCACCGGGAGCCCCGGTGGTGCAGCACCACCGCAGGAGCACCATTGGCCACCGCGACCACACCGCCGACGCCGACCGCCGCCTCGACCGCACCGCCACCGACGTCAGACTCCGCCACGCCCGTACCGGCCGCGTCGGTCGCCGCCGCCCCGGGCGCCGGCCTCGCCGTTCGGGTGTTCGGTGACACCCGAGCCCTGGGCCGCCGGATCCCGCAGCTGTTCGCCGGCCTCGCCCTGTACGGCGCGAGCATGGCGTTGATGCTCCGCTCCGGTCTCGGCCTCGACCCCTGGGACGTCCTGCACCAGGGCCTGCAGCGCACCGTCGGGCTCTCGGTCGGCGCCTGGGTGACGATCTGCGGCGCCCTCGTCCTGCTGCTGTGGATCCCGCTGCGCCAGCGCCCGGGCCTGGGCACCGTCGCCAACGTGCTGGTGATCGGCGCGGCCATGGACCTCACCCTGGAGGCCCTCGGCAGCCCCGGGTCCCTGCCCGCGCGGATCGCGCTGTCGGCCGCGGCGATCGCCCTCAACGGCCTGGCCACCGGCCTCTACATCGGCGCCCGGCTCGGCCCGGGCCCGCGCGACGGCCTGATGACCGGCCTGCACCGGCGCACCGGACGTTCGCTGCGGCTGATCCGCACCGGCATCGAGGTGACGGTCCTCACCGTCGGCCTGCTGCTCGGCGGCACCGTCGGGGTCGGCACCGTCGCGTACGCGCTGGCCATCGGCCCGATGGTGCAGCTCTTCCTGCCCTGGTGCACGGTGCCGGTGCCCGCCGGGGACTCCCGGAAGGGATGAACTTCGGGGCACGGAGTTGCCGCGCGCCGTTGCCGCTCGTCGCGCGCCGGGGGTGGAACCTCGTATGGTCGTCTCCGTGTTGGACGAGATGCGGATACGGGATCTTGGGGTCATCGACGACGCGGTGGTCGAGCTGGCCCCCGGCTTCACCGCCGTGACCGGTGAGACCGGCGCCGGCAAGACCATGGTCGTGACCAGCCTCGGCCTGCTGCTCGGCGGCCGCGCCGATCCGGGCCTGGTGCGCAACGGCACCGGACGCGCCGTCGTGGAGGGCCGGCTGGAACTGCCGTCCGGCTCCCCGGTGGCGGCCCGCGCGATCGAGGCCGGGGCCGAACTGGACGACGGCGCGCTGCTGATCAGCCGGACCGTCTCCGCCGAGGGCCGCTCCCGGGCGCACGTCGGCGGACGGTCCGTCCCGGTCGGCCTGCTCGCCGAGATCGGCGAGGACCTGATCGCCGTGCACGGCCAGACCGACCAGCAGCGCCTGCTGCGCCCGGCCCGCCAGCGCGGCGCGCTGGACCGGTACGCGGGAGCCTCGGTGGCCGAGCCGCTGGCCCGCTACCGGGAGACCTACCGCACCCTGCGCGAGGTCTCCGCGACCCTGGAGGAGCTCACCACCCGGGCCCGCGAGCGCGCCCAGGAGGCCGATCTGCTGCGCTTCGGCCTGGACGAGATCGCCGCCGCCGAGCCGGTGGCCGGCGAGGACGAGGAGCTGGCCGCCGAGGCCGAGCGGCTCGGCCACGCCGACGCGCTGTCCTCCGCCGCGACCCTCGCCCACGCCGCCCTGGCCGGCGACCCGGTCGACCCGGAGGCACTGGACGCGGGCACCCTGCTCGCCCAGTCCCGCCGGGCCCTGGACGCCGTGCGCCACCACGACGAGCGGCTGGCCGCCCTGGCCGACCGCCTCAACGAGGTCGGCTACCTGCTCGCCGACGTGGCCGGCGACCTGGCCGGCTACGCGGACGACCTGGACGCCGACCCGGTGCGCCTGGCCGCCGTCGAGGACCGCCGGGCCGTGCTCGCCCAGCTGCTGCGCAAGTACGGCGGCGAGGAGAACTCGCTCGCCGAGGTGATCGCCTGGGCCGAGGCCGGGGCGACCCGGCTCGCCGAGCTCGACGGCGACGACGACCGGATCGACGAGCTCGGCGCCCGGGAGACCGAGCTGCGGGCCGAACTGGCCGAGCTGGCCACCGAGGTCTCCCGGGCCCGGTACGCCGCGGCCGGGCGGTTCGCCGAGGCGGTCTCCGCCGAACTCGCCGAACTGGCCATGCCGCACGCCCGGGTGACCTTCTCGATCAGCCAGGTCGACGACCTGGCCGGGATCGAGGTCGGTGGGCGCACCGTCGCCTACGGTCCCCACGGCGTGGACGAGGTGGAGGTGCTGCTCGCCCCGCACCCCGGCGCCCAGCCGCGCCCGATCGCCAAGGGCGCCTCCGGCGGTGAGCTGTCGCGCGTGATGCTCGCCGTCGAGGTGGTCTTCGCGGGCGCCGACCCCGTCCCCACCTACCTGTTCGACGAGGTGGACGCGGGCGTCGGCGGCAAGGCCGCGGTCGAGATCGGCCGCCGGCTGGCCAAGCTGGCCGAGTCCGCCCAGGTCGTGGTGGTCACCCACCTCCCGCAGGTCGCCGCGTTCGCCGACCGGCACCTGGTGGTGGAGAAGACCCACGACGGCACCGTGACCCGCAGCGGCGTCAAGGTGCTGAACGACGAGGAGCGGGTGCGCGAACTCTCCCGGATGCTGGCCGGCCTGGAGGACTCGGAACTGGGCCGTGCCCACGCCGAGGAACTGCTGGCCACGGCCCGCGCCCCGCGCCGCCGGTAGCGGCCGCCGGCGGCCCCTCGGACGTCGGCGACGCGCCCGGTGGCGCCGACTGTCCAAGAGGGCCGCCGACCTGGCATGGTGGCGGCTGGACACTGGCTTCCCAGCCCCGAGCGCCGCCCGGCGGGCAATCCTCGCGAAGCGGCGCGCGAACCCGATCGAGTCGGATGCGAGACGACGTGGACCATTCCGCCGCCCGGGCCACCGCGGCCGTCCCCGAACCGGGGCAGCTGCAGGTGGTACTCGTCCTGGCCGCCAGCAGCGGCGGCATCGGTGCGCACGTGCGCTCCCTGGCCCAGGGCCTGGTCGCGCACGGCGTGAACGTCACTGTCTGCGCGCCGGCCGGTGCGGACGCCCTGTTCGGGTTCTCCCGTACGGGCGCCAGGTTCCACACCGTCGAGATCACCCCCACCGCGGGCGCCCGCAGCGACGCCACCGCGATCGGCGAGCTGCGCCGGGCCTTCACCGGCGCCGACGTGGTGCACGCTCACGGGCTGCGCGCCGGCCTGCTGTCCGACCTGGCGCTGCGCACCGCGGGCCGTTTCCCCGGTCTGCGCCCGGAGACCCCGCTGGTGGTCACCTCGCACCACGCGCTGCTGGCCACCGGTCTGGAGCGGCGGCTGCAGCGGCTGATGGAGCGCCGGGTGGCGCGCGCCGCCGACCTGGTCCTCGGCGCCTCCTCCGACCTGGTCGCCCGGGCCCGCGAACTGGGCGCCACCGACGCCCGGTTGGGCCCGGTGTCCGCCCCGCCGATGCCCGAGGGCCTGCTCGGCCGCGCCGAGGCGCGCGCCGAACTGCTCGGCGGCGGCCCGGACCGTCCGCTGGTGCTGGCGGTCGGCCGGCTCGTCCCGCAGAAGGCCTTCGGGCTGCTGCTGGACGCCACCCGGGAGCTGTCCACGCTGGACCCGGAGCCGCTGGTGCTGCTCGCCGGGGACGGTCCGGAGGCGGGTGCGCTGCGCGAGCGGGTGGCCACGGAGAAGCTGCCGGTGCGGCTGCTCGGCTACCGCACCGACGTGCCCGACCTGCTGGCCGCCGCCGACGTCGTGGTGGTCTCCAGCCGCTGGGAGGCCCGCTCATTGGTGGTGCAGGAGGCCATGCGGGCTGGCGTGCCGGTGGTCGCCACCGCCGTCGGCGGCATCCCCGAACTGGTCGGCGACGCCGCCGAACTGGTGCCCCCCGGCGACCCGGCGGCGCTCGGCCGCGCGGTGCGCGCACTGCTGGCCGACCCGGCCCGCCGCGAGCACCTGGTGGCGGCCGGCCGACAGCAGGCCGAGACCTGGCCGGACGAGGCCGCCACCGTCGCCCAGGTGCTCAGCACCTACGACGAGCTGGTGCAGCGAGGGTAGGTCCGCGCCGGGCGGACCGTCGCCGGCGGCCGGCCGGATGGTGGCCGGCCGGAGGGGCGCCCGCTAGACGGTGGCCCGCTCGACCCGGTCGGCGGCCGGACCGTCCGGCTGGGCGGACAGGTACGCGGCGCCGCAGGCGGTCAGCCGCAGGGCGGTGTCGATCAGCGGGACGTGGCTGAAGGCCTGGGGGAAGTTGCCGACCTGGCGCTTGAGCCGCGGGTCCCACTCCTCGGCGAGCAGGCCCAGGTCGTTACGCAGCGCCAGCAGTCGGTCGAACAGCTCGCGGGCCTCCTGCACCCGGCCGATCATGGCGAGGTCGTCGGCCAGCCAGAAGGAGCAGGCCAGGAAGGCGCCCTCGTGGCCGGAGAGACCGTCGACGTTGTTGCCCGACTCGTCGTGGGTCGGGTAGCGCAGCACGAAGCCGTCCTCGGTGGACAGTTCGCGCTGGATCGCCTCGATGGTGCCGATCACCCGCTTGTCGTCCGGCGGGAGGAAACCGACCTGGGGGATCAGCAGCAGCGAGGCGTCCAGCTCCCGGCCGCCGTAGTACTGGGTGAAGGTGTTGCGCTCCGGGTCGTAGCCCTTCTCGCAGACGTCCGCGTGGATCTGCGCGCGCAGCGCCCGCCAGCGCTCCAGGTGCCCGTCGGAGGGCTCGTCCTCGGGGGCCTGCTCCAGCAGCTTGATGGTCCGGTCGACGGCGACCCAGGCCATCACCTTGGAGTGGACGAAGTGCCGGCGCGGGCCGCGGACCTCCCAGATGCCCTCGTCCGGCTCCTGCCAGTGGTCCTCCAGGTACTCGATCAGGCGCAGCTGGAGGTGGTGGGCGTGGTCGTTGCGGACCAGGCCGGTCATGTGGGCGAGGTGGAGGGCTTCGACGACCTCGCCGTAGACGTCGAGCTGGAGCTGTCCGGCGGCGCCGTTGCCGACCCGGACGGGCCGGGAACCCTCGTAGCCGGGCAGCCAGTCCAGTGAGGACTCGGTGAGCTCGCGCTCGCCGGCGATGCCGTACATGATCTGGAGGTTCTCCGGGTCCCCGGCGACGGCGCGCAGCAGCCACTCGCGCCAGGCGCGGGCCTCCTCGCGGTAGCCGGTGCGCAGCAGGGAGGAGAGGGTGATGGCGGCGTCGCGCAGCCAGGTGTAGCGGTAGTCCCAGTTGCGTTCGCCGCCGATGTCCTCCGGGAGGGAGGTGGTGGGGGCGGCGACGATGCCCCCGGTGGGGGCGTAGGTGAGGCCCTTGAGGGTGATCAGGGAGCGGATCACGGCCTCGCGGTAGGGGCCCTGGTAGGTGCACTGGTCGGCCCACTCGTGCCAGAAGTCGGCGGTGGCGTCGAGCAGTTCCTCGGCGTCCGGGGGCCTGGGCGGGTCGAGGTGGGAGGCCTGCCAGGTGAGGGCGAAGGCGATCCGCTCGCCGGCGGTGACGGTGAAGTCGGCGTAGGTGGTGAGGTCGCGGCCGTAGGTCTCGGCCTTGCCGTCCAGCCAGACCGAGTCGGGGCCGGCCATGGCGACGGTGCGGTGGCCGCCGTCGGCCTGCTCCACGCGGTGCACCCAGGGCACCACCCGGCCGTAGGAGAAGCGCATCCGCAGGGCCGAGCGCATCCGCACGGTACCCGAGACGCCCTCGACGATCCGGATCACCTGGGGGACGGCGTCCTTGCCGGCCAGCGGGCGCGGCGGCATGAAGTCGATCACCCGGACGGTGCCGCCCTGGGCGTCCCACTCCTGCTCCAGGATCAGCGAGTCGCCCCTGTAGTGGCGGCGGTCGGCGGGCAGGGCGGGCGCGGCGGCGGTGGGCGGGGGCACCCGCAGGTCGGCGGTGTCGGCGATGCGGATCCGGCCGGTGCCGCTGGGGGGCGTGGTGGCGGCCGGCGCGGGGACCTCGGTCAGGACGGCCTCGGCCGGGCCGATCCGCCAGAAACCGTGTTCATCGGTGCCGAGCAGGCCGGCGAACACGGCCGGCGAGTCGAAGCGGGGAAGGCAGAGCCAGTCCACCGCCCCGTCCCTGCTGACCAGGGCAGCGGTCTGCATGTCCCCGATGAGTGCGTAGTCCTCGATACGGCCGGCCACGTGGATCTCCAGTTCGCAATGTGGTCAGGGCATCGGCGAGCGGAGGGAGCGAGCGGTCTGCGGGGCCGGAGGTCCACCCCGGGACGTCCGGCCTGCCGGGGTGGTGGCGGGCCTTGCTGGAGTGTCCGCGGGGCTCGGTCGAGCCCCTGGAGTGGGTGGGGATGAGCGGGAATACGGGGAGGTCCGGTCGCGCATCGGGGACCGGGAGTGTCCTGACCCTCCCACGCCCTCCGCGTGCTCGTGCTGTCGGCGATGCGTCCGTGCAGCTTACGACGGACGAAAGGGGCGAAGCACGCGGACGCAGCCCGGTGTGGCGCCGCAATTCGGCGGAAATGCCGTGCATCGTGAGGACGCGGCGCAGGATGGTCCGGAAGGATCACCTCCGGCTGGTCCGGCCGGAGGAGCCGGAATGGTCCGGACGGATGGCGCGCCCTGGCCCGGTCCGGTGGGTTGTGCGACCGGTGTGACACGAGCGGCGTGTGATGCGCCGGTGGTGCGCCCCGCGCGCGCTCCCGGCGCGGCGCGCGCGGCCCGAACGGCGTCCGGTCCGCGTCACTGTTACCCTGGTATCCCGTGGACCGGCGGGATCAAAACGCCCCGGACCAGCCGAACCGACGACCCAAAGAGCGCCGCGCACCGCGCCGGCCTCCCGTCGCCCGGCGAACCCCGAGCCTCCCGCCCACGTCACTTTCGACACGCGACCCACGGGAGCCCCCTCTTGGCACAGCCCCATTCCGGCAAGGCAGCGAACGGCCGCGCCGTGACGACCAAGCACCTCTTCGTCACCGGGGGTGTCGCCTCTTCTCTCGGAAAGGGGCTCACCGCCTCCAGCCTCGGCGCGCTGCTCAAGGCCCGCGGCCTGCGCGTGACGATGCAGAAGCTCGACCCGTACCTCAACGTGGACCCGGGCACCATGAACCCGTTCCAGCACGGTGAGGTGTTCGTCACCGACGACGGCGCCGAGACCGACCTGGACATCGGCCACTACGAGCGGTTCCTGGACACCAACCTCCACGGCTCGGCGAACGTCACCACCGGCCAGGTGTACTCGACCGTCATCGCCAAGGAGCGCCGCGGCGAGTACCTGGGCGACACCGTCCAGGTCATCCCGCACATCACCAACGAGATCAAGTCCCGGATCCGCCGGATGGCGACCGAGGACGTCGACGTGGTGATCACCGAGGTCGGCGGCACCGTCGGCGACATCGAGTCGCTGCCGTTCCTGGAGGCCGTCCGCCAGGTCCGCCACGAGGTCGGCCGGGACAACGTGTTCTTCGTGCACGTCTCCCTGCTGCCGTACATCGGCCCCTCGGGCGAGCTGAAGACCAAGCCCACCCAGCACTCCGTCGCCGCGCTGCGCAACATCGGCATCCAGCCCGACGCGATCGTGCTGCGCGCCGACCGCGAGGTCCCGCAGGCGATCAAGCGCAAGATCTCGATGATGTGCGACGTGGACGAGGAGGCCGTGGTCGCGGCCATCGACGCCAAGTCGATCTACGACATCCCCAAGGTGCTGCACGGCGAGGGCCTGGACGCCTACGCGGTGCGCCGCCTGGACCTGCCGTTCCGCGACGTCGACTGGACCACCTGGGACGACCTGCTGCGCCGCGTCCACGAGCCGCAGCACATCGTGAAGGTCGCCCTGGTCGGCAAGTACATCGACCTGCCGGACGCCTACCTGTCGGTGACCGAGGCGCTGCGCGCCGGCGGCTTCGCCAACAACGCCCGGGTCGAGATCAAGTGGGTCACCTCGGACGACTGCGAGACCCCCGAGGGCGCCCAGGCGCAGCTCGGCGACGTCGACGCGATCTGCATCCCCGGCGGCTTCGGCGACCGCGGCGTCAACGGCAAGGTCGGCGCCATCACCTACGCCCGCGAGAACAAGGTCCCGCTGCTGGGCCTGTGCCTGGGCCTGCAGTGCGTCGTCATCGAGGCGGCCCGCAACCTGGCCGGCCTGCCGGAGGCCAACTCCACCGAGTTCGACGCCGCCGCCAAGCACCCGGTCATCTCCACCATGGCCGAGCAGCTGGCCATCGTCGACGGCAAGGGCGACCTGGGCGGCACCATGCGCCTGGGCCTGTACCCGGCCAAGCTCGCCGAGGGCTCGATCGTCCGTGAGGTCTACGGCGGCGAGCAGTACGTCGAGGAGCGCCACCGCCACCGCTACGAGGTCAACAACGCCTACCGCGCGGACCTGGAGAAGACCGGCCTGGTGTTCTCCGGCCTCTCGCCCAAGGGCGACCTGGTCGAGTACGTCGAGTACCCGCGCGAGGTGCACCCCTACCTGGTGGCCACCCAGGCCCACCCGGAGCTGAAGTCCCGTCCGACCCGCCCGCACCCGCTGTTCGCGGGCCTGGTCAAGGCGGCCATCGAGATCAAGACCGCGGCCTCGAAGTAGTTCTCCTTCGCCGCAGTCGGCCGTCGTCGACAGCGGTCGCTCACCGGACGGCGGCCCCGCGATTCCCGCGGGGCCGCCGTCCGGCGTTAGATTGTGTCGTACTGACGAAAAGGGGAGAGCGATGGACGAGCAGGGCCACCAGGGGATCTTCGACGTGGCCGAGGAGTGGGAGGTCCGGGCGAGCGGGACGCCGTTCCAGGGCAAGGTCACCGGGGTGCGCAGCGAGGAGGTCCGGATGCCCGACGGCAGTTGGGCCCGCCGCGACTACCAGACCCACCCCGGCTCCGTCTCGGTGCTCGCCCTGGACGACGAGCAGCGGGTGCTGGTGCTGCGCCAGTACCGCCACCCGGTGCGCCAGCGTCTGTGGGAGCTGCCGGCCGGCCTGCTCGACGTCCCCGGCGAGAACCCGTGGCACGCCGCGCAGCGCGAGCTGTACGAGGAGGCGTACTGCAAGGCCGGCACCTGGCGGATCCTCGCCGACTACTACACCTCCCCGGGCGGCACCGACGAGGCGCTGCGGATGTTCCTCGCCACCGACCTGGCGCCGGCCGAGGGCGAGCGCTACGCCGCCGAGGGCGAGGAGCAGGAGATCGAGGTCGCCTGGGTGCCGGTGCCGGAGCTGATCCGGCTGATCCAGGCGGGGAGGCTGCACAACCCGACGCTGATCACCGGCACCCTCGCGGTGCACGCCGCGCTCACCGGCCCGGACGGGCTGGACGCGCTGCGCGCGGCGGACTCGCCGTGGCCGGCCCGGCCCTTCGAGGCCTGAGGGGGTCGGGTCCGGGCAGACCGGGGCCGGGCCGGGCCGGGTCGGTCGGGCGGCCGGCCGAGGGGCCGGTCGAGGGGCGACCGAGTCCGTGCGTTGAGTCGTTGGGGTGATTTGCGGATTCGTACGACCGGATGTCACCTCGGCTGAGCCGGACGGTCGAACTACGCTTCGCAGACAGGGCGCCCGCCCCGGGCCGCCTCCCCTGGGCTCCGGGCGAGCTCCGGAGGCGGGGCACCGGATGCCGAGCGTCGGATGCCGAGCGCGGGACGACATCGGGAGTGGCACGGGTGGCGAGGAAGACGGCGACGATGGACCCCGGCCCCGGCACGCCCGCCGGGGCCGTCCCGGGCCTGGAGCGGCTGCCGGCCGGGCCCGCGCTGTTCGTCGGACGGCGCGCCGAACTGGCCGCGCTGCGGGCGGCCGCCGCCCGCCCGGCGAGCGGGCGCTGCCCCGTACTGGTGCTGGCCGGGCGCCCCGGCTCCGGACGGACCACGCTGGCCGCCCGCTTCGCCCGTACCGTCGCCGCCGACTATCCGGACGGCGTGCTCTTCGTGCGGCTGTCCGCCCCGGACGGCGGCCGGATGCCGCCCGCCCGGGCCGCCCGGCTGCTGCTGGAGCAGCTCGACCCGCAGACCGCCGTGCCGCTGCCCGGGGCTGGCGAGGACGGGCGGGACGAGCCGGGCTGCGTGGCGCTCCGCGAGGCGCTCGCGGGGCTGCGGGTGCTGCTCGTGCTGGACGACGTCCGGGACGCCGGACAGGTGTGGCCGCTGCTGGCCGACGAACCCGGCTGTCTGGTGCTCGCCACCACGGCCGGGCCGCTCACCGGAATCGAGGACATCGACCCGGTGATCCTCGGCGGGCTGGACCGGCCGGCCTCCGGTGAGCTGCTGGCCGACCTGCTCGGCGGCACCCGGATCTCCTGCGACCCGGTCGGCGGGGCCGACCTGGCCGAGGCCTGCGCCGCCCGGCCGGCCGCGCTGCGGCTGATGGCGGGGTGGCTGCGCGGGAACCCGAAGATCGCGGTCACGGACGCGGCGCGCGAGCTCAACCGGGTGGTGGGGGAGGAGACGGTGGTGGGAAAGGGCTCTGCGGAGCCCGCCGCGACCGCTGCGCCCGTCGCGCCCGTCGAGGCCATGGCGGCGGTGGTGAGAGAGAAGGGGACGGGGGCGCGGACGGGGGCCGGGGCGGGGACCTCGAAGGGGAAGGGGCAGGGCAGGGGAGCGGGGAAGAACAATAAGGAGGGGGAGCGGGGGGCGAAGCCTCCCGGCGCTCCCGCGGCCGGGGCGGCGGGGCCCGTACGGTCTGCCGGGGCGGCGGGGCCCGTCGCGGGTGTGCGGGATCTCACGGGGACGCCGGTTCCGGGGACGCCGCTCTCGCGGAGGGCGGTCGAGGGCCGGGCCGGTGAGCCCGTCGTGGCGGCCGCCGGCGCGGTGACCGAGTCGGCCGGTGACCCGGCGGCCTGGGTGAAGCCCGGTCCGGGGCCGGCCGAGCCGGTGCCCGTCCCCGACAACGACCCGCTGCTCGGTGCGTTCACCCTGGTGTACCGCGGACTGCCGGCCGCCCAGGCGCGGATGCTGCGCACCCTCACCCTGGCCCCGGCCCAGACCGCCGACCCGCGCACCGCCTCCGCCCTGGTCGGCTGCCCGGTGCCGGACGCCGCCGTGACGCTCGCCACGCTGGCCGAGCGGGAGCTGCTCGGCGAGGAGGCGCCCGCCGCCGACGGCACCCCGCGCTACCGGGTGCCCGGGCGGCTCTACCCCCGGCTGGTCCGGCTGCGTGAGCAGGAGGATCGGCCCGCCGAGACCGAGCTGGCCCGGGCCCGGCTGCTGGAGCGGCTGGTCCGGCTCACCGAGTCGGCCCGCGCGCTGCTGGACCCGGCGGCCGGCCCCGCTCCGGAGCCGCTGCCCGCGCCGCTGCGGCTGCGCTCGGCGGCGCACGCCCGCGAGTGGTTGCTCGGCGAACGGGAGCTGCTGCTCGGGGCTGTCGCCGACGCGATCGGCCAGGGGGACCTGGACGGTTCGGCCGGGCGGCTGGTCACCGCGCTGCTGCGGACACTGCCGCTGACCGGGGCCGCCGCCCCCATCGACCTGTACCGGCTGCACGAGCTGGTGCTGACCGTCGCCGAGCGCAACGGCCGCCCGCGCCGGGCCTCGGCCGCGCTGCTGAACCTGGGCGACCTCCAGGCCTCGGCCGGCCGCTGGTCCCCGGCCGCCGTCCACTACCGGGCCGCCCTGGAGCACGCCCGCAGGGCCGACGACGAACCGCTGTGCGCCCGGGCCCTGGAGAGCGCCGCCAACTGCCACCGGGCGCTCGGCGACGCGGTGCGGGCCGCGGACTGGTACGGCCGGGCGCTCGGGCTGCGGCAGGCCCTCGGGGACCACGCCTCCGAGGGCCGGCTGCTCGCCCGGGTGGCCGAGGCGCACACCGCGCAGCGCCGCTTCGACGAGGCGGACCGGGAGTACCGGGCCGCGCTCGCGGTGCTGCGCCGGGTGGGCGACGAGCGGGCCGTGGAGGCCGTCGGGGCTGCCCTCGCGGACCTGCGGGAACGCGCGGACGCCGCGTGGTGATGGGCGTTTCAGAGGTATTGTCGAAGATGCCCGGTTAAGACCTCTTCGGTGGGTAAGTCGGAGGGGAAGCCTACGAACCTGCCAATGCGCGCGGGAAAATTATTCACTTTGGAAGGCTGACACGCCGACTGGGCTTCATTACACTCGAACTCAGTCGCGCAGCGATCCCCGCCCCGGGCTGTCCCGGAGGCTTCCCCACGTGCGCGTCGCCCACCGGTCTTCTCCGGTCGGGACCCCCATGGCAAGAGGACGTGTTTAGCCGTGAAGGTCGGCATCCCCCGCGAGGTCAAGAACCACGAGTACCGCGTGGCCATCACGCCCGCCGGCGTGCATGAGCTGGTCCGCAACGGACACGAGGTCTACATCGAGGACAATGCCGGTGTCGGCTCCTCGATCCCGAACGAGGAGTACGTGGCCGCCGGCGCCACCATCCTCCCCACCGCCGACGAGGTGTGGGCCACCGCCGACCTGCTGCTGAAGGTCAAGGAGCCCATCGCCTCGGAGTACCACCGGCTGCGTAAGGGCCAGACCCTCTTCACGTACCTGCACCTGGCGGCCGACCGGGCCGGCACCGACGCGCTGATCGCCTCGGGCACCACCGCCATTGCGTACGAGACCGTGCAGCTGTCGAACGGCGCGCTGCCGCTGCTCGCCCCGATGTCCGAGGTCGCGGGCCGCCTGGCCCCGCAGGTCGGCTCGTACCACCTGATGCGCCCGGCCGGCGGCCGCGGCACCCTGCCGGGCGGCGTTCCCGGCACCCACCCGGCCAAGGCCGTCGTCATCGGCGGTGGCGTCTCCGGCTGGCACGCGGCCACCATCGCCGTCGGCATGGGTTACGAGGTGACCCTGCTGGACCGCGACATCAACAAGCTGCGCGAGGCCGACCGCATCTTCGGCACCAAGGTCAAGACCATCGTGTCGAACGCCTTCGAGCTGGAGAAGGCCGTCCTGGAGGCCGACCTGGTCGTCGGTGCCGTGCTGATCCCGGGCGCCAAGGCCCCGAAGCTGGTCACCAACGAGCTGGTCTCCCGCATGAAGCCGGGCTCCGTGCTGGTCGACATCGCCATCGACCAGGGCGGCTGCTTCGAGGACTCGCACGCCACCACGCACGACGAGCCGACCTTCAAGGTCCACAACTCGGTCTTCTACTGCGTGGCCAACATGCCGGGCGCGGTCCCGAACACCTCCACCTACGCGCTGACCAACGCCACCATGCCGTACGTGCTGGAGCTGGCCAACCGTGGTTGGAAGGACGCGCTGCGCCGCGACGCCGCGCTCGCCAAGGGCCTGAACGTGCACGAGGGCCAGATCACCTTCCCGGCCGTGGCCGAGGCCTTCGGCCTGGAGTCGGTCTCCCTGGAGAGCGTGCTCGCCTGAACACCCTGACCGCCCGGCGGTCGTTCGCCCCCGACCCGATCCCTTCGGGCCGGGGGCTTCGCCGTGCCCGTGATCAGCGGGTCGGCCGGCTACGTCGCTCTGTCGTCAATATCCGTCGGTCATGTCACCCGCCCGCAGAAACGTTGGGGCTGGTGACCCTCTCATCCCTTGACAGCGGCCCGCTCGATAGTCGACACATCCTGCCCACTACCGTGGATTGTGTTGCTGCGAACGCCTTGAACGGCCTAGAGTCGCAAACCGTCGGCATGCTGCCACGCTGACGAATCGACATAGAGTCCTGGATGCCCAAGGAGGTAAGACGACTTGTGAATGAGTCGACAATTGCTCCCGGGGGTGGTCAGCCAGGACTGGCGGAACTCACCGCCGGCCAGCCGAGTGAGGAGCCCGGGGCCCGGCAGCCCTCCGTGGGCTCGGCCGAGGTCGGCTCGGTCGCACTCCGTACTTTCGAAGCACGCCAGAACACAGCACAGGTGACCACGGTGACCGATCACGACGCCGACCTGGCGGCCTACGGCCTGGCCTACGGCGAGTTCGCCTACGGCGCCTACGACGACCCGGACGCCGAGTACGAGCCGGATCCGGAGTACGCCGCCACGCTGGCCCCCGACGCCGCGCGCCAGCGCCGCGAGCGGGTCGGCCCGACCGGCCGCCCGCTGCCGTACTTCCCGATCCCCGCGCCGGTCGCCGAGCACGGCCCCGCCCAGATCATCGCCATGTGCAACCAGAAGGGCGGCGTCGGCAAGACCACGTCGACCATCAACCTGGGCGCGGCGCTGGCCGAGTACGGCCGCCGGGTGCTGCTCGTCGACTTCGACCCGCAGGGCGCGCTCTCGGTCGGCCTCGGCGTCAACCCGATGGAGCTCGACGTCACCGTCTACAACCTGCTCATGGAGCGGGGCCTGACGGCCGACGAAGTGCTGCTGAAGACGGCGGTCCCGGGGATGGACCTGCTGCCGTCCAACATCGACCTCTCCGCCGCCGAGGTGCAGCTGGTCAGCGAGGTGGCCCGGGAGTCCGCGCTGGCGCGCGCCCTGAAGCCGCTGCTGCCCGACTACGACTACGTCATCATCGACTGCCAGCCCTCGCTGGGCCTGCTGACGGTCAATGCGCTGACGGCCGCTCACAGCGTGATCGTCCCGCTGGAGTGCGAGTTCTTCGCGCTGCGCGGTGTCGCGCTGCTGACGGAGACCATCGAGAAGGTGTGCGAGCGGCTCAACCCCGAGCTGCGCCTGGACGGCATCCTGGCCACCATGTACGACTCGCGCACCGTGCACAGCCGTGAGGTGCTGGCGCGCGTCGTCGAGGCGTTCGGCGAGCACGTCTTCCACACCGTCATCGGGCGGACCGTGCGCTTCCCGGAGACCACCGTCGCCGGCGAGCCCATCACGACGTACGCGACCAACTCGGTCGGTGCCGCCGCCTACCGCCAGCTCGCCAGGGAGGTGCTCGACCGGTGCCGCCCCGCCGAGTGAGTCTCCCGGGTGCCGACGAGCTGTTCCGGACCACGGGAGGGATGGCACTGTCGCCCTCCCTCGCGCCGCGTCCGGCCGCCGAGGCATCCAGACCGGAGACCGCGCGGACCGTCAACGGCCAACCGGACGGCGCGGAGGGCGCCGAGTCCGCCCAGGGCACCCAGGGTGTACAGGGCGACCGGGGCGACCGGCAGGTGACGCCGGAGCAGCAGGCGGCCGGCGGGGTGCCGGTGGCCGCGCAGCCGCCCATTCAGCGCTCCGGCCCGGCCGGGCCCGCGTCCACTGCGGGCACCGTGGGTGCCTCGGGCGCCGCCGCGGCCGGGAAGGGCATCTCGGGCGGTCGCGGTGCCGGTTCCGCCCCGGGGCCCCGGACGCACCAGGGCGCCGCCGAGGAGCAGCCCGGTGCCGCCGGACGTGCCCGGCCGCGTGGCCGCGCGCCGCGCCGGCCCAGCGGGCGCGAGCGGCACGACGAGAAGATCACGGTGTACGTGTCCGCCGAGGAGCTCATGGACCTGGAGCACACCCGGCTGGTGCTGCGCGGGGAGCACGGCCTGGCCGTGGACCGCGGGCGGATCGTCCGGGAGGCCATCGCGGTCGTCCTGGCGGACCTGGAGCAGCGTGGCGAGGCCTCGATCCTGGTTCGGCGGCTGCGCGGCCGGTAGGCGGCCGGCGCCGCGTGGTGCGTTGCGTGCCGAGTGGTGCGTGCTGAGCGTCAGGCGCTGAGTGGTACGCGGTGTGGAGGGCGGCCGGCGGGTTCGCGTCGGGCGTCGAGGGGGCCGCGGGCTCGGCGTGGGGAGGCCGCCGGTCGAGCGGTGGGGCGCCGGGTGTCGGCGGCACCGGCGGACGCTGGAGGGTCGGCGAGAGGCCTCAGGGGTGCGGGGCGGGGCCGGGGCGGGCCGCGGGGCACCCAAGGCGTGTTGGGTGCCGCGGGGCCGTTCCTGGGGGCGTGGGGGGCTTTGGCGGGGCTCTGCGGGCGGACGGCCGGTCGGACGGTCCGTCCGTCGGGTAGTCGGCCCGTCGTCCGGTCGGACAGTCGGTTGGTCGGACAGTCGGGGCGGGAGCGCGTGGCGAGGGCCGCGTACGGGCCCGTGGGTACAGAGTGGACGTCCGGTCCGGGCCCGGCGGGACGGCGTGTCGGTGGCCCCGGGGCGGGGCCGGCGGCCGGGACGGGTGAAGATGGACCGCCATGCCCAGTACCGCCATGCCCAGCACCGCCGAACCAGCCGCCACTGCCGTGAGATCGACCGAGGACGAGTCGCGGGGCGGCTTCCGGGTACGACTGGACAACTTCGAGGGCCCCTTCGACCTGCTGCTCAGCCTGATCGCCAAGCACAAGCTGGACGTCACCGAAGTGGCGTTGGCCACGGTGACGGACGAGTTCATGGCGCACATCCGGGCGATGGGCCCGAACTGGGACCTGGACGCGACGACCGAGTTCCTGGTGGTGGCCGCCACCCTGCTCGACCTCAAGGCCGCCCGGCTGCTGCCCGTGGCCGAGGTCGAGGACGAGGCGGACATCGCCCTGCTGGAGGCCCGTGACCTGCTGTTCGCGCGACTGCTCCAGTACCGGGCGTACAAGCGGGCGGCGGCACTCTTCGGCGAGCGCTGGGCGGCCGAGCTGCTGCGCCGGCCCCGGACGGCCGCCCTGGAACCCCGGCACGCCGAGCTGCTTCCCGAGGTCGTGCTCACCGTCGGGCCGCAGGGGCTCGCCGAACTGGCAGCCAAGGCGATGGAGCCCAGGCCCGCGCCGGTCGTGTACGTGGACCACATCCACACCCCGCCGGTGAGCGTGCGCGAGCAGGCCGGGCTGGTCGTGGGGCTGCTCACCGAGCTGGGCGAGGCCTCGTTCCAGCGGCTGGTCGAGGACGCGCCGGACGACCTGGTGGTGGTCGCCCGCTTCCTGGCGCTGCTGGAGCTGTACCGGGAGCGGGTGCTCGCCTTCGAGCAGCCGGAGGCGCTCGGCGAGCTGCTGGTGCGCTGGGTGGCCGAGGAGGGGCGGGTGGCGGTCGAGGTGACGGACGAGTTCGACCGGCCGGCCGGCGAGGTCAAGGAGGAGGAGGAGCGGTGACGAGCGGCGGGAACGAGGGCGGGCGGCCGGTGCGGCGCCCGCTGGGGCTGCCGGGGCGGCCGCGGGCCGACGAGTGGCTGGAGCCGGTCTTCGAGCTGTTGCCGGAGCCGGTGGAGGCCGTGGGGGCGGCGGGGGTGATGGAGCCCGGGGTACGGGTGGGACCCGGGGATCCCGGGGAGCCGGTGGGGCCCGGGGTGCGAGTGGAGCCGGTGGGGTCGGTCGAGCCGGCGGAGTCCGTGGAGGCCGCCGGAGTCGGGGCGGAGGTGTGTGTCGTGCACCAGAAGTCGGCCCCGTCGACTTCCGGTGCCGTGGGCCCCGCCGACGCAGGGCTGCGGGCCGATCTGGAGGCCGTCCTGATGGTCGTCGACGAGCCGGTGGCGGAGGAGCGGCTGGCCGGGGTGCTGGAACGGCCCCGGGCCGAGGTGGCCGCGGCGCTGCGCGAGTTGTCCGCCGAGTACGCGGCCCAGGGTCGCGGCTTCGACCTGCGGCTGGTCGCGGGCGGCTGGCGGTTCTACAGCCGTGACACCTGCTCCGCGGCCGTCGACCGGTTCCTCCTGGACGGCCAGCAGGCCCGGCTCAGCCAGGCCGCGCTGGAGACCCTCGCGGTGGTCGCCTACCGGCAGCCGGTGTCCAGATCGCGGGTTTCCGCAGTCCGCGGTGTGAACTGTGACGGCGTGATGCGTACCCTGGTACAGCGAGGACTGGTGGAAGAGGCCGGATCCGAGCCCGAAACAGGTGCGATCCTGTATCGGACGACGAACTACTTCCTGGAACGGATGGGGCTCCGCGGCCTGGACGAGCTGCCGGAACTCGCTCCCTTCCTGCCCGAGGTCGACGACGTGGAAGCGGAGTCCCTGGAGGGCACGATGATCGCGGAGGCGGTCGCCGCCGCTGCCGCGCAGGCCGCGGACGGCAGTGGCGAGGCCGGTCGGGCCGGGCCCGATCGGTAGGGGGCGGTGAGGTCGGCCGAAACGACCGCACATCCCAGACGGAACGACGTACGGACACTTTGATGCGTAGCAGTGGCAACGGCAGGAACAGCAGCGGCGGCGGGAGCGGCCGCGGCGGACAGGGCGGGGGCCGGGGCGGCAGCTCCTACGGCGGCGGCAGCGGCCGCGGCGGCTCGGGCGCGCGCGGGGGTTCCTACGGTGGTGGGAGCGGCCGTGGCGGCTCGGGTTCGGGCTCGTACGGTCGTGACGACCGGCGCGAGGGGCGCCGGGACGACCGGCGCTACCCGGACCGCCCGCTGCGGCCCGAGGAGCGCAAGTACGACCGCCCCGAGTACGGCGGCGGCCCCAACGCCACCCCGGCCCGCGGCGGCTACGCCGGCCGGCGCCCCGGCCCGGCCCCGCGTCCGCGTCGCGAGGGCCAGGGTGCCCCGGGCGACCCGCGCCGTCAGCCGCAGCGCTCCCGCGAGCTCCAGGCCAAGATCGAGGACGCCGTCCTCGCCCGGCACGACAAGCCCGCCGTCAAGCTGCCCAAGACCTTCGGCGAGCCCGAGGGCGAGCGCCTCCAGAAGGTGCTGGCCCGGGCTGGCGTCGGCAGCCGCCGCGCCTGCGAGGAGCTGATCGAGCAGGGCCGGGTCGAGGTCAACGGCAAGCGCGTCACCGAGCAGGGCAAGCGGGTCGACCCGCAGAAGGACGAGATCAAGGTGGACGGCCTGACCGTCGCCACCCAGTCCTACCTGTTCTTCGCGCTGAACAAGCCGGCCGGCGTGGTCTCCACCATGGAGGACCCGGACGGCCGCCAGTGCCTGGGCGACTACGTGACCAACCGGGAGACCCGGCTGTTCCACGTGGGCCGCCTGGACACCGAGACCGAGGGCATCATCCTGCTCACCAACCACGGCGAGCTGGCCCACCGTCTGACCCACCCGCGCTACGGCGTGACCAAGACCTACCTGGCCGCGATCCAGGGCCCGATCCCGCGCGACCTGGGCAAGCAGCTCGCCCAGGGCGTGGAGCTGGAGGACGGCTACGCGCGTGCCGACAGCTTCAAGGTGATCTCCAACGTCGGCAAGAACTACCTGGTCGAGGTGACCCTGCACGAGGGCCGCAAGCACATCGTCCGCCGGATGCTGGCCGAGGTCGGCTTCCCGGTCGAGAAGCTGGTGCGGACCCACT
The DNA here is from genome assembly GCF_053598615.1 of Kitasatospora sp. NPDC001095. Taxonomy (NCBI): domain Bacteria; kingdom Bacillati; phylum Actinomycetota; class Actinomycetes; order Kitasatosporales; family Streptomycetaceae; genus Kitasatospora; species Kitasatospora sp. NPDC001095. The sequence goes on along the minus strand of NZ_JBSFKQ010000007.1, from coordinate 205,148 downwards.
TCGGCCCGATCGCCCTGGGCGACCAGAAGTCGGGCTGGCTGCGCCGGCTGACCAACCCGGAGGTCGGGCAGCTGATGCACGAGGTCGGCCTGTAGGCCCTTCCGCTCCACCGGAGCCCCCGGACGCACGCGCGCTGCGGCCGGGGGCTCCGGCGTTGTCGGGGGCGGGGGTGTGGGGCGGGTGTGGGAGCCGCGGTGGGGTGGTGTGGGCCGGGGTGGGAGTGGCACGCGGGCGTTCGGGAGCGGATGTCCACGTTTCGGACGAGTCGTGTGAGCCGGGACGCAACCGCTGGTCACGGCCTTGTCAGCGTCATGATCCGTGGCCGAGGATGGCCACCGGAGCACCACCCCGCCGTGTGGCGGGACTGCGCCAGTGCGGGACTGCGACAGTACGGGACCGCGTCGGCACGGGGCGGCGCAGGTACGAGGCCGCGCGCGGGGTCGGGGCGGGGCCGGGCCGACTGGACAGGGTCAACGGGAACGGGCGAGCAGGGGGAGAGGGCGTCGTGTCCGATGCAGCACTGGGACGGGCCGGCGGACAGGCCCTCGGCGCACTGGGACTGGCGGAGCCGGACGGGCAGGTCTACGCGGCGCTGGTGGCCAACCCGCAGTCCACGGCGGAGGAACTGGCGGAGAGCTGCGGGCTGACGTTCCAGCAGAGCGTGCGCGCACTGGACCGGTTGGCGCAGCAGGGCATGGCCACCCGGGCTCCGGTGGACCGGCACCGCTACCTGCCGGTGCCGCCGGACGTCGCGATCGGCACCCTGATCGGCCACCGGGAGTCGGAACTGCGCTACGCCCGGGCCGAGATGCACCGGCTGATGGACGCCTTCCGGGAGGCCTCGCGGTACACCGATCCGGCGCACTCGGTGGAGGTGCTGACGGGCGGCGAGGCGATCGCGCAGAGGCTGGAGCACATCACCGAGACCAGTCAGTACCAGGTGCGCGGCTTCGACCGCCCGCCGTACATCCAGGACCCGGTGGCGCCGATGCCCCTGCAGCGGCGGCGGTTGCGCGAGGGTGTGAAGTTCCGGACGGTCTACGACCGGGAGGCGGTGGCCTGGCCGGGGCGGCTGGAGAAGAACATCCTGGTCGGCGTCGCGGACGGCGAGGAGGCGCGGGTCCGGCCGACGCTGCCGATGAAGATGATCATCTCGGACGACCGGATGGCGATCATTCCGATCAGCGTCGGCGACAGCGTGCTGGACGCCGCGTACGTGATCCACCCTTCGGCGCTGCTCCAGGCGCTGGACACGCTGTTCGAGGCGGAATGGGAGCGGGCCGTGCGGTTGCAGGCGGAGGCCGGCACCGGGGACGCCCCGTCGGGGCCGGAGGCCGACCACCGCAAGCTGCTGGGCCTGCTGGCGGCCGGGCTCACCGACGAGTCGATCGCACGGTCGCTCGGCTGGAGCGCCCGGACCACCCAGCGCCGGCTCCAGAGCCTGATGCGCTCGCTGGGCGCCACCACCCGCTTCCAGGCCGGGATGGCGGCCCGGGAGCGGGGGTGGCTGTAGGGAATGTTGTGACAATTCCTGGCGTCGCGCCGGGTGCGGGGGCGTGGTTGTCCGCGGTGTTGCGACGGTCCGTGTGTTCGGCGGGAGCCGCCGGAACCACGAGATCCTCGTGAAAAGTCATAACTTTTCCCGGGGGTTGTGGCCGTTCGTGGAGCCGTGGCGGTCCGTGTGTTCGGTGGGAGCCGCCGGAACCACGGGATCCTCGTGAAAAGTCATAACTTTTCCCGGCTGCGCCCCCGTCAGCTCCAGGGGCTGAGCGAGGCCCAGCGGCCGTCCGGGCCGCGCTCGACCTTCTCCAGGCCGACCACGGCGGTGCGGTTCAGCCGCCCGTAGATGTGCGGGAACAGCACGCCGGGAGTGGCCCCGGGCGGCGGGGCGCCGTGCGGGGCCTCCCACTTCACCATCGGCTCCACCAGTGATTCCTCGATCAGCAGCGCCATCAGTGGGTCGGGGGTGTCGGCGAAGAAGGCGTTGGCCACCGCGAGCGCCGTCTGCTCGTCCGCCGAGCAGTGGATGAACCCGTCGGTGAGCAGCGACGCGGTGGCGTACGGGCGACCGGGGTCGGCCAGCCAGTCGTCCAGGGGAGCAAGGTGGAGGATCATGCTTCCTTTTCTACCCGTTGTCTCCGGTTTGGTCCTGAGCGGCCGTCATCGCCACGGCGGTGTCCGCCACCGACCGGCCGCAGCGGTCAGAGCCCGGCCACCTTGGCCGAGGCCGACACCTCGTACACCAGGGTGAGGGTGCGCCGGGCGCCGGGGGCGAGCGGGACGTCCCAGCGGACGATGCCCTCGGAGCCGAACGAGTCCGGTGCCGGGGAGCAGTCCTCCTTGCGCAGCCGTACCTCGACCGCCGACACCTCGGAGACCGGTACCCGCTCGCGCACCGTGACGACCCGCTCGTCGCGCTCCTCCGGGCCGGAGAAGCGGGACAGGTGCAGCCGGACCGTCCGGATGGTGGTCTGGCGGCCGGTGAGGCCGCCGGTGGCCTGGCGCTCCTCGGTCTCCCGGACCACGCGGTAGCCGTCCGAGCTGCCGAAGGACAGTTCGGTCTCGGCGCCGGCGGCGGTGAAGCGCAGCTCCCCGCGGCCGGTGAAGCCGCTGCCGCGGACCAGCTCGACCGGGCCGGACAGCAGGGGGTGTCCGGCCGCGTTGCGGAACCGGACCACCTGGGTGACCAGCGGGGACAGCTCCGGGGCGCAGGCGTACTCGCCGGTCGCCGGGCCGGTGAAGGAGCCCAGCGGCACCCGGTGCGCGCGGCCGTCGGAGGGCACCGTCGCGGGCGCGGGGGCGGGCAGCACCCGGACCTCGCCGCCGTCGTCCACGCCCGGCACCGCGGAGGCCGGGCCCAGGGTGGCGACCGCCTCCTCGCGCAGCTCGACCTCGACCGTACGGCGCTCCTCGTCGGTGCGTTCGCGCAGCACCAGGACGTCCTCGGCGACCGCGGGCGGGGCGGCGGCGAGGGCGGAGCGGGCGGTGGAGATGGTGAGCCGGGCGTTCGTCCAGTCCTCGCCGGTGCGCTGCCAGACCACCGCCTCCGACTCCAGGCGCAGCTCGCCGTCGTCCAGGGTCGCCCGGTAGGAGGGGCGCCACAGTGCGCAGGGCACCAGGTGGGAGACGGTCAGCTCGGCGGGGCCGGGCCGCGCCGCCTCGACGGTGAGTTCCAGGTGGGCGGTCAGCTCGACCGGTTCCTCCTCGGCCTCGTCCAGAGCGGTCAGGGCCTGCGAGCGTTCCTGCTCCAGGCGGCGCAGGCGGGAGTGGGTGGCGCGCAGTTCCTCGCTGTAGCGCTCCCGCTCGGCGTCCACCCGGCCGAGCTCCCTGGCCCAGCGGTTGGGTTCGAGTTCGCCGAGGCCGGCGCCCTCGCCGATCTCGCGCAGGAGATCGGCGGACAGCTGGGCGAGCAGGGCCAGCCGGGCCTCCAGCCGGGCCCGGGTCTGGTCGGTCAGCCGGGTCTCGGCGTCCAGCCGGTGCAGGCGGTGGCGCAGTTCCGAGTCCTCCGGGCCGGGCGGCAGCGGGGCGCGCGGGATCCAGCTGCGCACCAGCCGGGCGTCCAGTACGCGGACGCCGTCGGTGGCGGACTCGGCGCGCAGGGTGCGATCGACGGCGAGGGTGGTGAGCGGGCCGAGGCGCAGCCGCTGCACGCCCGCGGCGAGCCCGACCGTCCTGGTGCGCTCGACCTGGCTGCGGTCCTCCAGGCAGGTCACGGCGGTGACGGGGAGGGGAAGGGTCTCGACGGTCATCGCTCAGTTCCTCCGGTTTCCGCCGACGATGGCCTTTCCGGCCGGGATCTTGATCAGGTAGCCGCCGTCCAGTTCGGTGCGGCCGCCCGGCGGCAGGTCGACCCGCCAGAGCCGGGTGCTGGGCGGGCAGTCCGGGGTGGAGACGGTCGGGGCGTGCCAGTCGGCCCGTTCCTCGATCCGGATCTCGGCGTCGGAGGTGACCGGCACCCGTTCGCGGACCTCCACCGTGACGGCCCGTCCGAGCCGGTTCGCCAGCAGGACGTGCACCCGGTGGTCGAGGACGGTGCTGTTGCCCTTCAGCACGCCGGTGGTGGACTCGTGCAGCTCGGTGCGGCGCGCCACCTCGATGCTCTCGGTGACGCCGATGCCCAGCCGCTGGGTGCCGCCGGGCGCCAGGGTGGGCAGGGCGGCGGTCAGCAGGAACTCGTCGTCCACGGTGACCTCGGCCGGGCCGGCCAGGACGGCCTGGTCGGTGCGGTTGGCGAGCACCAGGGTCGCGTACACCTTCTCCTCGACGGCGGGGACGGTGACGTACTCGGGCCGGACGGCGAGCGGGATCTCGCCGACGGTGACGGTGTGCCAGGTGCCGTCGGACGGGATGTCGGCGGGGGCGGCGGCGTCGAAGCGGTGGTCGAAGGAGCCGGCCGACTCGCGGGGCGGGACGGCGTGCCGGGGCAGGGCGAGGTCACGGAGCCGGCTGGTGCCGCCGGCGCCGGGCGGTGTCCAGAACGCCTCCGCGCGCTCGGTCCGCTCGGCGCGGGGATGCAGGGTGCCGCGCCGGCCGGCGGGCTCCTGGGGGCCGGCCAGGACGAGGTCGGGGTAGTCGAGCAGGGCGGCGTCCGGGGCGAGGCCGGTCTCCGTGGGCGGGGGGCCGCCCGGGGCCTTCGGCAGCGGCGCCGAGGGGGCGACAGGGGCCAGGGGCGGTGGCGGGGCGCCGTAGCCGGCGAAGCCGCCGGGGGCGCCCGGGGGCGCGGGCATCGGCTGGTCGGCGCTCAGCAGGCCGCCGCCGTACGGTCCGGCGGCGGGGGCGATCTGCTCGTCGGCCGCGAAGGCCTCGGCCCGGGGACCGCCCGGACGGGCGCCGCCGAGACGGGCGGAGCGGGCGGTGGCCGGGACGGGGGAAGGGGTCGGGGCCACGGCGGCGGCGGCGATCGGGCGGTACAGGTCGAGATGGGGCGCGCGGCGCGGCGCGGGGCGGTCGGAGCCGGCCGCGTCGTAGCCGGTGAAGAGGTCGGTCAGGCCGGCCGGGGGCTCCCGCCAGCCGGAGGGCGGCGGGGCGGGCTGGCTACGGCCGATCCGCAGCGAGGCGAGCCGGGGCAGGTCGGTGCGGCGGTCGAGGTCGGCGGTGGACAGGGCGAGGCGCACGCCCGTCCAGTCCTCGCCGGTGCGCTGGGCGACGGCGGCGCGCAGGACCAGGTGGGCGGTGTCGGAGCCGGTCCGGTAGGACAGCCGGTAGGCGGGCACCCAGCGGGCGGCGGGGACGCCGTACTCCAGTTCCAGGTCGAGGTGGTCGCTGCCGGGGGCGGCGCCTTCGGTGGTGTCCGCCGCGGTGGCGTCGGAGGTGCCTGCGGTGGTGAGGGTGAGCAGGACGGTGGTGCTGGTTCCGACCGCGTCGGCCCGATCGGCCGTGGACGCCCGCTCCAGCCGGTCGGCGGCCAGGTCGCGTTCGTGGTCGGCGAGTTCCAGCTCCTGGGTGAGCCCCTCGGCGCGCTCCTGCAGCCGGGCCAGCCGCTCGTCGACGAAGTCGGCGAGCTCCAGCCAGGCGTCGGCGGGCGTGCGGCGCAGCGGTTCGTCGCGTCGGCGCTGCGGCGGGACGGCGCGCAGGGCGGCCGTCTCGGTGATCGCGGCCAGGACCAGTCGGAGGCGCTCGGCGAGCGCGCTGCGGCGCTCGGCGGCCTCGTCCAGGGCCCGCTGCAGTTCCGGAAGTTCGTTCGGTTCGCGGAGTTCGGCGAGTCGTTCCAGCCGGGCCTCGGTGACCGCGGTGCCGGCCGGTCCGGCGAGCACCCGGGCGCGCAGCGAGCGGCCGTCCAGGGCGGCGGGCAGGCCGGTCAGCCGCAGCCGGCCGTCGGGCGGGAGCGGGACGGTGGTCCGTCGGCGGCACACCGCGCCCTCGGCGTACACCACGACGGAGTCCAGGACCGAGGGGTGGGCCGGTACGGCCGGCGGTTTCGTCTGCCCGCTCCGGCCGCTGTGCTGATCGTCCATGCGCAACCCCTTCGTTCGCGTGTCGCCCGCCGCGTGGCGCTCGTCGTTCGTCGCTTGTCGCTCGTGCGTGCCGTTTGTTACTTGCCGCTTGCCGCTTGCCGTTTGACGCTGGCCGCTGGTCGTGCCGCGCGGGTTCGGGCCTGTCCGTTGCCTTCCCCCGGCGGCCAGTCTGCCCGGCTCGGGGGCGGGCGTCGCAGGATTTCCGGTGCGGCATGAGTGCACTGTGTGGGACGGGGGCGGGCCCGTCGCGGTTGCCAGCGCCGCAAGCTGCCGGACCGTCGTCCCGGTTGCCGGGCGCCGGGTGGGGACTTCGGCGCGGTTGATGAGGGAGGATGGGGCGCGGGTGCTCCCGGACGGTTCCGGCACCTGTCGAGAATCGTGATGAGGAGAGCGACCCGCCATGCGCACTGCCGTCGTCGTCGGCACCGGACTGATCGGCACCTCCGCCGCGCTCGCCCTGACCGCTCGCGGGCTGACCGTCCATCTGGAGGACGCTGACCCGGACGCGGCCCGCACCGCCGAGTCGCTCGGCGCCGGCATCACCGACCCGGTCGACGGCCCGGTCGACCTGGCGATCATCGCCGTCCCGCCCGCGCTGGTCGGCAGCGTGCTCGCCGACTGCCAGCGCCGCAACCTGGCGCACTGGTACACCGACGTCGCAAGTGTGAAGGCCGGACCGCGCAGCGAGATCGCCAAGTTGGGCTGCGACACCGTCCACTACATCGGTAGTCACCCGATGGCCGGCCGCGAGCGCTCCGGTCCGCTGGCCGCGCGCGCCGACATCTTCGAGGGCCGCCCCTGGGTGCTCACCCCGACCGCGGACACCGACACCGAGACGCTCAACGCCGCGCTGGAACTGGTCGCGCTCTGCGGAGCGGTGCCGATCGTGATGGATGCGGCCGAGCACGACCGGGCGGTCGCCCTGGTCTCGCACGCCCCGCAGCTGGTCTCCTCGCTGGTCGCGGCCCGGCTGGAGAACGCTGACGAGACCGCCATAAGGCTCTCCGGCCAGGGCGTGCGCGACGTCACCAGGATCGCCGCCTCCAACCCCGGCATGTGGGTCGACATCCTCTCCGCCAACGCGGGCGCGGTCGCGGACGTCCTGGAGGGGGTCGCCCGCGACCTCGGCGAGACGGTCACCGCGCTGCGCGCGATGGAGGCGGTCGAGGAGAGCGAGCGCCAGGCGGGCGCGGCCGGGATCGAGGCGGTCATGCGGCGCGGCAACACCGGCCAGGCCCGCATCCCCGGCAAGCACGGCGCGCCGCCGACCCGGTACGAGACCGTGGCGGTCGTACTGGGCGACCAGCCGGGCGAGCTGGGCCGGCTGTTCGGGGAGGTCGGCGACGCCGGGGTCAACATCGAGGACGTCGTCATCGAGCACTCGACCGGGCAGCAGGTCGGCTTCGTCCAGCTGTCGGTGGCGCCGACGGCGGTGAAGCGGCTGACCAAGGCGTTGCGGGCGAGCGGCTGGAGCGTCCGGGACTGAGTCGCCGAGCCCGGGGCGGACGTGTCCGGGGCAGACGTGTCCGGGGCAGACGTTTCCGCGGTGGGGCGTTCCGGGGAGGGAGCGGGTGTGATCATCGACTTGCCGTTGGCTGAGACCAGGCACAGGTGCGCCGGAGACCTGGTGGACCTCGGGAACGAGCGGTTCCTGCGGGCGGTACTGGGCGGAGGGCACCTGATCCGCCACCGCAGCGTCGAGGTGATGTACGAGCGGCTCCGGCCCGTACCGCCGTACCCGGATTTCGCCGAGCCGGAGCCGACCTTCAGCCTGCTGCTGCGGGCCGCCCACGCCGCGTTCGCCGAGCACCTGCCGCTGAGCCTGTCCCCGGACGTGCTCTGGTACGCGGTGGTGCACGAGGTCGCGGTGCACGTACGGATGTACCCGCCGCGCTACCGGGCGCTGTTCGGCGCCGTCGGCGGGCGACGGGGCCCGATCGTGGTGCGGGACGACACCCTGGCAGGGCCGTCGGCGGGTTGGTCGGAGCCGGACTGGTCGCGATCGGTCCGACTGGTGCGGGAGCCGCTCGCGGCGGCCGTGGGCGCGGAACTGGTGGACCTGTTCCGACCGGACTTCTCCACCACGACGCCGGACGACGCCTCCTCGGCGCTGGTGGCGCTGATGGACGTGGTCAGTCCGTACTACGACTTCCGCTGGGAGACCCGCTGCGGGATCCCGCGGGTGCGGCTGGAGGGCACGGCCGGGGACTGGGCGCGGCTGGCGGCCGGGGTGGGCGCGCTGGCGCGACGCTTCGGCTGGCTGGCGCCATGGTTCGCGCAGCTGCGGCCGGTGGTGGACGAGATCGCCGCGACGGCGGCCGGCGGTCCCGTCGACGAGGAGTTCTGGCGCTCGCTGTTCAAGTGGCGAGAGATGTCCGGAGGGCCGCGGGTGACCGGTTGGCTCACCGCCTTCCTCGCCCACACCCAGACGCCTGACGGACCCAGGCTGCGGCGCTCCTTCGACTGGCGGGAGGCGGCGGGTCGCGAGTACCACCAGGGGGCGTTCGAGGTGAACGACTTCCCGTCGCACCTGTCGAGCGTGCCGTTCGTGTGGGAGGTGCTGGGGCGGGAGGTGCCGATGGTGCTGGTCGGCGGGGTCCTCGGGGTCGAACGGGACGGGGAGTACCTGCGGCCGCGGCTGGGGACGGCGGTCCTGGAGGCGGCGGGGTAGCGGCCGGGGATGGTCGGTACCGACTGGTCGGGAGGGACTGATCAGGGACGACTGGTCGGGGCGAGACTGCTCAGGGTCGACCGGTCGGGGCGGGGTCGACTGGTCGGAGGCCCGGGAGACCGGTCGGGCCGGACGGCGCGGAATGGGTCACGTCGGCGGTCCATTAACCTTGAGTGGAGACAATCCCGGCCGTCAGCCTGCCCAGGCTCCGGTTCCCATGCTCAGAGAGAGGTTCGCCCCGTGGACACTGCCGACCGAGCGCACGCCCCGGTCGTCGTCGCCATCGACGGACCCTCCGGCTCCGGCAAGTCGACCGTCTCGCGGGCGGTCGCCGCCAGGCTGGGCCTGAGCTTCCTGGACACCGGCGCCATGTACCGGGCGATGACCTGGTGGATGCTGGCCAACGACGTCGACGTCGACGACCCGGAGGCCGTGGCCGTCGCGTGCGGCAAGCCGGTGATCGTCTCGGGCACCGACGCCGACGGCCCCACCATCACGGTGGACGGCCAGGACGTGTCCGGCCCGATCCGCGGCCCCGAGGTGACCGCCAAGGTCAGCGCCGTGTCCGCGGTGCCGGCCGTACGGTCCCGGCTGGTGGAGCTCCAGCGCGGCTGCGCCGAGGTCGCCGAGCGCGGCATCGTCGCCGAGGGCCGGGACATGGGGAGCGTGGTGTTCCCGGACGCTACCGTCAAGGTCTTCCTGACCGCCTCCGAGGAGGCACGGGCCGCCCGCCGGGCGGCCGAGCTGCGCGCCAAGGGCGTGGACGAGGCGACCATCACCGCGATGGCCGCCGACCTCGCCCGCCGCGACGCCGCCGACTCCTCGCGGAAGACGGCCCCGCTGACCCAGGCCGCGGACGCGGTCCTGGTGGACACCAGCGACCTCACCCTGGAGCAGGTGATCGACCGGATCGCCGGGCTGGTGGAGGAGCGGGCCGGACTGTCCGCGGTCTGACCGGCTGCCGCCGGTCCGATCAGGACCGGTCCGACCGGCCTTCGGGCCTTCGGGCCGACCAACGAGTGAACCGCGGGCCGTCGAGGCGCCGCGGAGACAACCACCGCGCTGCCCCGAACGGGGCAGGTACGCACGGCACGCCCCTGGGAAGGGCCGGGCCGGGAAACGGAACAGACGAACATGACCGCAGAGCACGCCGCCACCGGCCACGGTGAGCTGGACGCCGCCGACTACGCCGAGTTCATGGCGCTCGCCGCCGAGGAGGGCTTCGACCTCGACGGCTTCGACGCCGTGGACGGTGCCGAGCACGTCCGACTGCCGGTACTGGCCGTGGTCGGCCGCCCGAACGTCGGCAAGTCGACCCTGGTGAACCGCATCATCGGCCGCCGCGAGGCCGTCGTCGAGGACAAGCCGGGCGTCACCCGCGACCGGGTCACCTACGAGGCCAGCTGGAACGGCCGCCGCTTCAAGGTCGTCGACACCGGCGGCTGGGAGATCGACGTCCTCGGCATCGACGCCATGGTGGCCGCCCAGGCCGAGCTGGGCATCGAGCAGGCCGACGCGGTGCTGTTCGTGGTGGACGCCACCGTCGGTGCCACCGACACCGACGAGGCGCTGATCAAGATCATCCGGCGGGCGGGCAAGCCGACCGTCCTGTGCGCCAACAAGGTCGACGGCCCCTCCACCGAGGCCGAGGCCGCCTACCTGTGGTCGCTCGGCCTCGGCGAGCCGTACCCGGTCTCCGCCCTGCACGGCCGCGGCTCCGGCGACCTGCTGGACGCCGTCATGAACGCCCTGCCCGAGGCCCCGCCGCAGACCTTCGGCGACGCCGCCCCCGGCGGCCCGCGCCGCATCGCGCTGATCGGCCGGCCCAACGTCGGCAAGTCCAGCCTGCTGAACAAGGTCGCCGGCGAGGAGCGCGTCGTCGTCAACGAGCTGGCCGGCACCACCCGCGACCCGGTCGACGAGATGATCGAGCTCGGCGGCAAGACCTGGAAGTTCGTGGACACCGCCGGTATCCGCCGCCGGGTGCACCTGACCGCCGGCGCCGACTTCTACGCCTCGCTGCGCACCGCCTCCGCGCTGGAGAAGGCCGAGGTCGCGGTCGTCCTGATCGACGCCAGCGAGACCCTCGCCGAGCAGGACACCCGGATCATCTCGATGGCCGTCGAGGCCGGGCGCGCCGTCGTCATCGCCTACAACAAGTGGGACCAGCTGGACGAGGAGCGCCGCTACTACCTGGAGCGCGAGATCGAGCGCGACCTCGTCCAGGTGCAGTGGGCCCCGCGCGTCAACGTCTCGGCCAAGACCGGCCGGCACATGGAGAAGCTCGTCCCGGCGGTCGAGACCGCGCTGGAGGGCTGGGAGACCCGCATCCCGACCGCGCGCCTGAACGCCTTCCTGGGCGAGCTGGTCGCCGCCCACCCGCACCCGATCCGCGGTGGCAAGCAGCCGCGCATCCTGTTCGGCACCCAGGCGGGCATCCGTCCGCCGCGCTTCGTGCTGTTCGCCTCGGGCTTCCTGGAGGCCGGCTACCGGCGCTTCATCGAGCGCCGGCTGCGCGAGGAGTTCGGATTCGTGGGGACCCCGATCTCGATCTCGGTGCGGGTCCGGGAGAAGCGCAAGAAGAAGTAGTGGGCAGGAGCGGTCGGTCCGCTGATCGACCGACCGCCGGCCGGAGGGCCTCGCCACGGTGGTGGCGGGGCCCTCCGGCGTTTCCGGGCTCGGCCGGGGTTCCCGTTTGCGGTCCCTGCTCGGGGTGCGGGCCGGGCGTCAGCGGTGGTCGGCTCCTGCTCGGGGTGCGGGCCAGACGTCAGCGGTGGTCGGCTCCTGCTCGGGGTGCGGGCCAGACGTCAGCGGTGGTCGGTTCCTGCTTGAGGTGTGGGCCGGGCGTCAGCGGTGGTCGGCGGTGGGGCCCGGGGGCAGGGAGAGCATCTGGCGGTGGCGACCGCCGCCGCCGGGCGAGGAAGGGGCGGGGGCGAGGCCGGTGGCCGTGCCCATCACCGGGGCGGGCGCGGGTGGCGTCGGCGGTACGGGTGCCGGCACCGGCAGCGAGTGTGGGGCCGCGCCCAGGTAGCCGGCCGCCACCCAGCCCTGACCGTTGGTGAACTGGGCAGCGGGCACGGCGGGTTGGGCCTGGACGGGTGCCGAGGTGGTGTGGCCGAGGCCGTCGCTGGTGGGGGCGGTGGGCTCGGGACGGCCGGCGGAGTGGCCGTGGCGGTGGTGGCCGGTGCTGTGGCTTCCGATGTGGCTTTCAGCGGTGTGACCGCCGGTGTGACTGCCGGGGTGGGGGTTGGCGTGGGCCCCGGTGGTGTGACTGCCCGGGTGGGGGCTGGTGTGGGTGCCGGTGTGACCGCCGGAGTGGCCGTGTTGCTGGGCGCCGGTGTGACTGCTGGTGTGCCCCCGGTCGTGCCCACCGGTATGACCGGACTGCTGGCCGCCGGCGGGGCCCGAGCCGTGGCTCTGGGGGCCCGGAACGAACTGGGGCAGGCCCGGCACCTGGCCCGCGAGGGTGTGGAACGCCTGCTGCTGGGGCGGGTACGAGCGCTGTTCGCCGAGCAGCGGGTAACCGTCGCGGACCGCGAAGCCGGTGAACTTCAGGTCCTCCTCGCCCGAGCGGTCGCCGGGAAGGGCACGGAAGAGGCGCCGGTACTCGGAGTACAGCTCGTCGTAGATCGGCGTGGCGGAGTGCGGGTGCTCGGCGTCGTACGAGGGGCGCATGCCCGGGATCGAGCGCGAGGCGGTGGCGGACCTGCCGGGGGACGCGGAGACGTCGTAGCTGTACACGTAGGGGCCAACGAGCGAGAGGGGCGGGGGATGCGGGGCGCGGGAGTGCGGGCACACCCACACGCCGGGGCGGGGAGGGGCGGGTGCGCCGGGCGGAGTGCAGGCACGCCGGGGCGCGGCGGGCACGCGCCCCCCGGAAGGCGGCCGTGGGGGTGGGCGGCCGCCCTCCGGCGGGTCGGGCGCGGAGGCGGATCAGGTACCGGCGAGCGGGAGGGAGGCGGCCACCACCTGACCCAGCGCCACCGCCCGCTCCAGCGCCTGGCGCAGCAGGTCCTCGCGGGGCTGCCGGCCGACCATGCCGGCCGGCACGGCGTACATCGTCACCTCGGAGAGCTGGCTGGCGGCCATCCGCCAGGCGTCGGTGACCTGGAGCGGCTGGTGGGCCTGCCACCAGCCGGTGCTGCCGCCGGCCGCGGCGGGCTGGAGGACCGCGTGCAGCTTGCCCATCGCGACCAGGACGGACCAGCCGGGCAGCTGTTCCGGGGTCTCGTCCAGGTCGGTGACCGGCTGGAAGCCGGCGTCCTGGAGCAGGTCGAGGAACTCGTCCTCGCCCGAGGTGCTGCCGGGGCGGCCGACCGGGCCGGTCGGCTCGACCACCAGCGCGGCGTGCCCGACCTTGCCCTGCAGGACCAGCCCGCAGGTGATGCCGAGAATGGCGGCCTGGCCGGGGGCGCTCGGCTGGGTCGGGGCCGGACCGGCGGGCGGGGCCGGGGCGGGGGCCGGGGCGGGGGCTTGCGGTACGGCAGCGGGGACGGCGAGGTCCGGGCCGCCGGGCTGGGACTGGCTGATGCTGCGGACGGCACCGGCCAGCTGCTCCTCGGAGACCGGTACGACCTGGGAGGGGATGCAGCGGGCGTGTGCGAAGGCGAGGACGGCCGTCTCGTCGCCGACGAACAGCACGGTGCTGGTGGGTTCCACGTGCGTGTCGCCGGGGGTTCGGCAGGAGGTGCACTCGTAGCTGTCGGGGGCGCGGTCGCCGCCTAGCAGGCGGTCGGCCTCGTCGTCGCCGATCTCGGACCGGACCTCGTCGCTGACGTCGAGCATGCGCGGCACAGGGTCTCCTCGGATGGGTGTGGATGGGGTTCGGGGGCGGACACGGGGAGGTCGTCATGCCCAACGGGCCCTTGTGTCAGGCGTCACGGGTGCCCGTCGAGGCTGACGGGAATTGCGTCGGATCCGACCGCATGGCGTGTTCTCGTGGTCGCAATCTGTCGATGTCGGTGCCAAGGCTGCCGAAGTCAAGCAGTGAGGTGAGTCACGCGGCCTGGATGTTTGATCTAGGAATCGACGGCCAAAGCGGACATTTCGGGCATGCTTTTCTGGTTGTTACCCTCGGTAACCCCTGGCTGAGCTGGGCAGACCGCCGAGGTTTTGGTTTCCGCACCGACCGGCTCGTAGCTTCTTCGTCGGCGCAACGAGCGCCACCCGGGTTCACCCCCGACGCACGGCTCCCCGGTTCGCCGGGCGTGGCTGATGCCCGCCGACGCGATCGCTCGAACAGGTCGCTCGGCGAGCGGCTGGGTGGCCGGGGCGGCAGCGGCACGTCCGACACGTGCACGGCCGTCCGACGGACGCGGCAAGCGATCGCGGCCCTCCCCAGGGCCTGGTTCCGCATGCCCGCCCGGGGCTGTCGAGAGGAACCCCATGACCTTCCGTAACGAGACCGCCGCTGCCACCACCTCCGCCGCCACCAAGCGCAACCGCGTTCGGATGGCCGTCGTGGCGGGCGCCGCTGTCGCGGCCCTGCCGGTGGCCGGCCTCGTCACGGCCACCTCGGCCTCCGCTGCCTCCGTCGCCACCTGGGACGCCGTCGCCCAGTGCGAGAGCGGCGGCAACTGGGCCATCAACACCGGCAACGGTTTCTACGGCGGTCTGCAGTTCACCTCCAGCACCTGGGCCGCGTTCGGCGGCACCGCCTACGCCCCGCAGGCCAACCTGGCCACCAAGGCGCAGCAGATCGCCGTCGCCGAGAAGGTCCTCGCCTCCCAGGGCCCGGGCGCCTGGCCCGTCTGCTCCGTCAAGGCCGGTCTGACCAAGGGCGGCGCCCCGGCCGCCGTCGACACCTCGGCGGGCTCGACCGCCGCCAAGCCGGCGCAGGCCCCGAAGGCCGCCGCCAAGCCGGCCGAGGCCCCGAAGGCCGCCCCCAAGGCCCAGGCCGCGCCGAAGAACGACGCTGCCGCGCCGAAGACCGACGCCCAGAAGCCCGCGCCGAAGGCCGACCAGGGTGCCAAGTCCTGGAACCGCTCGAACGACGCCAAGCCGGCCGACAAGGGCAGCTACACCGTCAAGGCCGGTGACACCCTGAGCTCCATCGCCGCCGCGCAGGGCGTGGACTGGCACGACCTGTACAAGAACAACGCCAAGGTCATCGGCGGCAACCCGGACCTGATCTTCCCGGGCCAGGCCCTCAGCATCTGAGGTCTCGCCCAGCACTCGAGGCCCTGTGGGTAGCCGGTACCGGCTGCTCGGGCTTCACGGTGCCGGTGCCCGGTCGGGCGCCACTGTGTCGACGTGTCGATGTGCCGAGGTGTTCGGCTTTCTGGGTCGAGGCGTTCGGCTCCCACGGCCGCTTCTCCACCGTGCGGGTTCCCCCGCCGGTCGGGGGAGCGGCCGTCGGCGTTTCGCGGCTTCCCGCGACGCTTCGCGGCGTCTCGTGGTGTTCTGCGATGCTTCGCGGTGTTCGGCGGTGTTCGGTGCTGCTCTGCGGTGTTCGGCGTGGTGCCCGGGTGCCCGGGTGTCACCGTGGCGGCGTCGCCGGCCTTCCTGCGGGCGGGAGTTGGGACTCCCGGGGTGCGCCCGCCGTCGGTGGTGGGGCTGGGCCCGGGCGGTCGCGGTGCGGGAGGATGGTGGGGTGATCCAGGGCGAGTTGTTCAGCGATCCGAGCGGGTTCCCGGGCGGACGCGATCGTTCCGAGCCGGCCCCCGGCGCCGTTCTGCTCCCCGGTTGGTTGGACCTCGAAGCGCAGCGCCGGCTGGTCGGTGCCTGCCGGGAGTGGGCCCGTCCGCCGGCCGGCCTGCACACCGTGCGGATGCCCACCGGCGGGATGATGTCCGTCCGGATGGTGAGCCTCGGCCTGCACTGGTACCCGTACGGGTACCGGCGGGTCGCCGAGGACGGCGCGCCCGTCAAACCGTTCCCGTCGCTGCTCGGGGACCTGGCGCGCAGGGCCGTCGCCGAGGCGTACGGGGCCGCGGTGGGGGAGATCGCGGGCGCGGCGACGTACGCGCCGGACATCGCGATCGTCAACCACTACGCGCACGGCGCGAAGATGGGTCTCCACCAGGACCGCGACGAGCGGGCCGACGCGCCGGTGGTGTCGCTCTCGCTGGGCGACGGCTGCGTCTTCCGGCTCGGGAACACCGAGACCAGGACCCGGCCGTGGACGGACCTGGAACTGCGCAGCGGGGACCTGCTGGTGTTCGGCGGCCCGGTCCGGTTCGCGTACCACGGGGTCGTGCGGACGCTGCCGGGGACGGCCGATCCGGCGCTGGGGCTGACCGGGCGGCTCAACATCACGGTGCGGGAGTCGGGGCTGGGGGAGTAGCCGGGGAGGGTTTCCCTGGGGGGCGCGAGGTCGTCCCGTCCGCCACTGGTTCGCCGGTTCACCGACTTGCCAGTTCACCGACTCACTGACTGAGTGACTCGCCGACTCGCCGACTCGCCGACTCGTCTACTCGTTCGAGTGAACTGGGGGTTCCGGGCCGCTGTGCGGGAATGACCAGGGTCGCCGGAGAATTCGAGTGAGCTGGAGAATTCGTTCGAAGTCAGGAGAGGAAGCGTGTGCGCATGAGTACCCCCGTCGACGATCTTGTCGATCTGCTCGACCTCGAGCAGATCGAACTCAACATCTTCCGTGGGCGCAGCCCCGAGGAGGCGCTGCAGCGGACGTTCGGCGGTCAGGTCGCCGGGCAGGCGCTGGTCGCGGCAGGGCGCACGGTGGATGACGAGCGCCCGGTCCACTCGCTGCACGCCTACTTCCTGCGCCCCGGTGTCCCCGGGGTGCCGATCGTCTACCAGGTCGACCGGATCAGGGACGGTCGCTCCTTCACCACCCGCCGGGTGCTAGGCATCCAGGGTGGCCGGTCGATCTTCGCGCTCACGGCCGACTTCCACAGACCCGAGGAAGCGGGTATCGAGCACCAGTACCCGATGCCTGCCGTCGCCGCCCCCGAGGGCCTGCCGAGCGCGCTGGACGAGGTCGGCTCCCGGCTCGGCGAGCTGCCCCCGTTCATCAGCCGCCGCCAGCCCTTCGACATCCGGTACGTCGACCGGCTGCGGTGGAGCAAGGATGAGCTGGCGGGAGTCGAGGCGCGCAGCGGCGTCTGGCTGCGCACCAACGGCCCGCTGCCGGACGATCCGCTGATACACGTCTGCGCCCTCACCTATGCCAGTGACATGACGCTGCTGGACGCCGTCCGGGCCCCGGTCGAGCCACTGTGGGGCGAGCGGAACTTCGACATGGCCTCGCTCGACCACGCGATGTGGTTCCACCAGCCGTTCCGGACGGACGACTGGCTGCTGTACCAGCAGGAGTCCCCGATCGCGCACGGCGCGCGCGGCCTGGCACGTGGGCAGATCTTCGACCGGCACGGCCGTCTGGTGGTGTCCGTGGTGCAGGAAGGGCTGTTCCGTCCGCTGAAGCGCCACGACGGGTAGGTGATGCCCGTGGCCGGTGTCGCCGTGCCCGGTGCTGGCGTGCCTGGTGTTGTCGGGCCCTGTGTCGTGCCGACGTGTGTTGTGCCCCGTTTCGGTGTGTTGCCGCCGTGTTGCGGTTTCGGCGGTTTCGAGCCGACGGGAATGATCCGTCCGCGTGGACGGTGTTGTGGATGACCGAGGCGGGCGGCCCGAACGGCGGGCCGTCCACGGACAGACCGGGAGGGTGGACCGATGACGGCGACGGCCGCGGAGGACTGGAAGCACTGGAGCGACGGTCGGGCGGCGTCGGTGAGCGCGCCGCACGGCCAGCTCGCACTCACTGGCACGCACTGGCTGGAGCCGGAGCCCGCCGAGATCCCCGGCCTGCCCGGGCGCTGGTGGGCCGACGCCGAGGGCGTCCGGGTCCGGGCGGAGGCGTCCGACGGCATCATGGTCGACGGCGTCGGCGCACCGGTGGACGGCGACGTGCTGCTCCGCCCGGACAGCGACCCGGCCGCCGACACCGCCACCCTGGGCGCCCTGCTGCTCGTCCCGATCGAACGCGAGGGCGAGCTGGCCCTTCGGGTCTTCGACCCGGCGGCACCCCGGCGGACCGCGTTCGCGGGCATCGCCGCCTACCCGTACGCGCCCGAGTGGGCGGTGCCCGCCGTCTTCACCCCGTTCGAGGACGGTGACGCGCAGTCGGTCGTGGTCCCGAACGCCGACGGGCGGGAGCGCCCGCTGGCCGTCTCCGGGCAGATCGCCTTCACCGTGGCGGGCGAGCACCGCACCCTGACCGTCAGCAGGTCGGGCGAGCGGCTCAGCGGTGTGATCGCCGACGCGACCAGCGGCATCGACACCTACCGCTTCCGCTTCATCACCCTGCCGGCACCCGACGCCCAGGGCCGTACCGTCCTCGACCTCAACCGGGCCTACCTGCCGCCGTGCGCCTTCTCGGACCACTTCATCTGCCCGTTCCCGCCGCCGGGCAACCGGCTGGACTTCGCGGTGGAGGCGGGGGAGAAGCAGGTGCTGAGCCGGTAGCGGGCGGGGGCGGCGCCCTGCTCGCGGCGGGGCCCGGTGCGAGGGCGTCCGGGGGCGGAGCGGAGCATGGGGGGCTATGTCGAACAATCAACATTCCACCCCGTCCTCCTCTCCCTCGCCCGCTTCGCCCCCTCCGTCGTCCGTCGCGGAGCCCGAACCCGAACCCCAACTCGATTCCGGGCCGGGGGACGGCCCCGGGCCGGAGGCAGCTGCCGGTGCGCCCTGGTACCGGCGGGCGTTCGCCGATCTCAGCCCGCTGCGCGACCACCCGGACTACCGCCGCGTCTGGGCCGGACAGGCCATCTCCTCCATAGGCCAGCAGATGACGGCCGTCGCCGTCTCCGTCCAGGTCTACGACCTGACCGGCTCCGCCTTCGCGACCGGGCTCGTCGGCATCTTCTCCCTCGTCCCGCTGGTCGCCTTCGGCCTCTACGGCGGCGCCATCGCCGACACCGTCGACCGGCGGCGGCTGGGCCTGATCGGCTCGACGGGCCTGGCGGTCGTCTCCGCCGTCCTGGCCGCGCAGGCGCTCGCCGGCCTCGGCCTGGTCGCCGTCCTGTACGCCGCCGTCGCAGTCCAGGCCGGCTTCTTCGCGATCAGCTCGCCCGCCCGCTCAGCGATGATCCCCCGCCTGGTGCCCAGCCACCAGCTCCCGGCGGCGAACGCTCTGAACACCGTCAGCATGAACCTCGGCCTCACCGTCGGCCCGATGCTCGGCGGCGTCCTGATCGGCGCGTACGGCGCCCAGGCCGCCTACCTGATCGACACCGTCGCCTTCACCGCCACCCTCTACGCGATGTGGCGCCTGCCCGCCATGCGGCCGCTCGGCGAGCGCAAGGGCCGCGCCTCCGTCCTCGACGGCCTGCGCTTCCTGCGTGAGCAGCCCAACCTGCGCACCAGCTTCCTCGCCGACCTGGCCGCGATGGTCTTCGGCATGCCGCGCGCCCTCTTCCCGGCCATCGCGATCACCTTCTACGGCGGCGACGCCGGCACCGTCGGCCTGCTGGTCTCCGCCCCGGCCGTCGGCGCCCTGGTCGGCGCGCTCTTCTCCGGCTGGGTCGGCCGCGTGCGCCGTCAGGGCCTCGCCGTCCTCGCCGCCGTCGCCGCCTGGGGCCTGGCCATCGCGGCCTTCGGCGCCCTCCACAACCTCTGGCTCGGCCTCCTGCTGCTCGCGGTCGCGGGCTGCGCCGACACCATCAGCATGATCTTCCGCAACACGATGATGCAGGTCGCAGCCCCGGACGAGATGCGTGGCCGCCTCCAGGGCATCTTCATCGTCGTCGTGGCCGGCGGCCCCCGCCTCGGCGACTTCGAGTCCGGCACCGTCGCCGCCCTCACCAACCCCGCCACCTCCGTGATCACCGGCGGCCTCGCCTGCGTCGCCGCCGTCCTCCTCCTTGCCGCCCGCCGCCCCGCCTTCCTCGCCTACGACGCCCGCCACCCCACCCCCTGAACCACCCAACCCCGAACCTGGCAGCGAGCACCCCCCGACGTGCTGTATTGTTTTCCACGTCGCCGGGACAACCGGAGACAAGGTCGAGAAGCCCACAGCAGAGCCCCCCAGGCCCCGCTGTAGGCACCGAGACCACGGGACGTGGCGCAGCTTGGTAGCGCACTTGACTGGGGGTCAAGGGGTCGCAGGTTCAAATCCTGTCGTCCCGACGTAAGTCGGAAAGGCCGTTGGCCGGGTTAACGCCCAGGTCAGCGGCCTTTTGCATGACATGGCGTCAGATTTAACAAGCGGTTGTTCGCATGCGGTTGGGGACCAGTTGGGGACCAAGTGGTCTCGAAGTGGTCGCATCCGGGGGGCAAGGGGTCTCCCAATGGGTATTTCCCGCCTCGAAATTGACTACCCACGGTGACCGAGACCGAATCGTAATCATCGATTTTTCGACACCCCCTGACGCAATCCGGCCATGTTCTCGGGCAGTTGAGCGACCGTCCCCGAATCTGTCAAGACGTCAGCCGATTTGGTGACCTCGCGCCGGAGGCGCCGCGCGCCGCCTCCCGGATGCTTCCGTAGGCCCGCTCGGGGACCTGCTTGCGACCCCTGATCATCTACGCACGGTGACCATCGCCGCGACGGCGCGAGTGGGAGAATCGGCCGACGACCACGAGCGCGCGGAGGCCGCGGGGTGCTGGCACGCGAGTTCCGACACAAGGGAGCCGGCCCACTGCTGGGCGCCCGACGGCCCGGCGAGCAGGGGTCCTTCGGACCGTACGGATCGGGCGACCGGGCCGACTCGGCGACCGGCCGCCGCTTTGAGCCCGGCGAGCAGGAGGAAGGGACCGCACATGCCGAGTCATGATCCGGCCCACGGGCCGTCGCCACACAGCGTCGAACCCGGCGACGCGGCACCGCTCGGGCCGTGGGCCGGGGCGCAGGTCACGGCCTGGCGCGGCAAGACCGGCACCCTCTGGCACGCCGACCCGAACTGCCACGCCCTGCGCAGTCGAGTGGTGGAGGAGGTCTTCGTCCAGCCCACCGAGGGCACCCTGGGCGACCGCAGGCTGCCGGAGAACCTGCACTGCCCGCCGTCGGGCCCGCTGCGGGACTACCTCATCGCGGCCCGGAAACTGGAGAAGTACGAGCGCGCGACCGAGATCGGGCACGAGCAACTCGCCAACGGTCAGCTGCCGGTGATCGCCTTCGGCACACTGGCAGCCCGGAGCGACGTGATCGACGCACTGGAAAGCGATCCGATGGAGTCCTCCTGGCGCTCGGCCCGCCGACGCCGCGACGAACTGGTCGACCAGGCCCGCCCCCTGCTCACTGAGCGCCTCCCGCTGCTGCTGGCCGCACAGTGGGTGCTCACCGGCAAGACCGCGCGCCAGTACCAGCACCGCTACACCGACTTCGCCGACGCCGTCATCGACGCGTTCGAGAACGAGGGCCTCGCGTTCTTCGGCTTCTACGACTACGTCACCAAGGACCTGCTCCCGCGCTGGCTGCACGACATTACAGCCGGCCATGTCCCCGATCAGGCAAGCGAGCGGATGGCGGCGGAAGAAGAGCGCCGCCTGGAGAGTTCCCCCCAGCGACCGGACCCCGAGGCTGTCCGCCGCGTGGGGCAGACCGTCGCGCGCATCGGACAGGACTGGGCGCGCCGCCTCGCGGACCTCGCCGCGGCGCACAACGGCGAGGTGATCGCGTTGTTCAACGCGGAGCGGTTGCCGATGGACAAGCCGCTGCGCGACCTGTTCACTACCGTGCTGCCCTGCGCCCACCTGCAC
Source organism: Kitasatospora sp. NPDC001095 (assembly GCF_053598615.1). Lineage (NCBI taxonomy): Bacteria > Bacillati > Actinomycetota > Actinomycetes > Kitasatosporales > Streptomycetaceae > Kitasatospora > Kitasatospora sp. NPDC001095. Next base: position 183,869 of record NZ_JBSFKQ010000007.1, on the reverse strand, counting down.
ACCCGCGACTTCGCGTGGACCGTGGGCCGCGTCCCGGCGGTGCTCAGCCAGTTCTTCTCCGACGAGGACGCTGGCCAGCGGATCGGCCTGACCCTGGACCCCGACGATGTGGATGTCTTCGACCCGGCGACGTGCGCCCTGTTCCTGCGCAACCTCGTGACACAGCTCGGCCAGCCGGGCCTCGCCGACTACGTCGAGGCCAGCGTCGGCGCCGCGGCATCGGACGACGTCCGAGCCGACTACCCGGCAGCACGGCTGAGGTGGCCACACGAGGGCTTGGTCTACGTCTATCCGGGACTCGGGATGACCCGCGAAGACCTGCTGCCCGCGCTCCACGCGGCCAAGAGCGGGGTGAAGTTCCCGGTTCTCGGGCAATGACCCGTGGCCGTCCCGCGATGGTGCCGCACCGGTGACGTGCGGAGGGACATTCCGGAGCAGCTTCGAGAGGTAGCCGCCGGGATTGCTGCGATGGTGCCGCACCGGTTGCGGAGGGGGATCGCTAACCTCGGTAGCCACGCCGGGCTGATCGAGCTTCGATGGTGTCGCTCCGGTGGGGTAACGGAGGAACTGCTCCAGGGCGCAAAGGGGCGCTGGCCGGCCTAGGCTGCGATGGTGCCGCACCGATGAGGTGCGGAGGAACCCGGACTGACGCTCTCGAAAATGTTGAGGACCAGGCTGCTGCGATGGTGCGGCACCGAGACGGTGCGGAGGGGCCGTGGCTCAGGAGCCGAAGTACTACATGACCGCCGAGCTGTGATAGTGCCTCACCGGGATGGTGTCGAAGGACGGCGATCGTCCTAGTTGACGTGGACGAGTGCGCCATACTGCGATGGTGCCGCACCGGCAAGGTGCGGAGGAACTTCGATCTGCCCGCACAGGTCGGACATGTCCTTGAAGCTGCGATGGTGCCGCACTGGTGATGTGCGTAGGGGGCGCCTTCCAGCCCGCGACCTCGCCGGAGGAAGGGACGCTGTGATCGTGCCGCGCCGGCGAGGTACGGAGGATGCCCTTGCCCGGATCGGTGCAGCTGCAGATCACCAGGCGTCGATGATGCCGCGCCGGGACGGTGCGGAGCGGCGAGGCCAAGGCCGAGGCCATGCGGGTGAAGGAGACGCTGTGATGGTGCCGCACTGGTGAAGTGCGGAGGTGATGGACTACGCCCACGCCCACGGCATGTGCATGCTGGGATGGAGCCGCACTAATGACGTGCGGAGGCGCCGGTGTCGAACTGCACGGTGCCCGCCGGTGCGGTGAGCCTGCGATGGTGCCGCACCGGGACGGTGCGGCACGACCACCACCCGAACGAGCGGACCCGCAAGCGCTCGGCGCTGCGATGGAGCCGCACCGGTGAGGTACGGAGGAACTTTCGCTTCTGTCGAGCGACGGTGGCAGGCACGGGAAGCTGCGATGGCGCCGCGCTGGAGAGACGCGGAAGAACTGCTCGACCCGAGGGTTCGGCTCCACCTGGCCAACGGGCTGTGATGATGCAGCACTGGCGTGCGGAGGGACCATCGACATGGTGGCCGGCGCGCAGCAGCAGGACCTGCGGCGATGGTGCCGCGCCGGAGAGGCGCAGAGGATCGTCACCAAGATCGCTCACGTGCTCCACGCGCACAAGCTGCGATGGTGCCGCACCGGTGAGGGCGGAGGAACCTGATCGTGGAGGTCGTGGTCCCGGTCTGCCCGGTGCTGTGATGGTGCCGCGCCGGAGAGACGTGGAGGAGCCCGCGCTTCTGGAGGGCTGGCCGGACCCGTGGTCGCCGTGATGGTGCCGTACTGGGACGGTGCGGGAGCGACGTGGGGAGCACGCGCACTGATCCGTTACCCCCTCGGGTGCTGCGATGGTGCCGCACCAGGACGGTGCGGAGCGACCTCGTGCAGCCGGTACATCCTGCCGACCTCCGGGATGCCGCGATGGTGCCGCACCGGTGAGGTGCGGAGACGTGTTGCGAGCGCCCGGCCCACGCGCGCGATGTAGCCGAGGCTGCGATGGTGCCGCACTTGTTCGGTGCGGAGGCACGGCGCCATCCTGGCGATCCGCGGGTTCCGGCACTGGATGCTGCGATGGTGCTGCACTTGGATGGTGCGGAGCGAGCCGCCTATCTGGTGCTCGCCGGACTGGGCAACAACCTGCTGCGATGGAGCCGCACTTGTGAGGTGCGGAGGTATGACGCACGAGCAGTTCGACGCGGCGCGCGCCATGATGCTGCGATGCTGCCGCACTAGTGAGGTGCGGAGGCGCCGTCCGTGCGACTGAGGGCCTTGAACGCAGGCTGGTAGCTTCGACGGAGCCGTACCGGGGCGGTGCGGAAGAGCGACGGCCACCTTACGCTCAAGGACCCGCTGCTACTGCTTCGATGGAGCCCACGCCAAGGAACTCCGCCTGCGCCGTGTCGACCTCAGACTCGGAACGACGCTGATCGAGACCCAGCCCGGCCAAGTCGCTCGGGTACTGCGATGGCGCCGCACTTGTTCGGTGCGGAGGCACCGGAGCCGGCCGGATCTGGGGCTGCAAGGGCCTCAAGCTGCAACGGAGCCGCACCAGTGAGGTGCGGAAACGCACTCGGGAGTGGCCGGCACCGCCACCGGCCTCGACCTGCTGCGATGGAGCCGCACCGGTGAGGTGCGGATACGTCGCGCCATCCGTCGTTCTGGTCGTGGACGACCCCGTCACTGCGATGGAGCCGCGCCGGAGTGGTGCGGAGCGATGAGCCGCCAAGGAAGTCATCGCGAAAGGGGCTACCGCTGCGATGGTGCCGCACCGGGGCGGTGCGGAGCGACCAGACCCTCAGCAGCAGTGGTCTGCGCTCGGGGTGGCTGCGATGGTGCCGCACCGAGATGGTACGGAGCGACGGGTGACCACCGTGCCGGTGACGGTCGTGCCCGCGAGGCTGCGATGGTGGCGCACCGGGATGGTACGGAGTGACCTCCTCGAACGCCTCGCCCTTGTCCTCGTACCCCAGCTGCGATGGTGCCGTACCGAAGCGGTGTGGAGGCGCCACCCGGGCCGGTGCCGGGGTTGACGATGGTGGTGGCGCTGCGATGATGCCGCGCCGAAGTGGCGCGGAGGCACTCGCTCTCTTCGGTACGCGCCTGACCCTGATCAGCCAGCTGGGATGGAGGCGCACCGAGGTAGTGCGGAGGTGACCGAAGCCCGGCGACGTGGTCAAGCAGGCCGCGGTCTGGCTGCGATGGTGCCGCACCGAAGTGGTGCGGAGGTACGAGCCCGGAGGCCGGCGTTCAGTGCGTCCCCTGGACGCTGCGATGGTGCCGCACCGGGGATGGTGCGGAGGAGTCAGGTGCACCTCGCGTACAACGCGGGCAGCGTAAACGCTGGGATGGTGCCGCACCGGCGAGGTGCGGAGGAGCTGAGGCGTGCAGGACCGACCACGACTTGGGGGCGGAGCTGCGATGGTGCCGCACCGAAGTGGTGCGGAGGAGCTCACGGGACAGGTGCTGGGCGAAGCTGGCCGCGGTGCTGCGATGGTGCCGCACCGGCGAGGTGCGGAGGAGCCTCGTCGCCGACGACGGCATCCTCAGCGTCCTGACGCTGCGATGGTGCCGCACCGGCAAGGTGCGGAGCGACAGGCGGGGCCGACGCGCCAGCCGATCTCGACGAAGCTGCGATGGTGCCGCACCGAAGTCCTGTGGAAGCGCCGCGCTCGACGATCTCGCGCATGATGGACTTCTTGCCGCGATGGAGCCGCACCAGAGTGGTGCGTAGGCGCCGGCAAGGGCGTCCTGCTGCGCCGGCGTCGTCAGCTGGCTGCGATGGTGCCGCACCGGCGAGGTGCGGAGCGACACGCCATTCAGCGGGCGATGGGCCGTCGGCGGTCGATGCTGCGATGCTGCCGCACCTGGATGGTGCGGAGCGACGCGCGTTCTCGGATGACAGCTTGTCCGCGACCACCGCGCTGCGATGGTGCCGCACCCGGATGGTGCGGAGCGATGACCTCGCGGAAAGCGTCCTTGTAACGCATCTGCGAGCTGCGATGGTGCCACACTGGGATGGTGCAGGGCGACCCCAACCAGTCGAAGTAGGGGATCATCACATCCTCGCTGCGATGGTGCCGCACCAGGGAGGTAGGGAGGAAGTTCCCTAGTACAAGCGCGTCTCCATGACTGCCACGATGCTGTGATGGTGCCGCACCGATGTGGTGCGGAGCGACTGCGTGCAGCCCACCGGTAACGAATCCGGGTTCGTGCTGCGATGGTGCCGCACCGGTGAAGTGCGGAGGAAGCCGCTACCGCATCTCGGATGCGGCGTGGGCGGACATGCTGCGATGATGCCGCACCCGTGAGGTGCGGAGGAGCTTGTCGAGGAGCCAGATCAGCCGGTAGCAGAGCTTGCTGCGATGGTGCCGCGCCGATGACGCGGGGAGCAACGGTATCTGGGCTGCTGATTGTTCGGTGAATGATCTGATCGCCGAGCAAGTGCGGTGACTTTTCTGCCCACTTCAGACATCTTGCTTGGGTGTGCGCCGGGGGTTTCGTGGCGCGCTTGTGGTTCCGAAGTCGGGGTTGTCGTGACGTCGGTGGGGGCGATCGGCGTTGTGCAGTTGTCAAGGTCCGGGTTCGTGCGGGTGACCGGCGGTGGGGTTCAGGGCCAGAGGGGACGACCTGCGGCGAGGGGGCTGGCGTACTTCGATGTGCCTGTTCGAGGTGCGGTGTAGAGGGCGGTGACGCCGAGGTTGGTCAGCATTCTGGCATTGCGGCTCGCGCCAGGTTCGGGAGCTCGGACGGCGGGGTGTTCGAGCAGGACGGTGACGGCGGTGGTCGTGAGTGGTGGTGTCCAAGCCGGCCAGCGCAGCGCGCCGCCGTCGGTGGTCTCCCAGCTGGTGGCGGCTTCTGTTCGGCCGATGGCGGTGAGGCGGAAGGTACCGAGGGCGTGGAGGGCGAGCCAGGTGGGGCCGGGGGCGCCGCGCTGGTAGGCCTCGCCTTCGGGATTAGTGTGGGCGTCACCGAGGGCGCGGTAGTCCAGATTGGCCGGCGCGTACTCGGGGACGCGGCGCCAGCCGGTCAGGGCGGACCGGATCTGCAGGGGATCCTCGTGGCATCCTTCGACGGCCTTCTGCACCACGATGGCCAGGGTCATGCGTCCGCTGGTGGCGATCAGCGGGGTGGTGCGAGTGCGGCGTACCACCGTGTTCCCGGAGCCCCCAGTTTTGGTGTCGGGCGTGAACTCCCGGAAGCACATGCTGTTGGTAAGCGCGGCCAGCCAGCGGGCCAGGCGGCTGCCGTCTTCTCGTTCGGCCCGGGCGAGTCGGCGCAGGAGGTCGTGGTTGGCGTCGAGACGCATCCGCAGAGCGTCGTTGCGTGCCGTGGGGTCGTCGTCCCGGGGGATGGTCAGCAGGCCTGGGGCGTACGGGAGCGGGTCGACAGCGGCTGCCGGGTTCTCGGGTTCCGCCCCGTTGACCTTCTTCTTGCTCCGTTGGGCGGGCTTGGGCGGGAGATGGCTGGTGAGGAGCTCCGTGAGGGTGTCGAGGGCGAGGGGCTGGCCGGTGGTGAGGACGGCTGCTCCGGCCGGGCCCTTCCAGTGGAGGCGGGGCTTTGCGGGCAGGACGGCCGTGGTGAGTTCGAGGACGCCAAGGGCGGCGAGGAAGCCGAGCGGGTCGTCGGCGCGCAGTGCGGGCAGTTCGAGCTGGTGCACGTCAGTTGCCTTCTTCGGAGCAGGCGATGTCGGCGAGACGCAGGACCGTCTCGAGGAGGGCCAGGCCCCAGAAGCCGTAGCGCTGGTTCAGCGCGTCGAAGCGGTCCGGGCCGTTCCAGTCGGTGCCGATCACCGTGCTGGAGACCGTGATAGTGGTGTCGTCGGGCATGGTGCACTCGACGAGGACGGGCTCGGGGTCGGCGAACGCGGGCAGCATCGGACGGGCGTAGCCGTGGTGGGCGGCGACGAGGTGGGTAACGAGGTCGTGGTCGATGCCTTGGGCGGCTGCGGGGTCGGTGGCGAGCCATGCCTGTACGGCGGCGGCGCTGAGGGCTTCGTGGCGCAGGTCCTTGGACCAGTTGGCCAGCCGGGCGGCGCGTCGGCGGGCGGTGCGGTCGGCGGGGTCCATGCCGGACTTGGCGAGGGGTTCGGGCAGGGATTCGGCGAGCAGGCGGTCACCGGAGCAGAGCATGCACTGGAACCGCGGGTGGTCCTTTCCGCAGTCGTGGGCCCGGGCCGCCAGCTCGACGGCGTCGACTAGGTCGTCGGGCAGCCCGATGGCCCGGGCGAAGTCGCGGGCGCGTTCGCCGACGGCCTGGTGGTGGTGCTTGAGGGTGACGGCGCGGGTGAGGCTGCTGCTGTCCGGGTCCTCGTCGTCGACGGCGATCCGGTAGCGGCTGGCGTCGATGAGCCGGGGCGGAACGAGGACGATCCGGCCCGGGCCACCGTGGTCGATCAGCACTACCCCGGCCGCTGCCTCCCGGCCGGTGCGCCAGTCGGCGACCTCCAGCAGGGTCTCCAGGCGCCGGCGCAGTACCGGGGTGTGCCGGGAGTGGCCGTCAGGTGGGGTGTCGGTGGGCAGGGCGGCGAGCAGCCGGGTGATCGCGGTACGGATCGCGTCGGTCGTGCTCAAGGCGTCCGGGTCGCTGGGGTCTGCGGTGAGGTCGGTGTGGGCCTGCTTGATGATCGGGGTGAACTGCTCGGGGGCGGCGCCGGTGGTGCTGGCCAGGACGGCTGCGTCGAGGCGCAGTGGGGTGCGGGTGTTGTCGGTGGGGTGGTCGCCGAGGTCGGGGACGAGGGTGTCGGGGTTGGCGGTCCAGCCGTAGGCGTCGTGGCCGCCGGCTGTGGTGGGCAGGACGAGGGTGGCGCCGGGTTTCAGGTCCCCGGTGGCGCGCGGGGTGGTCCAGGTGCCGTCGGTCTCGCGTTGGAGGACGGTGGTGCGCAGGCGGGTGGGTGGGTTGCGGGGTTCGGGGGTGGTGTCGGCGTCGGGGCCTTCGAGGTCGCTGGTGTCGGGGGTCGCGCGGGGTTCGGTGAGGAAGCGGCGCACTGTGGCCAGAGGCAGGGCGAGGGTTTCGGCGGTGTGGACGGGGGTGGCGCGGACGTGCTCGGCGAGGGTCTCGGGGTCGGTGGTGTCGGTGGGGAGGTCGGCGCGCCACAGGAGTTGGACTTCGGGCTGACCGGTGTCCAGGCCATGGAGGAAGGGGGCGGGGGATTCGTCGGGGACGGGGATGGGGCTGGTGCGGGCGAAGGCGCCCAGGCGTACCTGCTCGACCGGGGGGATGTGTTCGCCGGCCCGGGTGAGCGGTGCGGTGTCGGTGCCGTCCAGCAGGCCGGGCAGGGTGGCGGGGTTGAGGACCAGGCCGTCGAGGAGGTGGGGGGTCAGCTCGGCAGGGTCCTGGCTGTCGTACGGCGTGGTGTGCTGGGTGAGCCACTGCCAGGTGTTGGCGGCGGCCGGGCCGTAGACGGGGAGGCGGTCGGGGTCCTCGGGGTTGTGGGTGCGTACGAGGATCGCGGGCGCGGGGCCGAGTTCGCCGCGGCGGTCGAGGCGTCCGAGGCGTTGCAGGGCGGAGGCCCAGTCGCCGCATTCGCTGACCATCGCCCCGAAGGTGCAGTCGATTCCCACTTCGAGGGTCTGGGTGCTGATCACGACGAGGGGGCGCTCGCGGCTGGGGTCGATGCCGTCGAGGAGTTCGGCCAGCGGGCCGGTGACAAGCAGGTCGCGCTCCGCGGGCCGGCAGCGGCCGGTCAGCAGCAGCACGTCCACGTCGGTGCGCCGAGCCAGCGCTTCGTGGGCGGCGCGGGCGTGGGAGATGGTGTTGGCGATCACCGCTACCGCGGGCAGCCGCAGGACGGGCAGGACGGCATCCAGGCCGGTCTCGGCCGCGAGGGCGAACGCCTCGGCGGGCTTCTTGGACCAGCCGCTGGCGTCCAGCAGCGTCACGTGGCGCTTGGCCGCGATCCGCCGGCCGGCGATCGGGTGGTTGCGGTCGTCTTCACCGATGCCCAGGCGGGAACGGCCGCTGGTGGCACTGGTCGCCGACAGACTCACCACCCGAAGCGCCCGGGCCGCCAACTCCCCGCGCACCGCCGTCTGCTGGTAGAACACGGTGTCGGCGGCGGTCGCGAGCAGGGCCTTCGACAGGTGGGCCTCGTCCAGGGCAAGCAGGGCGTCGTGCCCGGTCAGGGCGGCGTCGATCGGAGCGCGCTGCGGGGAGGTGTGGTAGCCGCGGAACAGCAGGCGGCTGCCGAACTGGTCCACGGTCGAGGTCACCACCAGCGGCTGGGCCGGACTGCGCACCCAGTTCGACTCCCAGCGGGTGCCACCGCGCATCCGCACCACCTCCAGCGGCAACGCTCCGCCGCCGAGGTCACGAAGCGATGTGGCCACCCTTGCCCGCACCGAACCGGCCGGCGCCCCGGGGAGCGCCGCGGCCAGTTCCGTGGCGTGTTGGTGGGCCTGGTCGACTACCAGGCGCCGGTCGACGCAGAAGAACAGCCGTAGCGGCACCTTCCGGTGCGCGCGAGCCTGCCCGCGGGCGTGTTCCCAAGCGAGGAGGAAGAGCCAGATGTCGATGAACGTGGTCTTGCCCAGCGCGGTGGGGACGTCGAGGTCGGGCCAGTCCGCGCCGCCCGCCACGGAGTCCAGGTAGGCGCTCTGCCACGGGAACGGAGCCCAGCCCTCGCACCCGGCGCACACCGTAGTCGCGGCCCCGTCGGGGCAGTGGGTGTGGTGGTGAACCTCCCGGAAGAAGTCCGGGAACTCGGCCGCATCGATCGCCGGCAGCCGCTCGGTGCCCGTCACTGGTCGTCCTCCTCAAAACCGGGTTCCGGGCGACACAGGCCCAGGCCGAAGTTTCGCTTGCTGCCCAAAACCACCGGTCCCGTCACCGGCACCGGGAAGGTCAGACGCACGTGGCAGCTCGGCAGCGGCCGCTCTCCGTCCTTGCGGCGGACCGGGAACCCGTGCACGCCGCGCGCCCCGGGTACGAGGCCGGCGCGCGGGCTGACCTGTACCCGCGCGGGTTCGGGCAGCCCGGCCGCGACGCAACTGGTCGCGACCGAGTCCGCCCACGCGCCTTGCTCGTACTTCTTGGGGAAGCGGTCGAGGACCATCGGCAGCACCGTGGTCCACACCGTCGAGGGCCCCTGCCACGTGCCCGGCTGGATGGTCTGCGGCCACTCGTCGTGGTCGGCGGGACTGACCCGTACAAGGTCCAGCAGTTCCCCGTCTTCGAACCGGATCCAGCGCAAGCCCCCGTCATTTCGAAGGAGGGCAGCGAGCAGTGCCTTGCGGTCCTGTTTCGGCATCTCGCGGGGCAGGGCGATGCCGAGGCCGCGAAGCATCCCGTCGGCGTGGCGGTGGCCGGCGAACGGCAGCGCGAGGTAGGCCACCGGCCGTGGGCCGTCCGGGCTGTTCTTGTGGCCGTGGACCGTGGTCATCGCCTCGACGTCGTGGCCCATCGCCTCCAACGTGCCCATCACCGTGCTCCGCAGCCGGCCGGTCAGTTCCAGCGTCCACCGCGGGTCCAGCGCCACGCCCGGGGCGAACGAGAACGTCAGCAGATCACCGAACGGCCCATCCGCCACCGGCCTTTCGGGCCGGTCGGTGTGGTCGGGATCGAGGTAGTGGTGGGTGACCGACTGGCTCCAGGACGACCGCTGCTCCTCGAAGGCCTCCTCCAGCCAGGCCAGATACCCGCGGTAGGGGATCCGGATCGGCCGCGAGCCCTTCGGGTACTCCCCGGTGGCGGCAGGCCTCCAGCGCCGCCGCCACTCGTCGTCGGCTTCGTCGGGGCCGCACCAGGCGTCCAGCAGCCCGGCCCCGGTCGATCGCCCGAAGTACGGCACTCGCAAGGCCAGTTCCTTCAGCACCGGGGCGAGCTCCTCGCCGGGCTCCGCGGCCCAGCTGAACACCATCCGCGTACCGGACAGCGTCTTTTGCGCCCACCTGCGCGGCACACCGCCGGCGGTACGTCCCGGCAACAGAGTATGGGTCGCGTTGGTCGGGTCCACGATGTTGGTCACCACCCACGCTGCGCGCGGGTGCTCCGCCTCCAGCGGCCTGGCCGGCACCGTGACCACGGGCGGCTCCTGCGCCTCCAGCCAGGTCAGCGCCATCCGGTGCGCGGCGTCTTCGAGGTCGGCGTGCGCGACCAGCGCGCAGAACAGGCGGGCCGGGTGGGGCGGCCACTCCGCGCGCTCGCCGTCCATGGCGGTGGCCTGGTAGAGCGGCTCCAGCAGCTCCACCGAGATGTGGAAAGGCATGACGCTCTACTCGCCTTCCGCCTCGCCGATGCCCTCCAGGCGGAACGAGCGCTCGATCGCCTGCTGCACCTGAGCGTTCGGGCGCAGCCGCACCGGCTCCTTCGACCACTTGAGGCCCGCCTCCTCGGCCCGCGAGCGCGCGAACTCGAACAGCTCCAGCGCCTGCGCCGCCGTGTCCAGCTCCAGCGGCTCCGTCACCGCCACGCCCTCACGCCCGCGGCCGACCCACTCGATCCGCTCCGACACCAGCAGCAGGTCGCAGCCCGACCGCAGCCGCACCGCCGGCGCCGCGAACGCCAGCCGGTCCCCCAGCAGCGCCAGCGCCGCCAGCAGGGCCCTCGCCGCCCGCACGTACTCCTTCGGCGCGTCACCGAAGCGCAGAGCCCTCAGGCCCGCCAAGGCCAGCGTCGCGTTCCGCTCGATCGCCCGGACCGTCACCCCGCCCATGCCCTCGACCGGCGGGATCATGCCGTGCCCGACCGCCGACACCTTGAGCGCCTTCCCCTTGCCGCCCTTCTTGCCCGTGCCGTCGACCGGCTTCCACCCGTCGGCGGTCAGCTCCACGTTGTCTCCGGGGAAGTTCCACTTGTCGAAGCGCCCCGCCGCCCGCTTCCCGGACAGCGGATCCAGACCCACCATCTCCGAGGTGTAGGTACGCGGCACCTTCAGCTGCACCCGGCGCTTGCGGTGCGAGTCCCAGATGCCGAACACCAGGTCCGACGGCGCCGACTCCAGGAAGGCCCGCACGTCCCCCGTGCCTGTCTCACGCAGTGCCTGCCCGGTGTCCGTCTCGTCGAACTTCACACCGGCCTCGTCCACCGCGTCCCGGAAGTAGGCATCACGGGAGCGGTGCGGGGCGTCCAGGTTCGTCATCCGAAGCGCCCGGCCTTCCGCGGTCACGTGCAGTGCCAGATGCGGCACCACCGCATCACCCTGATCGACGGCCTCCAACAGGGCCGTCTCACAGCGGTTCGCCTGCGACTGCCGCTGGTCCAGCAGCACCACCTTGACAGCCTCCCCACCAACCCACCGGTCCTCGAACAGCTGACCCGGCCCGTCGCCCTCCTTCTGCTTGACCTTCACGGTCGGCGGCGCCACCGGCGCCCCCACACCGGCCACCGGCTCGTACTGGGCCACAACCCGGATTGCACCGTCCGCCGACAGCCCGCTCGCCGCCTCAGCCAACCGCTCGTACAGCGCCTTCATGGAACCCTCCTCGGGTACTAACCTCTCGGACAGTCCGCATCGAAGCAGCCCCCACCGACAGTCGTCACTCTTTGGAGTGACGAATCGTCAGAAGTTTTTCATGGGGTGGAAGTTGGACTATAATGCGCCGAATCTTGGTGGCAGATGGCAGTGATCACCCAAGATGTCGAGTTGGCGAGATGACATGCGTCATCGCGTCGACGACCTTTCTGCGCCGCAGGATCGTACGTGGCGGCGAGCTCTTGCCGGCACCGCCGTCACCGGCCATTCCCTGACGTCGTCCATCGAGAAAAGACGAGGCTGCGGTAGAGCTGAGCAGCCGTGTTGTGCAGGTCGGTGAACCCGGCGGAGGAGAGGATCATGCCCGCTGGCTTGACGTGAAAACCGGTCATCGGACCCCCGATTGTCCGTCCCCGTTCACGGGCCGGTGCCGCCGAGACCAGGTTCGACGGTGTCGGGCCGCCCGCAGGACGATCACGGCGCGCCGGGCCCGAGAGCGCGAAGACCCGATCGCAGGCAGCCTGCACTGTAGATGCACCCCCGGTTGCCGCCCGGCACCCTGCTCACACCGAGCCGCGCGGCCCCGTCAGCGGCCATGAACGGTGCACGCGGCGGAGCCTGTGGCTCAAGCAGCCCGCACAGTTCCGCCGTTCGTCGGGCTGAAGGGCTAGGCGTGTCTTGTGGATCTCCGCGGACCTGGCGGAGATCCGCGAGACACACCCCAGCGGTGGTGGAAACCGCTTGCGTTCTCGTGCTGGGTGACCAGAATCAGCGCGTGCAGATCTTGTCGTTCCCCGAAGAGGCTACCCCGTTCGACTTGCGCGTACAGGTGCGGGAGATCCAGGAGCAGGCGTGGCCGTCCGAGGGTGACTCGGTGGTCGCTGCCGGCGCACCGGTCCATGATCCTTCGTTGAACCCGTCGTCGATGCTGCTCGTGGACGGAGGGACAGTGCTGGCCGCGCTGGACATCCTGTCCAAGGAGATCGCCCATGCGGGCGGGCGCTATGCCGCTGGTGGGCTGAGCACGGTGGTGACGCGACGGAAGGCGCGTGGTCACGGGTACGGTCGACGCCTGGTGGCGGCGGCAAGGGAGGTGATGGCCGCCCGGAGACTGGATCTGGGGTTGTTCACCTGCGACCGCCCACTCCAGGCGTTCTACGAGAGTGCGGGCTGGCACGTGATTCCCGGCGCAGTGCTGATCGGGGGAACACCGCAGGCCCCCTTCCCCAGCGACCAGCCCGGCTTCGACAAGGTCACCATGGCCTGTTTCTTCTCGCTCAGATGCCAGGACGTCCAGGCATCATTCCATGACACCCGCATCGAGCTGTATCCAGGGGAGATCGACAAGCTCTGGTGACGCAGACAGGCGCGGTGCACTGCGTCCTGCGGCCCCGACCGTCGCCCGGAGTCGCAGGACGTCGGGTGCCGGCTGGCGGCCTGGACATGTGGAGCGGGCCGTTGTGAACGTTCCGGGCGTCCGTTCAGTTCAGCGACGGGACGATGCCTGGGGCACGCCGAAGGCCGCGGTGTGGGTCGGCAGCCGAGGAGCCTGCCGAACCCCTGCTACCGGATCGGACCTCGCGGACGAGGAAGGGCAGCGACACGCTTCTCCTCAATGATGCGCTGTTGGTCCCGCTGGTGGGCATCTGCCTGGGCATCCAAAGTGACGGGGCCGCCGAACGTGACGGCCGGCTCTGCGCCAATCGGCGCCAGTGAATACCTTGCGGGTGGCCGGTTGGATCGTGTTGGCAGGCGCAGACGGGCGACGCCGACCGGGAGTTCAGCGCGAACTGCTCCGTGCCAGCGGATCCATAACGCGGGGTGTCCACGAAGGGCTTCGTCGCGGAGCTTGTCCACCGCGGTGCTGTCGTCCGTACGATCGATCTCCACGGCAATCGGAGGGCCGTCGTCGCGGAGGAAGCGCAGGTCCAGATAGGCCGACCAGGGAGGATACCAGTAGGTGCGGCAGCCTCCAGTGCGCTGGCGAGGCGGGTCGATGTAGCGCATCGGGGCCTCCCACATTGGTCTCCAGCCAGAGGACACCGCCCACTCCGTCACCGCAAGGGTGATTAGCCGGGTTGCCTGCGCACCGGTCAGGTCGGTGAAGGCGAAGCCTGTCTGGGACAGATACGTGTGCAGGGCGGCGGCGAGCATCTCGGACTCGCCAGCTTCCGCTGGTTCGATGGCCACCCGCAGATTCTCGGCGTCCCCACTGACAATCCCGCGCCGAACTCACCGCTGGCACAACGGGTTTCATCGGGGCTGCAAGTCGATGGGCGTTTAGTGACGGTGCTGCCGGGGCTCGCCTACGCTCGTCGATATGAGCACCTTCAAGCCCGGCCCTAAACTGTGCAAGCTTCTCTACGGCCGGGCGCAGTACTGCGCCTACGAGACGACCTGCCGACAGCCGCTTGTCACGGAGCACCGCGGTCGCCTCAGTCTCAACTCCCAGATCGCCCATATCCGGGCCGAGAACGCCGGCGGACCTCGTCACGTTCCCGGGTACGACGACGTCAACGGCGAGGAGAACCTCCTGCTCCTGTGCTTCCCCCACCACAAGCAGGTCGACGACCACCCCGACGCGTACACAATCGAGGAGCTACTCGCCTGGAAGAAGGCCCAGATCGCCCAGTTGGGTGAGCGCCACACCCTCGTATTGACCGACGATCAGGTACAGCAGATCGTCGCCGCGCTCACGACGCCGGTGGCCGGCATCGACCTCCTTGGGATTCTGCTCGATGAGCGGGGCATGACCCAGGTGCCGGTCGAGGCGCTGGCGGGAACTAGGTTCCTGAATCGGCCGGAGCTCGGACGGTTTCTCGGCGTGCGGGTGACCAATGCCGGCGCCCTGCCCTTCGACGTCGATGCCGTAGGCATCGACCTGGACATCGACTGGGACGCGCCAGCCTCCTACCAGTTCGTGGCGGGTAACCCCGTCGTGTGTCCGCCGAGCAGGCTGCTTCCCCAGGCGAACAGCGTGTGGCTGGCTGACATCCCTACAGTAGGGGGCAGCATTAAGGAGATCATGGTGCAGACGCTGCGCGTGCCAACCCAAGTCCGCGCGTATGCCCACCTCGGCGGCGGCTCCCGCACGGTCGGACCGTGGCTCTCGACCGTGAACCTGCCAGTGTGGAATGAGGACATGACCCAGGAGCGTCTGGAGGAGCTTGTGCGGCTGGCGGAAGAACGGCGTCGCGGTGGTGCCTCTGGGCGCCAGCTTGGCGAGCCGGAGTAGGACCGGGCCCGAAGAACACGGCAGGCGGCCTCCGGCCACCTGCTGGCCGGAGGCCTGCCGTTCATTGCCGCCTGTGCGCCGATCTCGGTTGGGTGTCCGCCACTACTTAACGATCTGTCGGATGGCCCTGCTGTACGAGCAGAGTGTCGAGCGGTAGCCCCGTCTCCTCGGTGTCCAGCGACGTGACGGACATGGCGATATCAGTGTCGGAAGCGAGCCGCTCAGCGATCAGTTGCGGGACGAGCAGAGCCACCGTCCCGGCTGGCCAGTTCGCGGCTACCTGGTACGTGGCGATGACCCCCGCTTCCCACTGGCATAGCGGATCCCGGCTGTGGCCGTGGTAGCTGTCGAACGATGTGGGCGGAACCGATACGGCGACCAGCCGGCGGGGCGCCGCCTTGTACGTGGCGACCACCGAGCGGGCCTCCGCGCACCAGGACCTGACCAGCTCGTCGAGCGCCGCGTATGCCTCGTCGCGGCCCTTGCGGCGCCGGCCGAAGGCTTCGTGCAAGACCAGCGACGCGGAGGAGCGGTCGCCCTCAAGCGCCAGCCACGAGCGGGCGGCGGCGTCGGCCCAGCCTGACCAGGCCCTGCGTAGCGCCAGCACGGCCTGAGCTCCCAGACCTATGAAGCCTTCCTCCGAAGCAAGACCGGATGGTGCCTCAAGTTGGGGAACGGCTGCGGAATCGAGCAAGGCGTCGGGGCGCAACAGCGCGGCGAAGGCGCGCCGCTCGGACTCGATCACGGTTGCGAGCGCGTCCTGGATCGGCTTCGCCCATGCTGCGAGCCAAGGATGGGCCGCCACGGCGGAGTTGCTCTCCAGCATGGAACTGTGGAGGTGGCGCCAGTGCCCGTAGTGACGCTCACGGATGAATCGAGCATGCTCGTACCGGTCTGACTCCGCCTGGTCGTGCTCGTCCTTCGGGGGGTAGTCGCCCTGAGCGAGTGCGGCAGCGGCGTCAGCTTCGTCGGAGGGGGTGAAGTCCACGTCAGGCGAAGGGGCCTGGCCGGTGTACGAGGTCGCCTGCAGCACCGCTCGGACCGAGTTGGCGAACGCGACGAGCGGAGTATCGGACGGCATCTGCCAAGAACATGTGCCGCACAACCGCCCTACCGCCTCACCCAGTCTCAACGTCACCGCTTCGACGGCGCGGGAGGAACGGAGCGAGCCGCAGTTCTCCTCCCCGTGGAGCTTCCCGCTCCTGGAAGAGGCCGTGAAGCAGACCAGCGGCATGTTCTCCAAGGGGCCGAGAGGCACGTCGGCGTCGAGGACTCTGCCAAGGTCCAGGCGGTAGCTGCGCGGGCTGAGGGGCATGCTTGCAGGTTAGCGAATGGCGCCAACAGCCTGTCGGACGGTGCTCTGGGCGCCCCAATGTCGAAGACCTGTGACGCATGGTGGTCGTCTCCGAGTAGACGGCGAACGGAGACGACCACCAAAGCTCACTCAGCGGCGTGTTTCAGGAGGCCAGGGCGAGCCGGCGGATCTGCTCGACCTCGACCTTGGGGCCGGGCAAGCCGCGGGTGGCATTGATGTACGTCATCAGCTGGGCTCCGGCTCGCTCGATGGAGCGCAGGTCGGGGTGGAGGTAGCGCTGGGTGGTGGTGAGCTGGCCGTGACCGGCGATGCGCATGAGGACGTGGGGCGGGACGCCGGCGTCAGCGAACCAGGTCAGGGCGGTGTGGCGCAGGTCGTGTCGGCGCAGATACTCGTAGCCGAGCGCGACGACGACGTCGTCCCAGTGGGTGGCGTCGCGCAGGATCGCGGTGGTGACCCGGCCACCGCGCGGGCCGGTGAACAGCCGGGCATCGGGCCGGCCGCCGACGCGGGATATGCGCCAGGCGATGTTCGGGCGAAGCTCGGGGATGATGGGGGCGAGGCGGGCGCGTTTGCCTTTGGTGCCCTTGTCGATGAGGCCACCGGGGCCTGGTGTGGTCTGTCGGCAGACCCTCCAGATCCAGTTGTCGGTGTCGATGTCGCCTGCGCGGACGCCGGAGACCTCGCCGATGCGGGCGCCGGTGCCGCCGGCGAAGCGGACGATGTCGCCCCAGCCTTCGAACTTGCCGAAGGAGGCCTCGACGAGAGCCTCGGCGAGGCGGTCGAGCATGTCCCAGTCGCGCAGGGCCAGGCCGCGCGGTTCGAACTCCTCATCCTCGGCCCTCTTGATCAGCTTCTGCCAGCCGTGGAGGCGAGCGGGATTGATCTCGATGATGCCGTCGCGGATCGCCTGCTCCATGACCCGCACCCACACCGCGATGGTGTTCTTCAGGGTGGAGATACTGGCGCCGTCGGTGATCCAGGAGTTGAGGGCCCGGTCGGCGATGCCGGCCGTGATGCCGGCGATCTGCAGGTGGCCGACGGTGGGCTTCACCCGAAGGCGCCAGCCGGCCAGGTAGGGGTCGTGGGTCTTGAGCTCCAGGCCTCGCATGGCGAGGTCCATGACGGAGTCGCCGTAGTTGCCGAGCTCGGTGGTGGCCAGTGCGACGCTGACGCCGCGGCCGGATGCCTTGGCGATGCGGTCGAGCCACTCCTGGGCCTCCACCTCGGTGGAGAACGTGGCGGAGCGCGAGGGGCGCCTGGTCGGGTCGGACGGGTCCACCCAGCGCACGCGTGCGCGGTAGGGCGTCGGACGGTCCGGCCGGTACTCGATGTCGGTGGAGATCTTGACGCCGATCGGAGCGTCGATGCGCTCGGGCGCGCCCATCACGCGGCAGCCCCCGGCACGACGCGGCGGCTGGCCAGGTAGTCGGCCAGGTCCTGGTGGCGGTAGGAGATGCGGGCACCGATGCGTATGTAGGCGGGCCCCTCGGGCGGCTGCTGGGTGCGCCAGCGGCGGAGCGTCTGGGTGCTGACCTTGAGAACCTTCGCGGCCTCCGTCGGGGTGTAAAGGAGGCTGGGCGTGCCCGCGTCCGCGCAGATGCACAGGGAGGCGGTCGTGGGTGTGCGGGTGGCGCGGACCGTGTGCGTGGTGGGCCGGGCGGTCAGTGTGGAGGCGTGCGGCATTATGGTGTCGGCCTTCTCCGGTCGATGGCTGGAAGGTCGGGTCTCCGGGACGGACGGAAGCTGGCAGGCGGATGCCGTCTCGGAGGCCGTGAAGAACGGGCGGTCGGCCCGGCAGTGAGCGCCGCTGGTTAGGCCGGCTCGGGGTCGACGTGGGTGAGATCGTCGGGCAGGGGAGGGGGGAAGAGCCCCTGCTCGCGGAGTGCCCGGCGGGCGGCAAGGAGGTCACTGCGGTCCCTCTGGGCCACCTGCTCCAGTTGCGTGGCGGCGGCGCTGGACCGCTCGTAGTCCTCTGGGGCCGCCAGCTGGGCGTCCCTGCGGCGTTCGTCGGCCATCCTGGTGGAGATCAGCGCCGTGCGGAGGAGCCGGTCATGGCGTCGGAACGCGTCGAGCGCGCCCTGGGGGGATCCGGCCGGAGCGTTTGCGGTGGCGTCGCGGTCCTCGCCCGTGAACCACGCGACGGCCTCCCAGGGTGAGGATTCGAGCAAGGGCGTCGGCCGGGTGGTCGGACCTTGCCGCAGAGGCAGGACGAGTGCGACTGCGGGCATCTGCAACGCCCTTGCCAGTACGAGGAGTTCGGCTGGCGTGGGGCCGTTGCGGCTTCCGGACTCAAGCTTGGCGATCACCTGCCTGCTCAGCGGATAGCCCAGTTCCGCGCAGCGCGCGGCCAGCGCCTCGGCGGACATCCCCAACTCGGAGCGCCGCCGCTTGACCTCGTCGGCGATGGCTGCGTTCACGGCGGCAGCCCATTCTTTCTGATCCATATGAGAACAGTACTCCATGGATCTCGCTCCGAAGTGGAACATATGGCAAGGTGTTCTCCGAAAGGGAACGCTCTCCTGCCTTCATTGGAGCTACTCATGGCGCAGCGCTTCGGCGACCGGATCCGTCCTCGCATGACCATCGCCGAGTTGTTTGAACTTCCGACCGTGATCAGCCTCGCAACCGCGAACCGGGCGTTGTGTCTCGGCCACAGCCGCGGCTACGAACTGGCGCGACGAGGCGACTACCCAGTCCCCGTTGAGCGTGATGGCCGTGTGTACCGGGTGGCCAGCGCCCCGGTGGCGCTCAAGCTCGGTCTCGTGATCTCCGACGGAGCGGCTGGTGGTCGAGTGCATGCCGCCTGAAAACGGCCGGCCGCCGCACAGTGGAAGCCTCACGGGCCACCTGGGGCGGCTTCCAGTGGGATGCGAGGGCATCTTGGCTTGCCGCCGGGCGGCAACCGCTTCCCACGCCGGCCCTGGTATGTGCGAGCCCGCTTGGCACGCCGACACGGCTCGGTGAAGCCGAGCCTGGTCGTCAAATCGGGTTGCCGAGGAGCCCGCGGGCGTGCGGCTGAGGGCAGTCCTCGCCGCCAACTTGGGCCCCGGCGACGAGAGCATCGATCACTTGCGCGCTTAGGGTGTGCTGCTCGCCGCCCGAAGGCGCCGGCTCCGCTCCGGATCGACCGACTGGGCCGCGTTCCCCGTGGCTTCGGCGGTCGGCCGGGTGGACGGCGGTGCCCACGGGGAATCACTTCCCTATGCCTTGGCCTGCTATCGGGACAATCTCCAGACCTGGTCCACACCGGTTTCGCCGGGAGCAACGCGCTCGGCGGGTCGGCGCGGGCCTTCGGTGAAACCGAGCCGGGCCGGTACGGCGCCGCTGGTCCGGTTGGCCAGGTCGTGGACGATCTCGACACAGTCGACAACCGGGAGGAGGAACGCCTCGCGGACCAGGGCCTGGGTGGCCCGGGTCGCCAGCCCGCGCCCGGTGGTGTCGGGGTGGAGCCAGTACCCGATTTCTAAGGTCCGCTCTGACGGGCTGCGACGGAACAGCTGACACGCTCCCACGATCATCCCGTCGACCACGATCGCGTAGGTGAACGCTTCGCGCTTGGTCCACCGCTCGGCACGGCGACGCAGGAAGTCGCGTGTGGCGTCGATGCCGTGATCTGCGGCCCACGGCATCCACGGCCGGAGGTGCTCCCGCGACTCGCTGATGACCTTGAACAACTCGGGTAGGTCCGCGTCGCGATCGAAGGCCCGCAGGGTCAGGTCGCCGAGCGAGATCACCTCGGGCGGAGAATCCATGGCAAGAGGAGCGCGCTACGGCGTGGTGCCTACAACCAGCTTCTCGCGACCCGCAGCCATCGGCCCGTCGGTGGTGAAGGGAGCCCCCCTGGGGGGCGAAAGCTTCGCCGGAGGCCACGTTGACGAGCCAGCGGCAAAGGCCGGCTGGTAAGCGAGCGCCTGGTCTCCGGCAGCGCACCCAGCGACCTCGATCCCCCCAAGGCTGGAAGGGATCGCCGAGATCCGGGTGCGCCACCTCGGCGACGAGCGCTGCGTCGGTCGCGGCCTACACACACCCGGCCGAGCGGCACCAGGACGCGCTGGCCCGCTCGGTGGAAGAACTGGCCAGCATGCACCTCCTGCAGCTACAGCAGCCCGCACCAACTCGGCCAGGACGCGAAGGTGTTAGTGAGCGACATACGCGAGGCCCTGCCGTCCTTCGAACCGACGGGCGTGTTCGAGGAGGCCATCCGCACGGAAGAGATCACCGCCCGCCGTCCATGACGCCGCCGGCGCCGGGATCAAGGGATGGCGCGGTGAACTCCAGCAGCGGGTCGGCGACCGCCTCGCGCCAGCGCTCGCGGTGGCCGTCGGCGCGGAGCCGGAAGTACACGGTCTCCCGCCGTTCGTCGGAGGCGGTGCCGAAGTGCCCGCCGATGTTGTGCGCGAGGAGGTAGTGCACAAGGACCAGACTGCCGACGGGTCCGGTGACCTGGAGCGGCTCGGGCAGGTCGACGGGCGGATAGGGGACGGCGCCCCGTAGCGCGT
This sequence comes from Kitasatospora sp. NPDC001095, assembly GCF_053598615.1. Classification (NCBI taxonomy): domain Bacteria; kingdom Bacillati; phylum Actinomycetota; class Actinomycetes; order Kitasatosporales; family Streptomycetaceae; genus Kitasatospora; species Kitasatospora sp. NPDC001095. Next base: position 163,416 of record NZ_JBSFKQ010000007.1, on the reverse strand, counting down.
CCGCCCCATGCTCGCGGAGCCAAGCACCGGTGCGCAGATGGGTACCCGGCCAGACCCACAGGTTGCCGCGGTCGCGCAGACTCTGGTCGGTCAGCAGCAGGCCGGCCAGGACGGTGAAGGTGCCGGGGCGGCCGTCGTCCTCGGTGGGGGTGAGGCCGTCGATGTGCGGGGCACCGGGGTGGTGCGGGTGCGGTGGCAGGGTGAATGCCAGCTGCGCGACGTCGGGTGTCGGGAAGCCCAGCCCGGGGCGCAGAAACGGGCGGATGGTGTCGGCGACGTCGCTGTCCTCGTAGAGGGCACGCAGCTCGGCGTCGGTGGCAAGCGCGGGCCACAGGAAGTACGGGCCGGTGCGGTCAGGCTCCGGCGGCTGGGCCGAAAGGCGCCGGCGGAGCACCGAGCGCCAGCTGCTGACTTGCCCCGCGGTGAGGACGTCGGGGACCACGCAGTAGCCGTCGCGACGAAAGTCGCTCAGGGCAGGGGGAGTTGTCGTCTCCATCAGGCCATGGAAGCGGGCGTATGCCAGGCAGGGCAACGGGGTTTTTCAGTTGCGGTCGCGGCGGGGATTCCTCGGGCGTCGGCCAGCAGGCGCGGGGCAGGCAGTCAAGCGGTGGGGGCGCGAGGAGATGCTCGCAGCTCTTCCGGATCTCCCGGGATCCAGCTCCGATCCCTACACCGCGTCGGAGATGGCCGGGAGCCTGCTTGCCCCAGGAATCGTGCACTTGACGTGCCAGACAGTCAGATCTGGTCGGTGTGCACGCCGAAGTTCAATCTGGCGTCGGCGCGCGGACGGGCTGGGCTGGTCGCTGTGCTACCACCAGGCGACCCCGCATGGTGAGGTTCAGTAACCTACAGCCCGATGGACGAATCGCGCCGAGGGAAAATCAGTGCTCGGGTCGGCGCCAACGTGGGATGCTCGGAGGCAACTTCACCGCGCAAGCGCTGCCATGCAGCTGACGACACGCGGTCCCAACGCACGGAAGCGACCCTTCGTCCTATGGCCACGGTCCTCTCCATCGCCGACGCGCTGCGCGAGCGCTTCGCACAGGCGATCTCCACCGCGTTTCCCGACGCCGCGGACAGCGACCCCCAGCTGCGACGAAGCGACCGCGCCGACTTCCAGGCCAACGGCATCATGAGCCTGGCCAAGCCGCTGCAGACCAACCCTCGCGAGGTCGCCGCGCGCGTGCTCGAGAACCTCGGCTCTGACCAGGTGATCGCGTACCTGGAGGTCTCCGGGCCCGGCTTCATCAACGTCACCGTCACCGACGCCGCCATCCTCGAACGGCTGGCCGCCCGCGCAGCCGACGCCCGACTCGGCGTGGGCAGCAATGCCGAGCCCGGCGTCACCGTGATCGACTACAGCCAGCCGAACATCGCCAAGGAGATGCACGTCGGCCACCTGCGCTCCACGATCATCGGGGACGCGCTCGTGCGCGCCCTCGAGTTCACCGGCGAGAAGGTCATCCGGCGCAACCACCTCGGCGACTGGGGCACCCAGTTCGGCATGCTCATCCAGTACCTCATCGAGCACCCGACCGAGCTCGACGAAGGCGCCGAGTCAGACGATGCCGGCCCGTCGATGTCCGGGCTGAACCGCCTGTATAAGGCGTCGCGGGCGAAGTTCGACAGCGACGCCGACTTCGCCGACCGGGCCCGCCAGCGCGTCGTCGAGCTGCAGGCTGGCCACGCCGAGACCGTCGCCTCCTGGCAGGGCATGGTCGACGAGTCGAAGGTCTACTTCGAAGCCGTCTACGCCCGCCTCGGCGTCCTCCTCGAAGACGCCGACGCCATTGGCGAGAGCTACTACAACCACATGCTCGCCGACGTGTGCGCCGACCTCGAAGCCTCCGGTGTCGCCGTCCGCTCCGACGGCGCCCTGTGCGTCTTCTTCGACGACATCAAGGGCCCCAACGGGGAACCGAGCCCGCTCATCGTCCAGAAGAGCGACGGCGGCTACGGCTACGCCACCACCGACCTCGCCGCCATCCGCGACCGCGTCGGCATGCTCGGCGCCAACCAGCTCCTCTACGTCGTCGACAGCCGCCAGGCCCTCCACTTCCAGATGATCTTCGAGACCGCCCGGCGCGCCGGCTGGCTCCCCGACGACGTCCGCGCCCTGCACCTCGGCTTCGGCACCGTCCTCGGCAAGGACGGCAAGCCCTTCAAGACCCGCTCCGGCGAGACCGTCCGCCTCATGGACCTCCTCGACGAAGCCGTCGACCGGGCCCGCACCGTCGTCGCCGCGAAGAGCCCCCAGCTCGCTACCGAGGAGCTCGAAGACCGGGCCAAGCAGGTCGGCATCGGCGCGGTCAAGTACGCCGACCTGTCGACCTCCCGCACCCGCGACTACATCTTCGACGCCGACCGGATGGTCTCCCTCAACGGCGACACCGGTACCTATCTCCAGTACGCCTACGCCCGTATCCAGTCCATCCTGCGCAAGGCCCCCGAAGGCGTCACCCCGACCGCCCACCAGGACCTGGCCCTGGAGCCGGCCGAACGCGCCCTCGGACTCCTCCTCGACGAGTTCGGCGCCACCGTCGACCTCGTCGCCGAGACCTTCGAACCCCACCGCCTCTGCGCCTTCCTGCACAGCCTCGCGGCGGCATACACCGCGTTCTACGAGCACTGCCCCGTCCTCAAGGCCCCGACCCGAGAGGCCATGGAGACCCGGCTGTTGCTCTGCCGGCTCACCGGCCAAACCCTCCACCAGGGCATGGCCCTCCTCGGCATCGGAACACCCAAGCGGCTGTAGCTCTGGACAGCCGCCGCGGGGCAGGTATCACCTGTCCCGCGGCGGCGCTGGCCGATTCTGTGCCGGTGGCGGGCCTCGAAGCCTCCGCGAACAGGACCTCGCGAACGAGGACTTCGAGCCGCCCGGTCTGAGAGGCTCTGGTGGCGGGCGAACTGCGTTAATCCCAGCGACTACGACCGTGACTCGTACACCCCAGACCGTTGGCCGAGCGACGGCGAGTAGTCCGACCTGGAGGCCCAGCGTGTGACCGCTCGGCGCGGCGGCGTGGGCTGCTGGGCCTGCTTCCGTAGCTGGCCGCCGTCAGAATGGCAGGGGGCTCGGCCGGTAGATCTTGAAGAGGATGCGGACCCCGGGCCCCACGCCTCGCCGGGGGCGGGCGCAGCTGCCCGGCGGTGGGGCACGTCAACAGGCCGTCGTTGTGGGGCGCTGGCGAGGGGCGGCTTCGCCACCGGCTCCCGCCGGTAGATGCTGTCTGCATCCTGGCTCTCCAGTACCAGGTGCACACGGCATGGATGGCGGTGGTCACCTGCTCATGGCAAGGCGTCCACAGGGCTCGCCTTCGAGTCGCTGGGCCACCTCCAGGTCGCCGGTTCAGGCGGCGGTGCTGTCCAGGCGCTTGCGTAGCTCCGTGACGGCGCTGACGAGCGCTCGGGCATCGGTTGCGTCCACAGGCTCGTCAAGAGCCGAGGTCCAGTCGGCGTACGTGCCGTCCGTGTTCACGCGGCCGGCCCACATCCTCACCCGCTTGTAGGGGGCGGAGGCCTCGATGCCGATCCACCAGTTGTCGGGCTTCTGGACGATCCGCCGTTGAGAGGGCAGCTGCCCCATCTGAACGGTGGCCAGGTTCTCCCATCCGCATGCGCGGATGATCCACTTTGCCACTGGGTCCGGACCGAATTCCATGGCTCCATCCACCCCTTCGACGTCCTTGCGCCTACCTGCACCCCGGTGGGGCACACCGATCACGGCGTCGGTCCGAGGGTAGCTGGGATCGGGGGATCAGGATCGCCGCACGACCGCCTGATCATTCTGGATCTCTCAGACAGGCCCTGTTGGTGCGGGCGGCGGTCAGGCATTGCCGTGTGGTGATGCCCAGCTGTGGTGCGTCAGGCCGGTGTTGCGGGACAGGATTGCACCGACGCCTTGTTCGTCGAGGGCAAGGTAGGTGGCCGGAGCCGGGTCGTTGGCGTGCTTGGTGATCTCGACGGTCCAGATGGTCACCTGGGCCTGGGCCTCCAGCTGGACGTCGTGCCGGACGATGCGCCAGGTGACGCGGGAGGGCTGCGAGCACGCCTGCAGGTCGATGTCGCACTGGCAGTGGGAGACGGCCGCTGCGATCGTGTCGCGGAGCTGGTCCGGCATGTTCGCGGGGTTGGCACACCGGGCCAGTAGGGCCTCAAGCTCGTGTGCGGCCGGGCGTTCGTCCTCGGGCTGGGGGTCGGAGGCCGGCGCGGGGGCCTCCTTGAACGATCCGGGGGTGCGGCGCGGCCATACAACGTCGTCCGTGCCCGGGGCGAGGCAACCGGCGTCCAGGTGCACCGTGGCGGCGGTGTCGTCGAGGTCGACCTCGTAGCGGGCGACCGGGTCGGCGGCGACCGACTTCTCTCGGTCGTCGTAGTGCCAGAGCGGCTGGTGGACGTAGCCGTGCTGTCCCTCGTACGGGCCAGCGGCGACGCGTACGCGCTGGCGCGGGGAAAGATCGCCGCGTCGGGCCGAAACCTCGATCGCTACTGCGGCGAACGCTTCGGGGAGGAACAGTTCGATGGCGGGGTCCGGCAGCTTCACGTGGGCGTGGCGTTGGAGGCCGCCCCAGCGGAGGCGGTCGCTGCTCCCGTTGGGGCGGCTGAGTGCGCGGTCGTCGTCCACGGCGTCGGATGGTTCGAGGGGCGCCGTCGGGTTCCACGTCCTGGTCAGCCATCGGTACCGGTCGGCGACGTGGTCGACACCGGGGACGACCTGCCCGTAGTAGTCCGGGCTGGTGTCGTGGCCGGCGGCAGAGAGGGAGTTCTGGGACAACTGCTCGATGAGTTCGTCCTCGCCGGCGCGCAGGTACCACGGCACCTTCTCCCAGGGCACGTCCGTGACCGGCTGCTTCCCGACGACGTGCAGGCAGTACAGCACCATCGCGATGGTGTCCCTGACCGCGAGGTAGTCGAAGCTGCCGAACGGCACTCGGAGGTGGGTGGTCACCACCTGGTGGGCACGGCGGGTCGCCTGCCGCCACGCGGTGTTGCGCTCCCGCCGCTGCCGGAACGGGGCACTGCGCTGGCCCTGGGCAAGCGGACGAGGGTTCACCGCGGCGGTGATAGCGCCGACGGTGCCCCAGTCGCACACCGGCTCGGCCAGGAGGTCCACGACGCGGTGGATCTCCAGCTCGCCGACCGGAGCCGTCTGTAACCTCGCCGCGAGGGCCGCGAACTGCTCGTCGGTCAGCTGCGCCGCGACGACGGAGTGCCGAGTGTGGACGAGCGGAGAGTCGCTGCGGTACGGCAGGGTGTTCAAGAGGTGCGGCGTGACGTACAGCCCGAACTCCTCGGCGAGCAGCGCCCAAGCCCGATCCGTGAGTCCGACCGGAGCGCCGCCGTCGTCGATGTGCCGGATGGGGAAGGAGGGCAGGTCGAGCAGAGCGGTGTGCGGGCCGTGGCCGTTGGTCGTTGCAGGCACGAGCAGGACCTCGCTCTCGGTCCACGGGTCGCGCCGCCGGTGGATGACCAGGCTCAGCCGGCCGGGATGGGAGAGCAGCCGGTGCTCGGTGATGGAGTGGTCGCGGTGCCGGAGCCGCACCCGCACGGCCGACCAGGCGACTGTGTCCTCGGTGAGAGCACCGGGCTCGGTCCACTCGACCTCTGCCCCGGCCAGGACGGGCCGCTCGTCGACATGTTGCGTCAGCCAGCCGAAGAAGCCCGGCGACAGGTAGACCGGCAGCGGCATGTGGCGTGCGCCGCCGCTGCGCTCAGCGCCCCGGCCGATCCGGTCGAGGACCTGCGCCACCGCGGCGTCGAGGTCCGTGTGCACCGGCACCCGGTGGCGGTGGGCCCAGGAGACGGAGCCCGGAACGGTGGTGCCTGGCGCGCTGGTGAGGGACAGCCGTGCGCCGTGGCGGGCCGCGTCGGCGCGCAGCCAGTCGCCTCGCCCTGGCAGGCGCTCGACGAGCCGCGGGCCGGCGTCAGTAGAGGGTTCCTCCGGGGTGAGGATCGCGTCTGCCCATGCCGCTGCCGTCTCCACCCATCGCACATGGCCGGGCTGCAGGAGCGCTCCGTCGCGCGGGCTGGGAAGGAGGACGACCAAGCGGCCGGTGTTCCTCCAACCTTGCCGCAGCAGGCCGACCGCTTGCTGCTGCCACGAGTCGTCGCCCGGTGCGGCCACCAGCACGCAGGCGCTCCACTGGTCGGGAAGCTGTTCGCCGACGTGGATCACGGTGAACGCCCGGTCCCATTCCGGCAGCGGCTCCACCAAGTCGGGTGCCAGGACTGCTTCCTCGTAGCGGTCGTGGAACTTGATCGTGTAGGACAGCGGGGTGTCGGTGACCTCGCGCCGCTCTTCGTCCGTCTCCCAGGTGACGGCGTTGACGGTGCCGGTGCGGTCGGTGTGGATGCCTTCGATCACGCGTACTGGCACGGACAGCAGCGGCGTGCCGCCGAGGGGCAGTAGGGCCCCGTCCACCTTCCGGGTGAGCGTGTGCAGCGCGTGGTCGACGACGCTCTCGCCGCTGCTCCAGAAGCGGCCGTAGGCGGCTTCGGTGACCATGTCGGACGGCAGGGTGTCCTCCAACGGGACGCCGTGCCGGGCCTGGAGGGCGTGCCACAGCCTCCAGATCCGCCCCTGCACCGGTGGCGGGCCGGCGAACCCGTCGGGGAACGGGCCGTTGTCGCTGGTGTTGTCGGCCAGGCGCGCGCGGTTCAGCTCGGTCAGGCCGGACTCGGTCGACTGAGCGGTGCCGTCGTGCTCGGGGCCGGGCAGCAGCCGTGCGAGGCTGTCGCGAAGGCGCGGCGGGTTCCCGAGGCGATAGCGCACTGCGCGGAGCGGGACCTGGTCGACGCCGACGGCATCCTCGGTGGCGATCAGGTAGTAGAGCAGCGCCAGGACGTCCTGCTCGTCCCGGTCGAGCGCCCTGAACGCCCGCGCCCGAGACTTGGCGTCGCGCCAGCGCTGTTCCTCGTCACCGCTCATTCCACAGATGGTAGGACGTCAGGTGCCCATGGGCTGAGCTGATCTTGAGAGCGGTGGGGCCAGCGCAGGCGGGCCTTTACCCGATCAACCAGGTGAAGCCGACTGCCGGTCGTTAACCTGCTCCCGGCACACGACGGCATCACCATCACGACCACCGCGGAACACCCGGGAGAAGACCGACCATGCCCGTTGAGGACCAGCTGCCGGCGTGTGGCGCCCGGCACCCGCTGGAGCGCCGCCTCGGAACACAGCCCCGCCCGCCCGGCGTGGCCCGCGACGCGGACTACACCCCGAGCGCCCACCTGCTCGCCGCGCTCTTCGCCGACTGTCTGCCGTGCGTCCTGCAGTGGCGGGAGATCGTCCTCGGCAGCGAACGGCTACTCGTGGCCGATCTGATCGCCACCGCCACCGGGCCCATCGAGTACCTCGACTCCGCGACAAGCCTTGCCACCCGGCAACTCCGCGAGGCCGTCCGGCAGCTCCGGACCAAGAACACCGCCGTCCCTCTCATCACCGCGGTCGACGACCTCAGCCACGAAGACCTGGCCCTCGTCCTCGACGACGCGCTGCGGCACTACCGGCTGGCCGAACGGCTCGCCCCCGGCGCTGACTGGTATCGCCGAAGCACGACGGCCCACCTCTCCGGGCCGCTCGACAGCCCGGCCGAGTATGGCCTCGCCATCAGCAGCCTGACGGTCGGCAGCCGAGAGTTGCCGTTGATCTACCTGGTCCCGAAGAGCGGCACGGCCGGGGTCGGCCACCTGCGCGACCGCTGCCGCTGGTCGCAGTGGGTGATGAAGGACCTGCCGGCCCTCGACACCAGCTGGCAGGTGTTCATCGACACCGACGCCCGCGACCTGGTGGCGATCTGCCAGGCCAACCACACCGGCCTGATCGACGTCGACCTCTGGTACGCCGATCGCATCGGCGACCGTCTCCCCGACCCTTGGCTCGCCCTGATGGAGAAGCAGGGCATGATCCTCCTGTGCGGCCCGGTGCCGGCCGGGCCGGACGAGGTCCGAGCACGGGCCACCGTCGGGATGTTCCACGCTGTGCTGGCTCTCCCCGTGGTCGATCACCATCGCGACTCGGCCAAGCGTCGTCGGCGCTGACCAAGGACGCAGGCGATCGCGCCGGACCTCGGCCACGGCCGCGCCAGATTCACAGGAACCCGGGCGAGCCTCGAAGCGGTGGCGCTGCCGGGAGAACCGGAGCCGGGGAGCCGGGCGGTCAGTAATCGACATCGCCGGTGGCACCGGCGTGCAGCACGGTGAGCAGGTCGCCGAGGGCGAGTTCGGCGTCGAGCAACGCCGGCGGGTTGAACGGGTCCGGGCCGGGCTCGATGTCGGCCACCGTCATGGCGGTGGCAGGGCGCAGTGCCGTGCTGCAGGTGCTGAGCAGCGCGCCGAGACGGCCGGTGGTCATGGCGGCGTACACGGCAAGGGTGCCGAGGTGACGCTGGAGGTCGCGGAGCCGGTCGTCGTCGCTGGGCTCCGTACCAGGTCGGTGCTGACGCCGGGTCTTGGTGAGGAGATCGTGGGCGACGGCCGTCTCGTAGTCGTCGAATGCCCATTCCCTGCGGTTGAGGGCGCGGGCGGCCTCCGTGACCGGCTCGCGGACGGCATCACGCAGTGGTGCCGGGACGGCCGCCTCGGGATCGGTCCGGGCCTCCCGGTAGGTGAGTTCGGCCGGTCCCAGAGCCAGCCGCACGACTTCTCGCAGGAGCGCCCGCGGGGACAGCCGCGGCAGGTCCGGGGTCCAGGTGTGGCCGCATGCGCAGGTGAGCGTGGCAGGACTTCCCCAGCGTCCCGCCACGGTGAGGCCGCAGGCGGCGAGGCACACCGGGCAGTGCACTGGTGCGTACCGCTCGGCCGTCTCCCGCGACAGCCGCGGAAGGTAGAACTCCTGTACCTGCGGTACGTGGTGGCAGATGACCACGTGGAGGTGCCCGGCGCCGTCGTGCCCGAGGCGGCTGGTCACGATCGTCCAACTCACCGGCCACACCGTAGCAGCCGGTACACGCTCTTGGACCGGCGCTGCCGCGCATCCCTGGCCGCTGCCCGGCGGTGCGTCCGGCTGCGAGGCGGAGGTTCTAGCCTTCCACCATGACGCTCACCGGCGCCGAACGGGTGCTCTTCGACTTCATACAGCAGCAGGCCGAACTGGAGCAGTCCTTCGACCGTGAGGGCACCACTGCCTGGGTGCACCGCTCCGTGTACGCCCTCCTGCTCGCCCACGGCCAGTGGTGTACTTCCGCGGTCCTGCCGCCCGGGGTCGACCCGCTGCGGGAGCGATATTGCTACCGCAACGCGCAGCGCACCGAACTGGCCCACCCGGCCCTGATCTACACGGAGGGCTGGGCGCTCGCCGCGACCGCCACGGCTCCCATTCCGCTTCCGCATGCGTGGTGTACGACGGTCGACGGCGACGTCGTCGATCCGACCTGGGCCGGGTTGGGCGGCGGCATCGCCTACTTCGGCATCCCCCTGGCCGATCCCGCCCTCCGCCCCGGCGCCGCAGGCCACGGTGTGCTGGAAGATCCCGAGACAGCCCATCCGCTGCTGCGCAACGGGCTGTCCCCTGGGGCAGTGGCCGTCGGGGTTGGCAGGCGTGGGAGTGCGCCTGCCTGAGCAGCACAAACGGGCAATCTGGACCGTCGCCGCGACACGTGCGCACAGAGACGATGGCGACACCAATTCTCACCCAGAGAGGGTCATTCGCCGCCGTACTTCTTCAATTGGCCGGACGTCGCCGACGGGCGATCTTGACGCTCGCTGCGGACGCTGGCCACGGCCGTGCCGTCGATCTCGCCCGCCGGCACCCAGTTCGGGAGTCGCCGTCCTGGCCCCGCCCAGCTGTCGCTTCTTCCGGGTTCGGCACCTCAGGTCGTGCCCGCCGCGGGTCCGTCGGGTTCGCCGACGGACTGTGAGCGGGGTGAGGTGATGGCCCGCCCCGGCTGGACCGGGCTCCGCCTCAAGGGCAGGACAGCAGCCAGTGGGCAAGGGCGGCGTCGTCGGATGGCTTGTACCGGGGGTGGTGGCGGGCGTCCGGGTCCTGGGCTTCGAAGTCGCGGATGGTGTCGATGACGGCGTCCGGCCCTGCTGTGCGAGAGAGGGCGGCGATCTGTGGCCAGGTGAGGAGCTGGTAGGCGTCGACGGCCTCGGTGATGCCGTCGGTGGCCAGGAGCAGGTCGGTGAGCCCCTCGGCCGGCCAGGTTGCGGCGAAGGCGTTCTGGCCGGCGGCGGGGTCGGCTTCGGCGATCCAATACCCGCCGACGCGGTTGACCTCGGTGTTCTGGAAGTCTCGCAGTTCGCGCAGGATTTCGCGGTGCTGCTCGTCGAAGCCGTGGCCGGCGCGGAGCCGGGACCGATAGAGGGCCGCCTGGGGCTGGGCGTCGACGAGGTGCGCGAGACGGTCGTCCCGGAGCTGAAGGAGGGTGCCGTCGCGCTGGATGGCGGTGATCGGGCTGTCGCCGAGGACGGCGACGTCGATCTGGTGGTCTGCGAGGCGGGCGACGGCGACGGTCGCGGCCGGCGAGCGCCCGGGGATCAGGTGATGGTCGCGGGCGAGGCCGCCGATGGCGGCGGTGAGGACCTCGCGAAGATCGGCTCGGGGCATGCGGGTCAGCAGGTTGGCGATCCGCTCGCCGAGGGCGCCGGCGTACCAGCCACCGCGCGGCTGCTCGTCGGTGACGGTGCTGACGCCGTCCAGGACAACCAGGGCGTGGTCAAGCACCACGATCCGATCCTCGGAGGGGCGGTTGTCCTGTCCGGCGCGCTCGCCCGTGCGGACGACGGGCACGGTGGAGGTGGTCGACATAGGGACGTCCTTCGCGGGTGTGGAAGCGGCGGTCGGAGGTCAGGAGGTGTGCAGGGCCGTGGTGATGATGGCCCGGGCGTCGTCGCCGTACACGGCGGACTCGTGGAGCCGGTCGAAGGCGCGGTGGAAGACCTGGACACGGTCGCTGGTGATCGTCTCGCCTCCTCGGTAGCCCTCGACCTCGACGCGGGCGCCGTCGAAGATCCCGAATCCGTCGCCGGGATAGACGGTCAGCCGGGCGCGGGCCGGGATGATGCCGAGGGTGAGGCCGGGCAACGTCAGGGCCTCCAGGAGGTGTTCGAGCTGAGCGCGCATGACCTCGGGGCCACCGATGCCGGTGAGCAGCGCCTGCTCACCGAGCAGGACGTGGAAGCTGCGCCCGGCGGCGCCGAAGTACTGGGCGCGGGCGACGCGCTCGGCGGCACCGGCCTCGATGTCCCGCGGGATGCCGTGCAGGTCGACGACCAGCCGCAGGACCTCCTCGGCGTAGGCGCGGGTCTGCAGATTTCCCCAGACGAGATCGGGGCTGTAGCCGTGGTAGTGCGTGGTCCGCTCGACGAGCCGGCGGAACTCGGCCTGGATCGGCCCGGTCCCCTGCCGGAGAAGACCCGGCCAGTCGACGGCGGCCGGGCCGGCGGCGGTGAGGTCCCGGGTGGGGATGACGGGGTCGGACATGCGTTTCCTCCTGGGGACACGTGAAGCCCGGTGGACGGGTCGTCCTGCCCGGCGCGTGCGTGCCCGGGCGGAAACAGCGAACGCGGGTGTCAGCGAGCTTGCTGCGACGGCTGAGCGTCGTCGGGGCCACCAGCGAGGGGGATGGCCGCGACCGGCTCCCAGGACAGCTCCCAGGCCAACTCGCCACCCGGACGCGAGACCTGCTGGAACGTCACGTCGAGCAGCTGGAGCGCGCCGAAGCGAACGGGGACGTGGCTGGGCGAGATCCCCCGCAGGGCCGTCTGCAGCGCGTCGGAGGACGCCTCGGCCCAGGCGTAGCCGAGCGAGATGTGGTGCCGGCCGCCGTCGTGGAGCAGCGCGCCGGGCCCGCGGACCTCGCGGATCGCGTCGCGTACCCGCTCGCGCAGGTCGACCAGCCTCTCGTCGGGCGAGAGGTCCAGGAATGCCCCGACCCGGTTGGCGATCGGAGAGCCGGCCGTGACCTCCAGCGGGCCGGTGAAGGCCAGGTGCGTGTGCAGGGCGGCGACGAGGTTGTCGCACTCCTCCGGGGTGATCTTGTCGGCGGTGGTGTCGGCGACCATCTCGATGGTGCAGTGCAGCGTGCCGTCGCCGACCAGGGTGATCGGGTAGGGGCTCATTGCGCCGCGGCACTCGCTGACCAGCCGGGCCAGGGGCAGGTCGGCCTGCAGGTTCGGAACGGCGTAGACGTGCAGGACGCGGGCGCCGTCGGGCCACGGCGCGCCCTGGAATTTCGGAACGAACTTCTCCACGATCGCTTCTCCGTCACGTTGGTGCGGCGGCCGTTCCGCGTGGGGCGGCGCGGCCTCGCCGCTGCTGGTCAGGACTGGCCGAGGTGCAGCTGGTGGACGCGCTCGAAGGTGTAGCGGGGGACCGGAGTGGGATGCTGGCGTTCCCACACCAGCCACACGCTGGAGACGGTGGCGTTGGTGCGGATTCCCGGCCGGATCCGGCGGCCGATGTCGGAGGCGAGGCGGTCCGAGCGGGCGGCGAGTTCGGGGGTGTCGGTGTCCTGGATTAACGGTGGAGTCGGGTATCGCAACTCGGTGAATAGCTCAAGGTCCGGGGCGCTCTTGCCCCACGCCCAGGGATCGGACCAGGCGCCCGGCTCTGAACGTGATTTCCGCGTCACCCAGTGCTCCCTATGCGGTCCCACCCATCAGGCCGCCCTGGCGCCCAACTGCCACGGCTGCGGCGCCGTGTTCATCCGCCCGGCAGATAGCACCCGCATCGCCTGCAGCCGACGGTGCCACGCGAGAAGCACCCGCGCGGCACCGGCCGAGCTGGCCCTCTACGAGAACCCCAACGCCGTCGAGGACGACACCCCTTGTCCTGCCGCACTGCAATTGGCGGATTCTCACTCGGTCTCATCCGACGTGTCGGCTTCTCACCGCGTCGCGCCCTGATGGGGGTCCGGCCGATCGCGGCCGTCAACGAGCAGGCCGCCACGCTCAGTCAGGAGAGCAGGTCGATATCCCCGGACCAGTCGTGCATGACAGTGATCTGGTGGTCGACGTCGCTGTAGGGCTGAGCGCCGCTCGGGTCCGCGCCGGCGGGGGCGACGGTGAGGGAGGAGACGTTGTTGTTGAGGCCGTCGTCGATCAGGGACGGGTCGTCGGCGGTGAAGGTCTTGCTGGTGCCGGTGAAGTCGTGCCGGGTGTAGAGGATGACCTGGTATCCGGGGGCGACCTTGAGGGAGCTGATGGCGTTGTCGGGCACGTCGTTGTTCGGGTCGTCGTCGGCGTTGAGGGCCGCCAGGCTGTAGGAGCCGACGTCCAGGCTCAGACTCGCGCCGCCGTAGTCGGCTTCGGTGAACACCTCGGCGGCACCAGTGGTGGGGGGCATGTGAATCTCCTCAAGGAATGAGAGCGTGACGGGCATGGGGCTGTTCCGGCGAGTGCCGCTCAGGCTGATCCTGCGGGCCGTCAGGCCTGCGGACGGATCCTCGCGGAGGAGGGGGTCACCGGCTGACGGTGAGCGGCGCCCCGGTGTCGTTGATGTAGGTCCACTGGATCTGGCCGTCAGTAGAGGCAGGGGTGCAGGTCTTCGACCCGAACGGAGCGATCATGAAAGGCTCGATGGACTTGCCGCCGCCGACCGTGAGGTCGGCGACGGTCACGTAGTACGCGGACGGGTTGGACACGGTCAGTTCCCGGCCCGACCACGACATCTGAAGGTCCTGCGCCGCCTTCGCGCTCTGGGACGCTCCGTCGGCGGCGAGCGGCGTGGGGCGGTAGAACAGCTTGAACCGGGTCTGCAGCGCGATCTGCAGGGTGTTGGGCTTGGTTGACTTGGGCGGGATCTCCCGGATGTTGAAGTAGTAGAGGGTCTCGCGGTCCCGGGGAAGCTGGGCGGTGGCGGGTGTGGCCTGGACCTTGATCTGGCTCTTGGTGCCCGGCTCGACCCGCTGCAGCGGGGGCAGCACCATCAGCGGGCTACTGATCTTCTTGCCGTTGTCGTCCTCCAGCCATCCCTGCACCAGGTAGGGCAGTTCCTTGTTCTCGTTGCTGATGTTCAGCCACAGCGGCCTGTTGCCGCCGTCGAAGATCACCCTGGTGCGGTCGAGTGCAATGGCCATGCGCGCCTCCTGAGTCCCGAGCCGGAGCGGGTCTCCGGCCGCCAGCTTGCCGTGATCACGAAAGCACCGATCGGGCGTGCACATGTCCCGTTTCGCTCTCGGCGATCCCTCCGAATCCGTACAGGGCCCCTGCTCCGTCAACGAGACGAAGCCCCACGGCAGCTTGCCGTGGGGCTTCGTCTCGTTGACGGCCGCGATCGGCCGGACCCCATCAGGGCGCGACGCGGCGAGAAGCCGACACGTCGGGTGAGATCGAGTGAGAATCCGCCAACTGCAGTGCGACAGGACACCCCTGAACCGAACGGTCAAACTTCCCTACGTTGTTGCACGGGTCCGGGCCAGCCCTTCGTATGGTTGGCCCCTCACGCAACCGCACCACCAAGAGCGCCCCTGGCCACCCGGTCTGGGGCGTTCGCGCATTGCCGGAGAAGCCCGTCACGGACACCTACGCCACGCATCACCCCAGCTCGCGACCAACACGGACAGGCCAACGTTCGGAAAAGGTGCCAGAGCTCGTCCGGCCCACGCCTCACTGGGAAGCCGGGGTGCTCACACTGCGCAAGGACGGAAAGGTGGGCGGCCTCCTTCATCCCGACTTCACCACGGATGATGAGCTGCTCGCGACCGCGCTCGAAGACTTCCGCCAGACGCTCGGCCGACATGGCGGGAGCCCCGGGCCGAGCCGCGACCACACCACCTGACGGTGGGGACCGACCGGCCCCATGCGAGGGCCTCGTCGGCTTCCGCGAGATGGCCCGTACGGCCGCTGACGACATGTCATGATCGCTACGCACCGACCCTTGGGGCCGTGTTGCCAGCGATCACATGACAGACGGAGCCGGCCATGGCAGCCGGTGGTGGGAGAGAGAACTGCGCATGAGCGAGCGGTTCTGGTTCAGGAGTCAGGCCATGCAGGCGGCGAAGACGGCGGAGAAGGATGCCGTGGCCATGTTGGGTGAGGGAGCCGACTTGTCGACGGTCGAGATGGATGCCCTGCCGGTCGCCTACGGCAAGTCGTTCGAACCGTCCGAGGACCTGTTCCCCGTCCAGCAGTGGAAGGACTTCTTCAAGGACGGCGATGACACCGGCATGAACTACTGGGCGGTCAGGGTCAACCTGCCCGCGGGCACCGAAGGGTTCAACCCGGCCTACCTGACGCTGAACACCGTCACCTACCGGCTCACGCCGCAGTTCCCCACGGACGACGCCCGCTACCTGGTCTATACCACCAAGGGCTGAGCGGGCACCGCGCCGACGGCGGACACCCCGCACGGGAGTCTGCCGTCGGGGTGAGTCCGCCATGCGCTACATCGCCGCCGCTCACATGGGGCGTACCGCCAGGCTGTCGCGGCAATCGGCCGTGCCGACTAGATCCTGTCTGACAAATGAACACTTGGTGGGTTCTCGGAGTCAGAGGATCAGCGAGGGCAGGACGAGCCCGCGGCTGGGCCGGGTTGAACGAGCCAATACTTCGTGACCTTCACTCGAAAGAGTGAAGGTCACACTTGCTGGCCACCCCAAAGGCAGCAGGGATGCTGGGCTTGCCGCATGAGAGTGCAGACCGAGCCCGGCATCTGTTCGGGCGCATGGGTATAACGTGAACTCCCCCGCCGTCGTGCTGCCGCCGGTCGGTCTATCCGTGCTGGTCGGTCAGATCGGGGCCGTCCTGGCCGAGTTCGTGGACGGCAAGGCCCGCAGCGCGGCCACGCACGGATTCCCGGCCGAGATCACCGAGACCCTCCGTGGCCTCCTTTTCGCCGGCGGGAAGCGGCTCCGGCCCCAACTGTGTGTCCTCGGGTGGCAGGCCGCGGGCGGGGCCTGGCCCGCTCCCGCCCCGGTCGTGCGGGCAGCGGCTTCCTTGGAGATGTTCCACGCCTTCGCCCTCCTCCACGACGACGTCATGGACGACTCCGACAGCCGCCGCGGCAGACCGACGGCTCACAGGTCCCTCGCCGCGCACCACGCCGGACGGGCGGACGCGGACCGGCTCGGTGTCAACACCGCGATCCTCCTGGGAGACCTCGCACACGCCTGGTCCGACGAGCTCCTGAACACCGCGGGCCTGACCCCTGCCCAACTCACCGCCGCCCACGAGGTCGTGGGCGTGATGCGTACCGAGCTGATGTACGGGCAGTACCTGGACCTGTGCGCCACCGGGCAGCCTTCCGACGACGTGCAGGGCGCGTTGCGCACGGCCCGGTACAAGACCGGGAAGTACACCGTGGAGCGGCCCCTGCACCTGGGCGCCGCCCTCGCCGGCGCCGGGCCCCGGCTCCGGGCCGCGCTGAGCGCGTACGCGCTGCCGCTGGGGGAGGCGTTCCAGCTGCGGGACGACCTGCTGGGTGTCTTCGGCGATCCGGCGGCCACCGGCAAGCCCCACCTGGACGACCTGCGCGACGGCAAGCACACCGTCCTGCTCGCCCTGGCCGCCCGGCGCGCCGACTGCGCCCAGCGCGAGCTGCTGGGCCTCCTGGTGGGCCGGCGCGGCCTGGAGGCCGCCGATGCCGCCCGGATCCGCGAGGTGCTGGAGAGCACCGGTGCCCGCAGCACCGTGGAAGCCATGATCGCCGACCGGTACCGGCAGGCCCGTGCCCTGCTGGACAGCGGCGCCCTCCCACCTGCCGTGGTTGTTGCCCTGCGCCACGTCGCGGACCTGAGCGTGGAGCGCACCTCATGACCCCCACCCCGCCGGAGTGTCACGTGAGCGGACCCGCTGACCTCCCCGCCGACCCCACGCCCCCTCCGCAAAGGTGCCCCATGACGAAACCGCCAGCAGGGTCGACCACCGGGACCGCGCAGGTGACCGGTGCGATCCCCAGGGCCGCCGGGGGGCTTCCCCTGCTGGGCCACACCGTTCCGCTGTTGCGAGACCCCTTGCGGTTCTTCACCGGCCTGCCGGCGCAGGGAGACCTCGTGCAGATCCGCCTCGGCCCACTGCGCGCCTTCGTGGTCTGCGACGCGGCCCTGACCGCCCAGCTCCTGCGCGAGGACCAGAGCTTCGACAAGGGCGGACCGTTCTACGACCGGGCCCGGGAAGTCGCCGGGAACGGCCTGGTCTCCTGCCCGCACAGCGAACACCGCCGCCAGCGGCGCCTGCTCCAGCCCGCCTTCCACCCCACCCGGCTCCCCGGCTACGCCCAAGCCGCCACCGCCCAGAGCGCGGCGATGACCGGAGCTTGGCAGGACGGACAGAGCCTCGACGTTCTCGCCGCCATGCAAGACCTCACGGCCAAGGTCACCATCGGCACCCTCTTCTCGAGCACACCGCCGCCGGACGTCCTCGCCCAAGCCCTCGGCCACCTCAACACCCTGCTCAGGACGGTGACCGGGCGGATGCTGACACCGCCCCCGCTGGACCGCCTGCCCACCCCCGGAAACCGCCGCTACCACCAGGCACGCTCCGCCCTGCCCAGCGTCTTCGAGCACATCGTCACCGACCGCCAGGACGCCGCCACCGACCACGGAGACCTGGTGTCCATGCTCCTGACGGCCTACGACCCCGATTCCGGCCCCGGCGATCAACGCCTGGCAGACGCCGAGATCATCGACCAGATCATCACCTTCTTCCTCGTCGGGACCGAGACATCCGCAACCGCCCTCGCGTGGGCACTGCACCTGCTCGCACAGCACCCCGAGATCGAGAAGCAGCTGCACGCCGAGGTGGACACCGTCCTCGGAGGCCGCCCGGCCACCCACGCCGACCTGCCCCACCTGGAGCTGACGGCCCGCGTCATCACCGAGACGCTGCGCCTGTGGCCGCCCGCCTGGTTCTTCACCCGCACCTGCGCCGCCGACGCCCGCCTGGGCCGGCACCAGGTCCGCGCCGGGACGATCCTCCTCTACAGCCCCTTCCTCCTGCACCGCCAAGCCGACCTGTATCCCGACCCCGGCCGCTTCGACCCCGAACGGTGGACAGCCGGCCAGCCCCGCCGGGAGACGTTCATCCCCTTCGGCGCGGGGCCCCGCAAGTGCATCGGCGACAGGTTCGCCACCATCGTGACCACCCTCGCCCTGGCCACCATCACCACCCGCTGGCGCCTGCAACCCCTCCCTGGTGCACGCGTGCGCCCCACCGTCAGCGGCCCCGTCCTGGCCCCGAAGGGGCTGCGGATGCGCGCCACCGCCCGCACCACGCGGCCCGCCTAGCAGGCGGCCGGTGTGAGCCGGCTGACGCCGCGACGCACCGA
Source organism: Kitasatospora sp. NPDC001095 (assembly GCF_053598615.1). NCBI lineage: Bacteria > Bacillati > Actinomycetota > Actinomycetes > Kitasatosporales > Streptomycetaceae > Kitasatospora > Kitasatospora sp. NPDC001095. The sequence goes on along the minus strand of NZ_JBSFKQ010000007.1, from coordinate 145,214 downwards.
GGCCGTCCGCCGCGCCGGCCGGTGGCCTCCGGCTCCCCGCTGCCCTGCCCCCGTCATCCACGCCCGCGAACCCCTGCCCGGAAGGCCCCCATGAGCCGCGACCTGGTCATGCCGACTCTGAACTGCCCCTTCCCGCGCCGCGAGCACCCCGGCGCGGCCGATGCCGAGAAGGCGGCGCTGGCCTGGCTGACCACCCGTGGCATTCCGGTGGGCTCCAGTCAGCTCGGCGTGCATCTCGCGTCCCTGTTCGGCGCCTTCGCCGCCATGACCTACCCCGACGTCGCCCCCGACCGGCTGGCCCTGGCGGCCAAATGGCTGGGCTGGCTGTTCGTCTTCGACGACCTCCATCTCGACGAGAACCCCGGGGCGGTCAACGCCACCGCGATGGCCAACGTGATGATCCCCACGCTGGCCGTCCTCACCCCACCCCACATCCCCCCGACCCAGGCCGCCGCACGGGGCCCAGAACGCGACCCGCTCTCGCGCGCTCTGCAGGAGCTGCTGGAGGAGTTCGCGCGGTGCGGCACACCCACACAGATGCGGCGCCTGACCGACGACCTGGCCCTCGCCCTGTTCTCCGCGCACCTGGAAGCCGGCGCCTGGACCGCGGCCCGCCGCGTGCCCGACCTGGCCGAATACCGCATCACACGGCAGCACAGCGGGGCCGTCTTCCCCTGCCTGACCCTGATCGACATCCTCTCCGGCTACGAAGTCCCCTCCCACGAGTTCCACCACCCCCAGGTCCAGGCCCTGCGCGGCAGCGCGAGCAACGTCATCACCTGGTCCAACGACCTCTTCTCGTCCGTCAAGGAAGCCCGGCGCAGCGAGTTCGCCATCAACCTTCCCACCGTCCTCAGGCACCACGGCCACTCCGCCCAGGAAGCCCTCGACCACACCGCGCGCCTGCACAACGAGGAGGTCGACACCTACCTGGAGCTGGAGGCCCAGGCCCTGAACTGGGCCTCACCCGAGCTCCGCCGCTACCTCGACGGGCTCCGGGCGTGGATGCAGGGCAACCACTACTGGTCCCTGGAATCCGGCCGCTACGACCTCACCGCCACACAGGTCGCCGAACTCCTCGGACGGCCACAGACGATTCTCGAGGGGCCGCCACACCACGCCTGAGCCAGGCGTCCTCGTCCTCGAACCCCGCAGACCCATCGGGCCACGCGATCGACACCCAGCTCCAGACCGACACGAACCTCGCCACACTGTCTTCTCGCTGGGGCCGATGAACCCGACAGACCAGATACTCTCCGTATCTGATTGGCTACAGCGGAGGCGCGGCAGTCGCGTCTCGTGACACAGGAGGCACATGATGACGACGTCCGAGGACGAGCGGACCAACCCCGCGACCCTGCTGGGCTTCAAGGCCGGTCAGGTCGTCCAGGAGATCGGGTACGACGACGACTGTGACCAGGGCCTCCGCGAGGGCATCGCCTCGCTCACCGGCAAGGACCTGGTCGACGAGGACTACGAAGGCACCGTCGACGCGGTACTGCTGTGGTTCCGCGACGGGGATGGCGACCTCTACGACGCACTGGTCGGCGCGGCCAACATGTTCGAAAGCGGCGGTGACATCTGGCTCTGCACCCCTGAGAGCGGCCGGGACACTCACATCGAACCCGGCGACATCGACGACGCCGCGACGACCGCAGGCCTCTCCCTGACCAAGTCCATCAGCGTCACCCGCGACTGGACCGGCACCCGCATGATCGCACCCAAGCGGTAGGCACCCCCGCTCGCGGAATGGCCCCACCCGCGAGCCGCCGCGGTAGGCCAACCGGCAGCCCGCCCCTGCCGAGGAGCGGCCTGGTCCTGCCTCTGCGGCGGCAGACACCCGTTGCGGGGTGCCTGCCGCCGGCGTGAGCGGCGCTCAGCTCGTGGCGAAGTAGACCATGTAGCGGGTGCTGACCGTGGGGAACTGCGGGGAGAGCCGCCAGGTGGTGCTGTCGAGCACCAGGTAGGCCGGGTTGAACGGCGTGGTGCCTGCGGGCAGGTTGACCTTGACCGCCCAGTAGCGCGTGCCGTTGTCATCCGCATCCACGAGGAACTGCTTCCACTCCTGGGCGGGGAACATGTCCTCGGACGGCTCGAACCATTCGCCGTAGCCGACCGGCAGGGCGTCCATCTCGACCGTCCAGAAGCCCGCCTTCTCTCCCAGGGTGGCCACGGCGTTCTTCTCCGCCGCCTGGGCCCCTGCGGGGTCCGGACTCTTGAACCAGTATCGCTCGCTCATGCGTACTTCTCCCTGCCGGCGGTTCGGGTCTGCCAGGGCCGGCTCCATCTGGCGTGTGATCGCGGGCGGCACGGGCCCGGAGACCGGCGTGCCGCAGTGATCATGACATGTCGTCAGCAACCGCACGGGCCATCTCGCAGAAGTCAGTACAGCTCCTCCACGGGGCAGTTCACAGTCCCCGGGTGGAGTCCCTCCAACTCCTCCACCGGCCCTGCTCCCAGTCGAGCGCGGTCAGGCCGCATCGGCACCCGCTGATTCGCAGTCGCAGCTCAGAAGCTGCCGTATCCGCCGGGCCCGATCGCCCCGGTGCCGTACTGGGTCGGCGCGCCGCCACCGGTGCTGCTCATTGCCACATTGTTGTCGTAGCCGGTCCCCACGGCGCCGGAGTGCGTGACCTCCTGGCCGAAGTTGCCGGCCGTGCCGCTGTGGACTTCGTTGTCCACGTCGGCGGCGCCGCTGCCGTACCCCGTCTGGGAGGTGCCGCCCCAGGCCGCGGCACCGTAGGGAGCGGCGGCAGGGGTCGCGCTCTCGGCATGCGCGGACCCCACGCCGACGCCTGTCAGGCCGACGGTCAACAGCACCGCGCCGGCAACGGTTCGAGATCGCATCTTCAGCTCCTCATGATGGGTGATCTTGACCTGATCAACGACCGGGCGGAGCGCGGGTTGCTCTGCCGACTCGGATCGCCTTAAGTGATCTTGTGGCTGGTCGAGGTGAGTTGCCAGATGCGGCGTGGGAGCGGATAGCGCCCTTGTTGCCGCAGGTGGACGGGCGTGGGCGTCCGTGGCGTGACCACCGGCAGGTGGTCAACGGGGTGCTGTGGCGGCTGCGGACGGGTGCGCCGTGGCGTGACCTGCCCGAGCGGTACGGGCCGTGGCAGACCGTCTATGAGCGTTTCTCCCGTTGGGAGTTGGACGGTACGTGGGCGAGGTTGCTGGAGCACGTGCAGGTGCGTGACGACGCGGTGGGCCGGGTGGAGTGGAGCGTGTCGGTCGACTCCACGATCAACCGGGCCCACCAGCAGGCCGCCGGGGCCCGCAAAAAGGGGACGCAGACGGGGACGAACTGGAAGATCCGGGCCGCTCGCAGGCGCGCCAGGCCCTCGGCCGGTCCCGAGGCGGGCTGACCACGAAGGTCCATCTGGCTGTCGATGGCAGGGGCCTGCCGCTGTCGATCGTGCTCACCCCGGGCAACACCAACGACGCCACTGCCTTCGCCCAGGTCCTGGACGGCATCCGCATCCCGCGCCCCGGAGCGGGCCGGCCGCGCACGACACCGGAGCGCGTCCTGGGCGACAAGGCCTACTCGAGCAGGTCAATCCGCCACTGCTGCGGCGCCGGGGCATCGCCGCCACCATCCCGGAACGCCGCGACCAGGCCGCAAACCGCAAACGGCGCGGAGCCGCCGGAGGCAGACCACCGGGTTTCGACCGCACCGCCTACCGCGACCGCAACGTGGTCCCGCTTCGACAAGCTCGCCGACCGCTACCACGCCGGACTCGTCCTCGCCTCACTGATCCTCTGGCTCCGAGGACCCACCAAGTGATCATTTGTCAGACAGGCTCTAGCGGCAGACGGCGGGCTCCCGCTGCAGGTTAGCGGGAGCCGCCGATGGTCAGGAAACGGCGAGGATCACCGGCGGCAGCATTTCCGCCTTGCCGTCCGAGTCCCAACTCACCAGGGTGGCCGAAGCGAGTTCGCTTCCGGCCGGCCGAGACTCGTACGCCAGCTGCAGCGCCGCCACGGCCGTGACCTCGCCGCTGCGCACGGACGTGTCGAGCATGTCCTTCGTCCGGTTGAACACGATGACCTGGCGGGCCAGGTGGCGGGTGGTGACCGCGAAACCATAGCCGGTGTCGGTGACCGGGTCGGGACGGCCGACCCAGGCGCCGACGGCCTCGAACGGCGGCGTGCCGTCCAGGGCGCTGGCCCGCTGGCCGTAGTCGAAGACCAGGTGAGCGAGGAAGTCGTCCGCCGCAGGCTCGGCTGCGGACAGCATCAAAGGCGCGACGGAGGGCGTGCGGTTCATCTGGTCGACGCGGACCAGGTACCGCTGCGCCGAGGCGTTCGTCTCCGCGCCGCCCGGCTCGCCGGCCCACCGGTACACGATGTGCTCGCCGCGGGCGCTGACGCTTTCCTGGATGAGCCAGAGGGCGACTCGGGTCGCGTCCGTAGGGTCGCTGATCCGGCCGGCTGCGGTGCAGCCCAGCACGTGCAGGGTCCCGTCGGGCGCGTAGAGGATCCAGAAGGAGGTCTTGTCCTCACGCACCCAGTGTTCCCAGCGATCCGTACTGCTGCGGGTCGCCCACGTGGTCACGGCGTAGGTCGGCCCGTCCTCGGTGCCGAAGGGGACACGCGAGGCCGAGCGCGGTTCATCTCCCGTGGGCGTCAATTGACCGGCCGGGGTGATCAGGTCGTCGGTGTCATCGAAGTTCGGTGCGCGGCCCGGGGTCGCACGGGACACGTCTCGAATCTGCTCCAGGCGCCACCGAAGGCCGAACGGCCCGTTGCCCTGAGCCCCTTCCTGCAACGAAAGGCCCAGGCCGAAGGCTCCTCCACCTGTCGAAGGCAACATGATCTGACGCTCCGCCAGGCTGTCGGGGCCGCCGACCGGCAGCCCGCTCGGTGGCATGAAGAACGACTCGGACATGGTTCCCTCTCCGAAGTGCTTCCGTGTACTTGCCGCGATCATCACAGGGCCGGCGCCACCCTGGCGGGAAGACGGCCGGCGCGGGGAGAGCGGTCAGAGGCGCTTGAAGACGCGGGTGGCGGTGACGCCCTTGGCGCTGTAGGTCGCGGTCATCTCGGCCTCGCCGTAGGTACGGATCGTCGTGCTGGACTCGCCGCCGATCTTCTGGACCTGGATGAGCTTGTTGCCGTCCCTGGTGAAGGACGTCTTCGAGGCCCGGCCGTCCACCGTCGTCTCGTCGAACTCCACGCCGAGGGAGAAGGTCATCGTCTGGTTCTTGAGCGCGGTGGAGATGAGCAGCGTGTGCTGGTAGCCGTCAAGGGTGAGTTCCTCGGTGGGGACGGCCTTCTCCGCCAGGTTCCGCTGGATCATGCCGACTCCCACGGCCTTCAGGTACTCGCCGTAGTTGTCACTGCTGGTCATCTCCCACTTACCCAACATGGTCATACGAACCCTCCCGCTGTCCTGCGTCTTACGCCCGGCGCGTCCTACGCCGTGTTGATCACACGCTACTGAAAGAGATCCCCGCATGGGGCGTGATCTTGGAAACCCCCGGTGGCGGGCATCGACGTGACGTGCAGCTGCGGGTTGGCGGTCCAAGCGGCTGGTCCTGCGGCTCGCCGGGCCTGCCGCGGACACCCCCGTCCTGCGGCGCACGCCGGTGGCTTTCGGCAATCGCCAGTCCGCGCTGTCCTGCGGTCGCTACCGTGCTGTGCCGAGGTCTGACGATGCCAGGAGCAGACGGTGAAGAACTTCTTCGGCCCGAGCCGGATCTGGAAGGGCGCAGGGCCGCGCCCTCACGTTCTCGTGCTGTTGAGCGAGTATCCGGAGGTCCGCGCCTACGCCCGTGCCCACCACGAGCTGCTTTCGGAGTACGCCGGCCGGCTCGGGGTGATCCCCGAGGAGTGGCTGCACTCCACCGTCCAGGGCATCCACCACCCGGTCGACGGCGAGCAGATGGCCGCCCTCCGCAGCCGCCTCGGCGAAGAGCTGGCCGGTATGCAGCCGTTCCGGGTACAGCTGGGTCCGACCTGGCCCGGCGTCACCGCCATCACGGTCGCCGTCTACCCGGAGGATGGGATGGCGGCCTTGAACGAGCGGGTGCGGGCGGCGGCCGAGCGGGTGCCCGGGATCGAGCTGCGTCCCCGCGAGCGGCGGTTCTGGGCGCATGCGTCGATCGGCTATGCCACGGACGACTTCGACGGCGACCGCCTCAACCGCTCGCTGCGCTCGCTGCGCCCTCCGCGGGTCGACATCACCGTCGACCGTGTCCACCTCGTCAACCAATATCAGCATCCGGAGAAGGGGTACTACACCTGGGACGTGGTCGAGGAGTTCCCGCTCGGCTGAGCACCGGTGCGATCCTCGTGGGGCGGCGTCGCGGAGCGTGCGGCCACACTGGCGGCGTAGGTCATCCAGTCGCCCCCGCTGGCCTGGCCAGGCGACGGCAACGGAGACGTGGACGCCGAGCATCTTGGCGAGCAGCCCTGCGGGGACTTGTGAGGCGAGCGTGAACAGGGCGGTGCTGCGGCCCTGCCGTGCCTTGACGCCGAGTCGGGCAAGTCGCCGCTGCAGCTGGGACTCGTGGATCGGCTGGCCGGCCACGCGGCCGGGGAACAGCCAGCTGCTCGTGTGGGAGATGAGCGTGTCGCTCGTGCGGGTCGCGACCAGGTCGAGCATGAGGGCATCGAGGGGTTCGGGCAGCTGGATGGGCCGCTCGCCGAGGTGGAGAAGGACGTGCTGCCCGTCCTGGCGGACGCGGTCGCAGGTCAATTGGCGGATGCTGCTGGTGGTCTGGGCGTACAGGAGCACGAGAAGGCCCGCGACGCGGTCGGCGGTGGCAAGGTCCTGGTCGTGCAGGAGCCGGCGGGCGGTGGCCCAGCGGGCGTCCTCGTCGTGCGGGCCTGCCGGGCCTGGCCACCGGATCGCCCGGGCCACGAGATCCCGCGGGGCGTAGCGGTGGCGTACTGCCCAGCGGATGAAGGCCGAGCACTGCCGCAGGTACGGGGGCTTGGTCGCGGCGTAGCCGTCGAAGTCGGCCTGCGTGCACGTGCCGAGGGTCTTGCCCTGCTTCTCCAGCCGGTGCAGGAACGTTGCGGCCGCGCTCGCGTGGGAGCGGACGTTCTGGAGCTGCTGGTGACTGGCGGGCGAGCCGTCAAGGCGGACGCGGAGGTGCCGCAGCAGGTGCCAGTCGAGGAAGCCGCGCAGGGCTCGCTGGTGCTCGCCGGGCTCGAAGGTGTCGATCGTGGCGTTGATCTCGCGTTCCAGACGGGACAGTCCTTCGTCGCGGAACTCGAGCGCGCCGACGGACACCAGCATCGAGCGGAAGTGGTCGACCGTCTTGCCCGGTGTGATGGCGTCGAGCGCGGCGTGGGTGACGTCAGGGTGCTCGCGGACGAGGGCGGTGATGGTGGCGCGGACGTTCTTCTTGCGCAGCCAGGTGATCGCGTAGTTGGGATGGTCGACCCTGACGAGCCGCTCGCGCAGCCGGTCCAGCTCGGGTGCGATGGTGCCGTCGGTGGCGGTGAACAGCTCCCGCAGGCGGGCGTCGAGGCTGCATCGCGTGCAGGGGGCGGTGGTGAGCTGCCAGGTGGTGTCGCAGGAGCGGCACCGTTTCCAGAAGGATGGGTCGGGGTTGGCGCAGCGGGCGCACAGTGGCTCGTCGAGTGTTCCGGCCCGTACGATGCCGCCCTCGCCGCATCGGCAGCACACGGTCCAGTGGCCTTTGCACAGGTCGCACAGCGGCTGGCCGGTGACGCGGGAGATCGTGCCGCGGCCGAGCCGGCCGCAGATGCCGCAGGTGCGTTCGGGGCGGGGCCGGCACTGCTGGCACACGGGCCCGGCCTCGGTACGGCCGGCGACCCGGCGCCGTACTCCGCAGCCCGAGCAGACCTGCGCGTTGCGTGGGTCGCCGGCCCAGCATGACTGGCACAGGCCGTTGCCGTGCTCGTCCGTGTGGCTGACCGGCTTGGTCTTCGCGCACCGGCTGCACAGGGCGGCGTGCGCCTTCGCGTAGCAGTGTCCGCAGACCCGCTTCCCGCCGAGTGGCGAGCCCAGGGGGCGTAGGCGACCGCATCCCGGGCAGGGCGGCACGATCACGCTCCGGGCGCCAGCTTCGCGCAGCGTCTCGATGAAGCGCAGGACGCCCGGCACCGGAGCCAGCGCACCGTCGCCGGTCAGCAGGGCGGGCCGCTCAAGGACCGCGGCGGCGATCTGCCGGCGTCCGGACGGCCGCCCGTGCGCGAGCGAAAGCGCCCGTTCGACTGTCTCGGCGGACAGCGACGGGTCGATCCCGCGGACCACGGCGGCCAGGGAGAGCGCCGGGTCGTCCCCGACGGGGCAGCGCCGGCAGTGCGGGCGGCCGTCCCGGTCCCGGCCGCGGACCTCCCCCTCGCGGCCGCAGGCACTGCAGGTCTCGCGGGTGCTCGGCGCGGCAAGGCACCTGGAACACCCCCAGTCGCGCTTCGCGAAGGCCAGGACGCGCGGTTCGCGTCCGCACCTGCGGCAGACCGGAGCGGACAGTTGGACGGCGCCGGCGTTGAGGGCGAGCAGGAGCCTGGCGATCAGGATTTCGCCGGGAGCCGTACCTGTGCGAAGCACGCCGGGTTCCGCCGACAGCTCGGCCGCGAGCCGGCGCTGACGGGCCCGCTGCCCAACTGTCGCCGCCACGACCTCGCGGATCCTGGCCCGCTCCAGTGTGGTCTCCACCCGGCACAGGACATCCACGAGCAGGTCGAGCGGTTCCCGCTCCGCTTCCGCACGCCGGTCCGGTGCGACGGCGGTGGTCACCGATCTCCGCCGGTGATCCTGGCTCGCTTGGGCCGCAGGCTGCCTAGCGCCGCGGCGGGTGGCTCCGCCGAGCCGCCGGCCGCCGCCTTCTTCCGCGGCCGGGCGCTGGTGTCCGCCGCGCTGACCGGCTCGATGAGGTCATCCATCCGACACTCCAGGATGTCGAGCAGGGACATGAGGATCTTCAAGCTGAGCCGTTCGGGCCGCTCGACCACGAGCCGGTAGACCTGGCTGGAGGAGAGCGTGATCCCGCGCTCCGCCAAGGGCTCGATGAGCTCGGTCGTGGAGAACATCCCGCGCTCGGCCATGACCTTTCGCAGGTTCCACCGGTAGTCGAGTTTGGCTGGCATCGCGGGTTCCCTCTCCTCGTCACACCCCGGCGAAAGCCGGAGCCAGGGCATTCTGCAGAGAAGTGTTCATGAAGTCGTCGCTGACGTGCGTGTAGATGGCGAGCGAGCTGTCGCACTCATGGCCGACCTGCTGCTGGATGAAACGCCGGTCGACCCCGTCCTCGGTCAGGTGGGTGACGTAGGAGTGCCGCAGCGAGTGTGGGGTGAGCTCCATCGGGAGCTTGAGGGCGGCCCGGTACTCCTCGAACCGGTCGTTGATCGAACCGGGCTGAAGCCGGCCTCCGCGCTCGGTGACCCACAGCGCGGGGTGGTCCGGGAACCCGAAGCGCGGCCGGACGTTCTCGACGTAGTCCGCGACCGCCTCGACGGCCCAGTCCATCACCGACAGCACGTTGCGCCGACGCGGCGGCTGGCCCTTCTTCGCCTTGCCGTACCGGACGTTGAGCGTTCCGTACCTGCCGAACCGGCGGGCCTTCGGATTCCTGCCGAAGTCGACCACGTCCAGCTTCGACGTCTCGGTCCGCCGCAGACCCCACCCGTAGATGACCTTGAACAGGGTCGCGTCGCGGTAGGCGGCCAACGCGCCCTTACGTCCGCTGCGGACCGCGCGCTCCACCTGGCCGTCCGCGAAGTCGAGGAACCGCTGGAGTTCCTCGCGGGTGAACGGGCGGGCCTCCGGATCCCCTTCATAGCCCTGGAGATGGGGGATGGTGTTCCACTCGTGGCAGATCGCCACCGGGTACGTCCCGAACTCCTTCTCGCAGACCGCCACCCAGCTGTACCGCGGATCGATGAGGTACTCGGAGAACAGCCGCACGGTGCCCTGGTATCCGCGGACCGTCGACGGCGCGAGGTGCCTCTCCGAAGTCAGCGTGGCCGACCACTCGTCCATGTGGGCGGGCGTCCAGCTCCACGGGTACTCGTTCGTGAAGGTCCGGAACGCGCGGACGAGGCCCTCGCGTGGGTTGACCGTGCCGGGCTTGAGGTTGCGTGCCAGCTGCTGGGACTTCCACCCGCGGAGCATCGCCTCCCACGTGGCGTCCTCCGGGTGGAGCTGGATCACGCCCGAGACGAGTTCCAGCTTCGCCGATCCCGCCAACTCAACGCCCGGTAGACGCACCACAGCAGATCCCTTCTGATGCTCAAATCATGCATCAGAAGGGATCTGCAAGCCAAACATGCAGGTAAACCCGGCGTGTCACGGAGCTGTCGGGGTAGCCTCAGCGAGCGCCCTCATCAGGCGACCAAGGCGAACGAGCCCATCTGATGCAACTCCCGATAGTCACCGTAGCCGCACGACATGTGGCACCAGAAGTGCTTCTCGACGGGCGGGAGTTCCAGGCCCGCGGCGGTGAGCCCGGCCCGCACACGCCGGTACAACAGGTCCGGGCCGTGCTCCGGCCAGATGTCCACGATGCCGGCTGAGCCGGAGGCGCGGGCCGGGCCGATCTCGATGGTGAACGGCTCCAAGTAGGCGAGTTCCTTCTGGGAGGCGGTGGCGGCGCTCGCGAGCATCGCCTCGTCGACCCGCGCGCCGGCGGCGGTCAGCGGGTGGATCTTCTGGATCGTCATGTGCAGGTCGTCGTCGGCGATCGGTGCGATCACGTCCGGGTACTGCTCGGTGATTTCGCGCAGCCGGGCGAAGTACTCGAGGACCTGCGGCTGGTCCTGGGGTAGCCACAGGACGTGTGGTCGCACCCAGTCCTCAGCCGGGCCATCCTGGCGTCCCCACCAGCGGCTGGTGGTCATGAACTTCCTCACCGCGTCTCCTGCCGCGCCGGGATAGCGCTGACGTCCAGGTCGGCGTAGACGGGGCGGTGGTCGGCCGCAGCCTCGCTGGCCGGGCTGACATGGGCACGGTAGTGGACCAGGGCGGGGGCCACGGGCCGGGTCGCCAGGATCAGGTCGATCCGTCGCTCGCCCCACGGGTCCGGATCGCCTTGCCCGTCGGCCCAGTAGCCGACGGTCGGCTGCCACCGTGCCGCCAGCTGGGCGGCGGCGTCGACCATGAACCCGCGCCGCAGCAACGCTGCGGTCTGCCGGCGGTCGGCCAGGTTCTCCCCGCCGACGGTCTCGGCGATGCACTGGTACTCAAGGTCGTCGTGGTCCTGGTCGGTGTAGGGCTCGGCGTCGTAGTACACGTGGTCGGACGTGGTGGCGGCGGAGATGGAGTTGAAGTCGCCCGCCAGGATGCCCGGCTTCGCCCCGCCGGTGCGGCGGAAGATCCCCTTGAGCCGTAGAGCCTCGTTCGCGCGGCCGTCGGGCCGGAACGGGTCACCGTGGTAGCTCCCGACAAGGAGGGGCTCCGCCGCGCCGACATCGAGTTGCAGGGTCGTGCAGCTGTGCCAGAAGTCCGGTGCGCCGAACGGGCGGAACCCACCGGGGACCGCGCGCACGGTGTCAGGGTTCCAGAGGATGGCCGTGTACCAGCCCCGGTGCTGGTTGTTCGCCATGGCGATGCCACCAGGCGTTCCGTCCGCACGTATCGTCGTGGCGGTCAGGCCGCAGTCGGCCGCGAGAGATCCGATGATCTCGCCGGCCTCGGCCCGCCACCGCTGCGCGCGGTCAAGCTCCGTCTCGCCTTCCTGCAGGTCCTCGTCGACGAGGACCTCTTGGAGGGTCAGGATGTCGGGCGCCACCTCCCGAATGGCAGTGACGCGGGCTCTCCAATCAGCGGTGTTGCGAGCGGTGAGTTTGAGCTTGTAGGCGTTGAAATTGGTGATGCGGACCAAGGTCGGCTCCTCTGGTAGGACTGGCTGTGGTGTCACGGGTGCTACATCGGACGCCCGTTGTGCAGGACGAGCTGGCGGCTTTCCGCGCGGGCCTGGGTGAGTGAAGACAGCAGGTCGTAGCGGTTGGGCAGCAGGATCGGCTGCCAGTCGGTGAGGCTGCGGAAGGCGTAGCTGTCGTGCTCGTCGGACAGCCGGATCGCTTCGGCCTGGGCGGCGGTGAGCCAGCCTCCGTCGAAGTGGTAGTCCGTCATGGCCGGCCGGTGCTCGGTTGGGTCGCGGAAGTCCGTCGCCAGGGGGCGCAGGATGCCGGTGAGGTCGAGGCCGGTCTCCTCCAGGGTTTCGCGTGCCGCGGCACGGCGCGGGTTCTCGCCGTGGTCGAGGCGTCCTCCGGGGAACAGCCAGCGTGGCTCGGCGCCGAAGGCGTCCCGCTGCTCGTCCGGGGCTTCGTGGAGCAGCAGGACCCGGTTGCTCTGGTCGGTGAGGAACACGGCGCAGCCGTGGAGCGCCTGCGGCATCGTCTTCAGGTATTCGGCGGGGGGAATCCACTGCGGCATCGTGGGCGGTCTCCTGTTCGTTGGCGCAGCCGGGTTCAGGCCAGGCCCTCGGGCTTGTCGCCGCGGTAGAGGACGTGCACGTGGAGGTGCTTGGACTCCTGGTAGTCGCCGAGGTTCGTCACGACGCACGCGGCGCCGTGCTCGGCCTTGACCTGGGCGGCGACCTGCCGGACGACCCGCATCACCTCCAGCAGCAGTTCCTCGCCGCCGTCGCCCAGGTCCTCGATGGAGGGGGTGTGCTGCTTCGGGATCACCACGATGTGTACTGGGTAGCTGGGCCTGGTGTGGTGGAAGGCCAGGACCGAGTCCGTCTCCTGGACGGTATCCACCTTCGTGAGGCCGGTCAGCACCTGCTCGCAGTAGAAGTCGGACATGCTCACGCTCCGATCAGGGCGAGGTAGTGGGCGACGTACGGCGGGGTCTTGAGCGCGGCGACCTCGGCGAAGGGCACCCAGGCGATGCCCACGCCTTCGTCGCCGAGCCGGATCGCGTCCTTCGGGCCGGTGTACACCGCGTGCAGGACACGGGTCATCGCCGAGACGCGCTCGTGGCGGGGGCCGGGCAGCTCCCGGACGTCGGTGATGGTGATCCCGGCTTCCTCGAACACTTCCCGGGTCGCGGTCTCGGACGGTGTCTCGTCGTGCTCTCGCCACCCGCCGATCGGGGTTCGGAATCCCGGCCAGGCGATGCCCTCCTTCTCGTCCCGGTGGTGCACCAACAGCTCGCCGTCCGGGGTGGTGACGAACACCACGATGCCCTCGAAGTCCTGGTGCTCCGGGGTAGGACGTTCGATGTAGAGCACCCGGCCGGAGCGGGCGGCGCGCAGCACCTGGAGGTCTTGCCGGTACTCCTCGGGCGTCAGGTAGTGGCGCCAGTTGTACTCGGTCTCAAAGCGGAACTCGCAGTGTTCGGCCGGGTCGAGGACGATGCGGGCCTTCTGCTCCTCGGTGAGCGTGCCGCCGTCGAAGACCCATCCGATCGACGGCACGGGGCGGACGTGGTCGGCCTGCTGGTGGATGACGGCGATCAGCCGCTGTCGGCCGACCGGGTCCGGGTTCTCGGTGAGCAGGTCGAGACCGATCTCTTCGCGGGCCTCGCGCAGCGCGGTCTCGAACGGGGACTCGCCGGGCTCGGAATTCCCGCCGGGCCAGTCCCATCGGTCGGTGTCCACGGCGTTGCGCATGCCCAGCACCCGGCCCTGCTCGTCGCGCACGAGAACGCAGGCGTACGTCATCGGCCGGTCGATCGTGGCGAGGTACTGGCTGGCGGGCTTCCATCCGGCGGCGAGGCGGTGGGTGAGCCAGGTGATCACCTCGCGGTAGCCGTCGCTGGTCGGCGGCAGCTCGTCGGGGTGGAACCAGTCGAAGGAGTCGTGCTCGGAGAGGGTCACCGTGGTCTCGTCCGGGACGGTGCAGGTGAAGACGAACTGGCGGGTCAGGCGGCCTCGGGTGTTGACGAAGTCCAGGGCCCGCACGTACTCGATGTCGGCGCGGTGGATGCCGGTCTCCTCGGCCAGCTCCCGGATCGCCCCGTCCCGGGGGTCCTCGCCGTCGTTCAGCCCGCCGGCCGGGTAGTCCCACAGGCCGGGTAGCACGTCGTCCTGCTTGCGGCGCAGCATGAGGATGCGGCCCTGCTGGTCGCGCACCACGGTTCCGGCCGCGAGCTTCTGGACGCCTTCGGCCAGGGCCTGTTCGGCGAGCAGCTTGTACGAGATCATGCGGTGGTCTCCTCCTTCGCACGGTTCCAGTCGCCCCAGGCTGTGACCGGCTGCCCGGCCAGGGTCTCGGCGACCTGCCAGAGCATCCCGGCGCGGGAGCCCTTCACGAGGACGACGTCGCCGGGGCGTACCTCGTTCTGGAGCCAGGCGGCGGCGGTGGCGTTGTCGCGCACGATCGCGACGGTCTCCACGCCCGCGGCACCGGCGGCGAGCGCCAGTTGCTCGGCCAGCGCGCCGCCGACAGCGAGGACCAGGTCCACGCCGAGTTCTCCTGCCTCCCGTCCGACAGCGCGCTGTCCTTCGACGGCGTCCTGTCCGAGTTCGGCCATCTCGCCGAGCACGGCGATCGTCCTGCGCTGCTCGTTCAACGGGGGTCCTCGGTGTTCCAGGTGACGGTCATCGGGGTGGTGGGGCGGGCCAGGACGAAGCGGCCCTGGTCCGGGTCGGCGGTCGGCACTATGGCCGGGATAGCGATGACGGCGGGGTGGTTGCGGAAGCGGTGGTCCCACAGTGCGGCTTCGGCGGCGAGCTGGGCGGCGAGGTCGGCGCCGCCGGGGCCGTAGCCGTGGAAGTCGAGTTCGAACCGGTCGCCGCCGTTCTTGGCGAGGTGGTAGCCGAGGTGGGCGAGGGAGCCGCCTGCGGTGGTGGCCATCGTCTGGGCGGGCGGGCCCGGGACCGTGTCCTTGGAGGACCGCAGCCACATCGGCGGGTTGGGCAGGCGGCAGGCGAGCCACAGGTACAGCTGCTCGAACGACTCCTGTCGGCTGACGAACACCCCGGTGGGCACGGTGGTGTGCCGGGTGTTCAGGACCCCGGTCAGGGCGGCCGGGTCGGTGGCGTGGAGGTTGTCCCGGTTGGGCTGGAGGGTGGCCGCGCCGGTGCCGGTCAGGTCGATGGCGCTGGAGGCGGCCGGGGTGGTGCCGGGGTCGCGCAGCGGCATGAAGCCCGCCATCTCGCTGCCGTCGCCGACCCAGCCGCCGTGGCCGTCGCTGACGAAGGGGACGGTCCGCGACACCGCCCCGGCCAGGCGCACCGGGACGAGGAGACGGCCGGCGGGGTGGAGCTGGTCCAGCCAGGTCCGAGGGACTTCGAAGGCGCCGACGGTGGCGGTGATCCGGTCGAACGGCGCCTCGCTGGGGTGGCCGAGCCTGCCGTCGCCGAGGACGACGTCCACAGATCCGATGCCCGCCCGGGCGAGGTTGGCGCGGGCACCCCGGACCAGGTCGTCATCGACGTCGATGGTGACGACCCGTCCGGCCGGTCCGGTCAGGTGCGCCAGCAGGGCCGCGTTGTAACCGGTGCCCGCGCCCAGCTCCAGCACCCGGTGGCCGGGCTCGACCTGGAGCTGCTCCAGCATCATGGCCACGATCCGCGGTTGGGACGCCGCGCTGATCGAGGTCCCGGCCTCGTCGGTCTTGATGGACACGATGTCGTCGGCGTAGGCGGTGGTGAGGGGGACGCCGGGGACGAACAGCTCGCGCGGCACGGTGCGCATCGTCGTCTCTACCGCGCTGGTGCGGATCTTCCTGTCGGCGAGCAGCCGATCGGCGAGCTGGTGGCGAAGCTCCTCGGCGGTGCTGGGCCGGGAGGTGGTCTGCTGGTCGCTCACGCGGTCTGCTCCTCGCTGGTCGTCTCAGGGGTCTCGGTCAGTGGCGGCCTCTGCGCGGGCACGCCGCTGCGGTCGTGCTGCAGCGCCCGGAGGTCGGCGAACATCCCGGGTGTGGAGGCGAGTTCGTCGAAGGTGCCTTCCTGGATGACGCGGCCGTGGTCCAGGACGACGATGCGGTGCGCGACCCGGGTGTTCTCCAGGTTGTGGGTGACCAGCACGGTGGCGCGGTCCTTGGCGATGCCGGTCAGGCCGTTGAAGATCCGGTGTTCGGCCCTGGGGTCCATGGCGCTGGTCGGCTCGTCCAGGATGAGTAGGTCGGACTGCCGGTGGAACGCGGCGGCGGTGACCATGCGTTGCCACTGGCCTTCGGACAGGTCGGTGCCTCCCCAGAAGTCCCGCGACACGAGGGTGTCGAGTCCCCGGTCGAGTTCGGCGATCACCTCGTCGGCGCCGGTGGCGGCGGCAGCCTCCATCACGGCGGCGTCGCCCCGGCTGGTGGGCTGGCCGAGCGTGATGTTCTGCCGGGCGGTGAGCGGCCAGTGGGAGAAGTCCTGCTGGACGAAAGCGGTGTGCCCCCACAGCAGGTCCGGGTCCATGTCGCGGGTGTCGCGCCCGTCCCACGTCACCGCGCCGTCTGCGGGCAGCGTCAGGCCGCACAGCAGCCGCATCAGGGTGGACTTCGCGGCACCGTTCACCCCGACCACGGCGACGATCTCTCCGCGCCTGACGCGGAAGTCCACGCCGCGCAGGGCCTGCTTGTCGGAGCCGGGGTAGGTGTAGGTGACGCCCCGGGCCTCGATCACGGCGGTCTCCTCCGGCGGGGCCTGGGTGCCGCGGTTCCGGCGCTGGGCGCCGGCCAGCTCGATGAAGCTGCTCCAGTCGCCGACCCACAAGCCGGTGCGGTGGACGGCGGCCGCGTAGCTCGCCGCGTTGCGTAGGCTCGCCGAGGCCGCCCGCAGGGCGATGACGGCGGTTCCGGCGGCGGCAAGGGAGACCCGGCCCGTGGCCAGGAGCCAGGCCAGGCCGCCCCACACCAGAGCGGCGCCGATGCCGGACACCACCGACCCGTACAGGTTCAGGCGGGCGGAGCGGGCGGCGGCCTCGTCGGTGGTGGCGCTGATTTTCTTCACCGCGCGGGCGTGGTGGCGCAGCAGGAACGGGACGAAGGTGTTGGAGCGGACCTCGGCGGCCGAGCGGCGGTCGCATAGGTACCAGCGCAGTACGGCGGCGGCGCGCAGTGGTCCGTAGATGGCGAGCATCGCGCGGTGAAGGGAGGTCGCGGCGGCGGTGCGGGCCAGCGCCTGGGGCAGGACGGCCAGGACGAGCAGGGGCAGCAGCAGGGGGTGGATCGTGGCGATCACCACGGCGGCGGCGGCCAGCGAGGCGGCGTGGGTGATCAGGTCGCGGACCTGGGAGACGAGGTCGCGGGTGGAGACTGCGCCTCGGTCCCCGGCGTCCCAGGCGGCGTGGAACTTCGGGTCGTTGTAGGCGGACAGTTCGGCGCGCGTCGCGGCCTCGATCAGCTCCATCTCGGCCAGGCGGTTGATCTTGGGGCCGAGCCGGTCGGATACCCAGCCGCCGACGATGTCCAGCAGCGAGCCGGTCGCGGCCATCGCGGCCAGCACGATGATCGAGGGCAGGGAGTCGGAGAGGCGCTGGCTGATCGAACCGGTGCTGGCCAGCAGGTGGGTGATCATGCCGGTGGTGGCCAGCAGGCCGAAGGCGCTCGCCGTCGAGGCGACGACCGCGCACACCAGCATGATCGTGAGGGAGCCCGGGTCGGCCTGGCGGCCGAGGCGCAGCGCGAGGAGGACCAGGCGGGGCAGGGCGCGGGCGGTGGCCAGCACGCTGGCCTTGCGGCCGGAGATGAGTTCGGCGTCGCTCTCGGGCGGGCGGTACTCCATCATCTCGGCCTCGTCCTCGGCCGTGAGGTCGAGCTGCTGCGTGGTGCTCAAGCGGTGCCCTCCCAGCCCTCGGCCTTGGTGCGGATGGTGCGCAGGTGCTCGGTGAGGAACCATTCGGGGTCGCCGCCGAGCATGCAGAGCGTGACGAGGGCGGTGAGGGCGGTGTCGCACGCCTCGGCGCGCACGTGGTCCCAGGTGTGGGAGTGGCCTTTGTTCGGATTGAGTCCGAGCGCTCCGATGATGGCCTGGGCGAGTTCGCCGGCCTCCTCCTGGACTTTGAGCCCTTGCAGCATCCGGAGCTTTTCGGGATCGTCCTTGAAGCGTGAATTCAGCTTATTAGCAACCAAGTTGGCGACTTGCAGCAGCTCTTCCATGGGGGTTGATCCTGCTCCCTGTTCGATTTCGCATCCAAGCGCCGGGAGGTTCCCGGCGGTTCTCGGCGAGCCCGGGTCGAAGACCCCGAAGACCACGTTTTCGATTCGGGCCGGGCCGCTCACCACAAGGTCGCGTCCTCCTGCGGCTGGGGGTGGCCGGGCAGGCCGGGTGGGACAGCGGCGGTCAGCAGGGCGGTCCAGGTGGCGTGGTGCCCGGCGAGGTGGATCAGCAGCAGGGCGGCTGCGTGGGCGTCGAAGGCAGCTCGGTGGCGCTTCCCGGGGACGGCCGACAGGTCGATGCCGCACAGCTCGATCAGCGCGTCCAGGCCGTACCCGCCGGCCTTCGGGTAGGTCGCGCGCGCCAGGCGCAGGGTGTCCAGCACCCCGGCCGGCTGCCACCCCGGCAGGTACCGCAGCAGCACGCCGTAGTCCACGTGGGCGTTGTGCGCGGCGATCCACGCGCCCTCCAGATCGGCGCGCACCCGGGCTCCGATCTGCGGCCACGACGGCGCGGAGGCGACGGCCTGGTTCGTGATGCCGTGCACCCGCACGGCCATCGGGCTGATCGGCCGGGGCGGTCGGATCAGGGTGGAGCGCACGGAGGAGGGCACCAGGCTGCCGTCCACCACGGGGACGGCGGCGAGCTCGACCAGGTCCGGCGGTTGGGCGCCGTTGCCCTCCACGTCCAGGACGATGACGGGGGGCCAAGTGCTGTAATCCATGCGTTCCCTATCGGCTGGCGGTCAGGCAGGCGGTGACCGTTTGGCCGCCCATTGGTCGCCGGGAAGGGTGGCGGCCAGCAGCGCGAGCGCGGCGACGGTGTCACGAAGTGGTCTTGGCGGTCAGTTGGCTTGGCGTGCAGGGACGTCCGAGGTGAGGCGTTAGCCGGGGATGTTGGTGGTGTACTGGCGGGCCTGGAGGAGGTAGGAGGCGCGGTAGCGGGAGGCCGGTTCCTGGGCCATCAGCTCGGCGTGGGTGCCCTGTTCGATGAGGCGACCGTGGTCGAGGTAGAGGCGAACGCGATGGTCGGGCGCCAGTGCCGTCCGGGTTCGGCGTAGCCGTGGGGCGACCGGTGCGGACCGGGCAGGACCGACCTGGCCGGCACTATGCCGGGCGGGCGCACTCGCCCGGCATAGTGCCGGCGGGCGCCAGTCACGTCTCGACGAGCTGCCGCTGTCCGGAGGCAGGGTCGAATCCGTGGGTGGAGAACGCGGGCCCGCCGGCCAGGTACGCCTCCACCGCGGCCTTGGAGGTCGGGAACATCGGGCTGGGCAGGACCTCGGAGGCAGGGTGCCAGCGCACCTCCAGGTGCTTGTCCGGCTCGACGTTGACCAGCTCGCCCGTGAACTCGCTGGTGGCGAAGACGAACAGCACGAACCCGCCGCGCCCGTCCCAGCCCTCCTTGGCCTGGATGGTGTGGATTAGGCGCAGGTCGGACGGCTTGGCGATGAGCCCGGCTTCCTCACGTAGCTCCCGGGCTGCGGCATCGGGGATCTCTTCCCCGGGGTCGACCTTTCCACCCGGGATCGTCCACGCGGGCCCGGGGGTCCAACTGCGCTGCGCGTAGTGGACGGTGGCGATCCGGTCGGTGCTCAGGTCGTGGGCGATGACGCCGACCGACAGCCTGCTCGTCTCGTGCATCAGAGGGCTCCTGGTTGAAGGTTGAGGGGGCAATGGAGGGGACGCGACGGTCAAGTAACTGCGCGTCTACGTGTCGCGCGGGGGCAACTCCGAGAGCGCGGTCTCGCGCATGATGCGGTCGACCGTGTCGTGGAGGGTGCTGTCGCTGCCGATGACGGTCTCGATGCCGCCGGGCAGATAGTCGTGTTCGCGGTACCAGTCGCGCAGTTCCCGCTCGGTGACGGCCGTCAGGTACTCGCGATCGGCCTTCGAGGCGTGACGGACCAGCGTCTCGTCGATCGGGATGTCGAGGTAGTAGCAGCGGGTGACGCCGCGGTGGTCGCCCACCAGGCGTGTGAGCATCGCGCCGTAGTGATCGGCGTACAGGATGCCCTCGATGACGACGTGGTAGCCGGCGCCCAACGCGTACCGGGCCACGGTGTCGATCAGGCCGATGTTCGCGCCGCCCGGCCGGTCCCGCTCGCGCAGCACGATGCGTCGGAGGTTGTCCTGCGCGACGATGGCCAGGCCCCGGCCGAACCGGTCCCGGATGCCCGCGGCCACCGACGACTTGCCCGACGCTGAGTTTCCCCGGACGACCACGAGCCGGGTCTCCGTGCTCCCCGCAGGCGCCCCGGCCGCCAGGAGTCCGGGGTGGCTCGTGGTGCTCATGCCGGCCATCCGACGACGGACAGCGGGCGGCCGGCAGTGATCTGCGCGAGCGCGTCGGCGTTGTAGCCGACGATCGGCTCCGGAAGCCCGTCCAGCGGCCAGAAGCGGAGGGCGGCGCACTTGTCCGGTTCGCGGTTGGTGATCTTGCCGGTGTACGCGCGCGGAGTGAAGAACAGCTGGAGGCGTCCGGCGCCGTCGTCGGCGTCGAGGTGGTGGAGGGTGTGCACCAGGTCGAGGTCCTCCTCCCGGATGGTGATGCCGAGTTCCTCGTCAGCCTCGCGGGCCATGCCGGCCAGCACGGATTCTCCCGCTTCGAGGTGGCCTGCTGGAGCGTGCCAGTGTTGATCGGCGAAGGTGGTGTTGGCGCGCTGTCCGAGCAGCACCCGGCCGTTCTCGATCAGGACCAGGTGGACTCCCACAACCAGCGTGTGCGGCACGGGATGTCTCCTTCCCAGGGGGTGAGGGAACCAGCGCGGGGAGCGCGGCCGGTTCAGGGCATGGCGAAGCTGCGATCAAACTGGTGATCGTTAGTCGTACGTGAGTGCGTGGGCAGGTGTCCCACCGTAGGCGGCCCGGCGGGGCCGCGTCGGCGTGTCGTGGCAGAAGCCACACGATCCGGTGAACGGCCCCAACTCGTCATACTGGTACGGCGGTTGCGGGTCGAACAGGGCAGTGTGCCACGGGGTACTGACAATCGCGCCGTGCTCGGCGGGAGGCGGGCGTTCACGTCTCCGCCAGGGCGGTGATCCGGCTCCGGAGGCGCTCGGTGTCGCGGGTGCTTCCGAGGTTTTCGTACTGCCGGAGGCTCGCGGTGTACCAGTCGCGGGCGGTGTCCGGGAGGCCGGAGCGTTCGGCGGCCTGTCCGAGGAACTCGGTGGCGTAGGCCGTCCAGTGGTCGTGGCCGAGGTCCGTGAACTCCCGGCGGGCCTCGCTGATGGTGGCGACGGCGAGGCCGTGCTCGCCTGCCAGGGACTGCGCCTCGCCGAGGAAGACCTTCGCGCGGGCCATGTTCAGCGGGTCGGGCGGGGTGAGTGAGCCGAGGTCGACGATGGCCTGCCACAGCAGCGGTACGCCGAAGTCGGTGTTGCCCTGGCGGGCGGCGGCGGAGCCGAGGAGGATCTTGGCAAGGCCGGTACCGCGCCGGTCGTCGAGGTCGGCGTAGAGCTCGATGGCGCGGGTGAGTTCGGGTTCGGCGGCGGCGTACTGCTCGGCGTCGTAGAGCGTGGCGCCGATTCCGGCGGTGCACTGGGCGATGCCGCGGGGGTCGTGGTCATCGGTGGCGAGAGCGAGGGCCTCTCGGTAGAACCGGCGGGCTTCCTCGTGGTCCCCGGCGCGCTTGTGCGAGATGGCCAGGGTGGTGGTGATCTCCCGGATGGCCATGTGGTGGCCCCAGATCCGGGCGGAGGCCAGGCCCAGCTCGTGGAAGGCAATGCTGAGGTCGGTGCGCCGCAGGCGGTGGAACAAGGGCCACAGGTCATGGGTCAAGACGACCAGGGCCTGGTGCTCGCCGAGTTCACGGGCAGCGGCGAGGGCCGATGGTATGGCGGGGGCGATGGCCTCCAGCCAGTCGAGGGCGGCGCGGTCGTCGGCGATGTGCACCGGCTCGGCAGGGTGGTGGCGGTGTTGGCGCGGCAGGACGAGGTGGTGCGGGGTGAGGCGCTGGACGGTCTCCTGGGCGGTGGCGATCAGGTAGTCGAGGCAGCGCTGCACGATGAGCAGGCGTGTGTCGTCCGAGCTCCGGAACAGCTCCGGGACGCCGGGGCGGATGCGGTAGACGTCACCGCGCACGGGCTGGCGGCCGGCGTGCGCCAAGAGGTGCCGGGCTGCGAGTTCTTCGAGTAGCTGCCGGGTATGGGTCGCGGGGGTGGCGGTGGCGGCGGCCACCGTGAGGTGATCGAGGTCAGGCGCGGGGATCAACGCGGCGAGTCGGAGAAGGCGTGCTTCGCTTTCGGGTAGCGCTGCGCAGGCGACGGCGATGGTCATCGGAACACTGTCCAGTTCGGGCGCGGCGGTCAGCACGGGGTGGGAGGCGAGCGGGCGAGCGGGGGTGAGGACGGCTTCGCCGGCGGCCAGCCCCAGGGCCAGCGGCATACCGTCGCAGGCCCGAGCGAGGGCTTCGGCAGCGGCCGGCTCCGCCCGCATCCGGTCCTCGCCGAGGATGCGGCTGAGCAGTTGGACGGCGTGGGCAGGCGCGAGCGGGCCGAGGTGCTGGTGGTGCGCGCCGCGGGCGGCAAGCGCGGGGATCGGCGAGCGACTGGTGACGACCACCAGGCAGTCGGGCTCCGCCGGCACTAGCGGCACCACCTGATCGGCGCAGGCCGCGTCCTCCAGGAGCACGAGCAGCCGCCGCCCGGCGGTCTCGCTGCGCCACATCCCGAGCAGGTCCTGCTCGGCCCAGGGAAGGGGGACGTGTTCGCCCAGCCCGAGCGAGCGCAGCAGCGACCGTACGGTCTCGGCAGTCGGTGCCGGAACGCGGGGCGCACCCGTGCGCAGCCGGGCCACCAGCTGTCCGTCCGGGTAGCGCGCGGCGATCCGGTGCCCCCACTTCGCGGCGAGGGACCGCTTGCCGACTCCCTCCGGGCCGGTGACCACGACGACGGGTGCTGTCTCGACGACCGCGCGGCTGAGGACGCCGTCCAGCGCGAGCAGAACCTCGTCCCTGTCGGTGAACACTGCGGGAACCGGGGCGAGTTGGCGCGGCACCGGGCGCGGCGGCGGGCCCGGGTGAAGGTGCACACCACCGGTGATGCTGGCGGCCTGGACAGCGACGTTCACCTTGGACCCGCGCACGGTGTTGCGTACCTCGCTGCCGCCCACTACGCCACCACAGTGGCGGGAAGCGTCTGCTCGACGACGGCGCGCGGCCCAGGGAGCACCGGGCACTGCGCTTGCAGCCTGGCGGCCAGGCGGACGGCCGCGTCCGCCAGACTCCAGTGGGAGAAGCCCTGCGGGTAGTTCCCGAGCTGTCGGCGGGCGAGGGGGTCGTACTCCTCGGCGAGGAGCCCGAGATCGCTGCGCAGGCCAAGCAGCCGGTCGAACAGCTCGTGGGCCTCGGCGTGCCGACCGATGACGGCAAGACTCTCGGCCAGCCAGAACGAGCAGGCCAGGAAGGCGCCCTCATGGCCGGCGAGCCCGTCCACGTTGCCGCCGGCATCCTCGCGGGTGGAGTATCGCAGCACCAGCCCGTGGTCGGTGAGTTCGCGTTGGACGGCTTCGACGGTGCGGATGACGCGCTTGTCGTCCGGCGGCAGGAAGCCGACCAGCGGCAGGAGCAGCAGGGAGGCGTCGAGGGCCCGGGTGTCGTAGGACTGGGTGAAGGTGCCGGTCTCGGAGTTGAAGCCGCGCGTGCAGACGTCGGTGTGGATCTCCGCGCGCAGGCGGGCGAGGCGGACGAGGACGGCAGGGTTGGTGGTGCTCCGGCGTTCCAGCAGCCGCAGCGTCCGGTCCACGGCGACCCAACACATGACCTTGGAGTGGGTGAAGTGCCGTGCCGGGCCACGGATTTCCCAGATTCCCTCGTCCGGCTCGTGCCAGCGCTGCTCCAGCTGTTCGGCGAGCGCCAGGAGCAGAGCGTCGCACTTCGGAGACGGGGGGAGGCCGGCGTCCTCGGCGAGCAGCAGGGTGTCGGCGAGTTCGCCGTAGACGTCGAGCTGGAGCTGGTCGGCGGCGCCGTTGCCGATTCGCACCGGCCGGGAGCCGTCGTAGCCGGGAAGGTGGTCCAGGACCTCCTCGTCGAGGTCGGCGTCGCCGTTGACGCGGTAGATCGGCTGGAGGCGCTCGGGGTCGACGGTGTCGACCAGCCAGTTGCGCCACTGCCGGGCCTCCTCGAGGAAGCCGAGTCGCAGCAGTGCGGCGATGGTCAGCGCGCTGTCGCGCAGCCAGACGTACCGGTAGTCCCAGTTCCGTTCCCCACCGAGCTGCTCGAGCAGGGAGGTGGTGGGCGCGGCGACGACACCGCCGCCCGGGTGGCAGAGTGCCTTGAGGGTGAGAGCGGAGCGCACCACGGCCTCGCGGTAGGGGCCGCGATAGGTGCAGCCGGCTGCCCATTGCTCCCAGAACTCCGCGGTGGCGTCGAGCTCGGAGAAGGCGTCGGGCGGCTCGGGTGCGGGACGGTGAGAGGGAGCCCAGGTGAGGGTGAGTACGACGATCTGGCCAGCGTGGACGGTGAAGTCGGCCCGGCACACGCCCCGTCCGTTGGCGGTGTGCTGGGGGCCGTCGAGCCAGTACGAGTCCGGGTGGGCGGCCACCCACAGCCGCGAGGCTCCGCGGGTGATCCGCTCGATGCGCGGCCGGGTGGCGCCGTAGCCGGGGCGGGGGCGGAAGACGCTGGCGACGCGGACCGCGCCGCTGACGCCTTCGACGATCCGGAAGATCCGCGGCTCCGCGTGGTCGCTGACTGTGGGGGCCGGCATGAAGTCGGTGACCGCGACGGTACCGGTGGGCGTGTCCCACTCCTGGCGCAGGACCAGGGAGTTGCCCACGTAGTGGCGGCGGTCGGCCGCAGGGGGTGGTGCGCCGTCGTACACGGCCGGGCCGACGCGCCATAGGCCATGGTCGGCATCGCCGAGCAGCGAGGCGAACACCGCCGGTGAGTCGAAGCCGGGCAGGCAGGCCCAGTTGATGGAGCCGTCCGGGCGGACCAGGGCGGCGGACGCGGTGTTGCCGAGGAGGGCGTGCTCCTCGATCCAGGAAGGGGCGGTGGTGGTGCGCATGGGGTCCTGACGTGGGCTGGTGGTGGGTGGTCAGCGGCGAGCGGGGGCTGGGGCTGCGAGTGCGGCGAGGACGGCGGCGACGGTGTCGGCGAGCGTGCCAGCTACCGGCAGCCACGGCATGAGGTTCGCGAGTAGCACGCGGTTGGCCTGCTGAACGGGGTCGGCCGGGTCGCAGCCGACGACCACCGTCCCGCCGTACGGGGAGAACAGGCCGGCTTCGTAGCAGTCGTGCACGCGCACGTGGCCGATCGGGTTCCAGAACAGGACGACGTCGGTGCGCCGGATGTTGCGGTCCTGCCAGCCGAACGGCTGCCACGCGAGGTAGGGGTCGGTGGCCGGGTTGCGCGACGGTCGGGGGTTGAGCACCGTGCCGTCGAAGCCCGCAGTCGCGAACAGGTCAACCGCGTCGCTCTGCCAGTCCGGGCAACCAACGGTTGCTCCGGCGAGGAACACCGCCGGGCGGCCGTCCGGCTCGTACGGCTGCGGTGCCTCGACGTATCGAAGGTTCACCGGGCGCCGCCGCAGAGGGTAGGTCTGGGTGATCATCTGCTCTCTGAGGTCGAAGGGGTGCGGCCCTGGCCCGAATGGCCGCCATGGGTTGCTGCGGTTGTGCTGTTCAGCCGGACCGGCGGCGGTCGCCGGGACGATCCGGGTCGTTCGGGGGCGGCGGACGGTGGCTCACCAAGCGGTCGGCCACGCCGAGGGTGCACAGGGCGACGACGGCGAAGGTGCCCAGGTAGAGCGGCTGCCTGAAGGCGGCGCGGTGATCCAGCAGGTAGATGGCGCCGCCCCCGACCAGAACGCCGAGCAGGAAGCAGAGCACGGCGAGCCCGATGCGCCCGATGCTTCGGTGAGCGCTCACGGGGCCACCGCCCGCGGCTCTGCGGTGGGAACGAGCGGGCTGGCCGGCCAGGAGGGGTCGATGCAGTTCAGCCAGACCAGCTGGGCGAGGACGCCGACGACGACGGCCTGAGGCTGGGAGTCGACGTTCAACTGGCTGAGCAGGCTCTTGGAGTAGGTACGCATCGTGCTCGGCGCGATGCCGAAGTCGGCGGTCAGCTCGGGCGTGCTGCGCCCGCCCGCCCAGCCGCGCAGGATCTGCAACAACCGGGGGGCCAGTTGGGGGTTGATGGTCAGCGCGCCGCTGGGGTGTACCGGCTGGGTGACGATCCGGTGGGCGGTGGCCCAGGCGGCGAGGTGCAGCACGGTGCGGGTGCCGGTGGTGACGAGCACCGCGTCGATCGCGCTGCGGACGTCGGCCGGTTGCAGCTTCGTGTCGGGGTCGGCGGCGATCTGGTCGTGGCTGGCGCCGGCGGCGACCAGGACGATCAGCCGGCGCTCGGAGGCGGTGAGGGCGGGCAGGGGGCCGATGGCCACGGCGTCGTCTCCAGCGGGATGGTGCGGGCGGGTCACAGCTGCTGCGGGATCGGCATGCCGGGGGCAGCGAGGTGGAACAGCAGCCTGGGACCGAGCCGCTCGGCCTGGCCGGTGCCGATGACCAGGACGAGGTCGCCCTCGGCGGTCATCTCGAAGATCCGCTGCTCCGGGGCGGGTTCGTCCGGCCCGAGGCGGATGCGGTGGACCGCGCCCTGTCCGAGCTTGTGAAGAGCGGCCTGCTCGACGGCCTCCAGCGGGTCGGGCCCGGGGCCCTCGGTCAGCGGGGTGCTGACCGGCAGCAGTACCGCGTGATCGGCGTCGCCGAGGGCGGCGCCGATTTCGGCGGCGTGTGCGCTGGTGCGGGCGACGCCGTCCGGTTCCAGGACGACGACAACCGAGCCCTCGGTGAGCATCCGGGCGGCCGTGACGTCCTGCGCGATCTCGCGCGGGTGCCGGGCACGGGAGTCGACGACGGTGACGCCGGCCTGAGCGCCGAGCACAGCCAGCGACCGGTCCACCCCGCGGAAGCCGCCGGCGCGCTGGGCGACGGCCTGCGGGTCCTCCCCGACGATGAGGGCGGTGGCGATGGCGGCGCACACCGCAAGGGCGTGGTGGCGGCCGGCGACCGGCACGGTGAACTGGTGCCGCTCACCCCGGTGGTGGAGGGTCAGGAGGTACTCGGTGCCGAGCCAGCGGGGCGGGAGGACCCACACGTCGGCGCTCTCCTCCAGGCCGACCGTGACCACGGCGGGGCCGGGGCGGTCGCTGAGCCGCTCGTGCACGATCTTGGCACCCTTGTCCCACAGCGGCAGTACCACCGTGGCGGAGGCGCGGGCGAGGGCGGTGGCGGCGTCCAGAGCCTCGATGGTGTCCGTGAAGTGCGGGGCGTTCATCGCGGCGGCGGTGATCAGCGTCACGGCCGGGGTCGCCCTGCGGACGAGCTGAGGGCCGTGCGGGAGGCGGCTCCAGGAGGCGGCCTCGTGCGTGCCGGCGTCCGGGCACAGGTCCACGACCAGGCGCTGGCCGTGGATGCCCTGTCCGGGAACGCCGCCCTGGGTCGCAGCGGTGAGAATCCAGGAGGTGCGTCCGTCGTCGAGGACAGCGGCCAGGGCCGCCGCCGCGGTGGCGGTGTCGTGGCTGCCGTAGACGGCCACCAGCGGGTCGGCGTATTCCCCGGTCAGCGCGGTGAGCGCGAGCGCGCGCGTGAGCACCGGCAGCCCCAGGGCCTGGGCCTGGTCGAGTTCCGGGAGCGGGCCCGTCGTCGCGCCGGACCACACCACGGCGCTTCGGTCGGCCTGGACGTGGTCGGCGTCGAAGCCAACGGCGACCTTCACGCCAGCCGTGCGCAGCCGGTTGGCGGCCGGGCTGTCCTGTTCGGCTTGGGTGATGCTCGCGGTGACGTCGAGCTGGCGCGTGGCCAGCCACAGTGCAAGGCCCTCCATGCCGGGTGCGGTGGCGTCGACCAGGTGGGCCCGGGTCAGCAGATCGGCCCCGGTGGGTCGCGGGCCCGTACGAGTTGGGGGGCGGGTGGTGGTGTCCATAGGAAGGGCTTCCTCAGCGGGGTCGGGGACAGAGAGGTGGGGGTTGGAACCGGGCCGGTCGCGGGTCTCGGGGGTTAGGCGCCGCGACCGGCCCGGGGCTCATGCCTGGGTGAGACCGCGCTCCAGTTCGACATCGCTCACGGCGGCGACGTGGTGGTCCAGGTCCAGGCGGGCGACGGCGGCCAGGTGGGCGACGACGTGCTCGTCGAGTAGCTCGCCGGCCAGCGGGCTGGTCTCGAACGCGGAAACGGCCTCGGCCAGTGACTGCGGTACGGGATCGGCCTCGCGGTTCAGGTAGGCGTCGCCGTGGGTGGCGGCGGGGGGCTTGAGTC
This sequence comes from Kitasatospora sp. NPDC001095, assembly GCF_053598615.1. Taxonomy (NCBI): domain Bacteria; kingdom Bacillati; phylum Actinomycetota; class Actinomycetes; order Kitasatosporales; family Streptomycetaceae; genus Kitasatospora; species Kitasatospora sp. NPDC001095. The sequence continues at coordinate 117,004 of NZ_JBSFKQ010000007.1, read as the reverse complement.
CGGCTTCGATGCCGTGCCGGATTCCGGCCAGGACCGCAGCCAGCGCCAGGTAGGGGTTGGCGTCGGCACCGGGGAGCCGCACCTCCATGCGCAGGCTGCGGCCGTGACCGACCACCCGAACCGCGCACGACCTGTTGTCCCGTCCCCAGGTGAGGCGGGTAGGGGCGAAGGAGTGGTCCCGCAGGCGCTTGTAGCTGTTCACGTACGGCGCCCACAGTGGGCCGAGGGCGGGAAGGGCCGTCAGGAGCCCGGCCACTGCCTGCTCACCCAGCTCCGACAGGCCGCTGCCGTACTCGGGGCCGGCCAGCAGGACCGGCTGGTCGTCGACATCGTGCAGCGAGACGTGCAGGTGCATGCCGCTGCCGACCCCTCCCGGCAGGGCCGCCATGAATGACGCCGTCATGCTCTGCTCGTCCGCGACCGCCTTCGCGGCGTGCTTGAACAGCACGTGCTGCTCGCACGCCGCCGTCACCGGTCCGTAGGGGAAGGTGACTTCGATCTGGCCCGGTGCGCCTTCACCCTTCACGGCCTCGACGGGAAGGCCGGCGTCGGCGAGGACCTGCCGCAGGCGCCTGCTGAACTCCCGTACCGGCAGCGGCTGGTCGAGGGCGTAGTCGCGGTTGTCCCAGACGGCGGGGCGAAGTCCGCGGAAGCCGGCCGCCGCCGCGTCCCGGGCGGTGCCCTCGAAGAGGACGAACTCCGTCTCCACCCCTACCTTCGCAGTCAGCCCGAGGCCGGCGAGGCGCTGCTGCTGCTCGTCGAGCACGCTGTCCGGGGCGAGCGGGTGCGGCAGGCCCATGCTGATCGGCTCCGCGAGCATCAGGGCGGTGGACGGCAGCCAGGGCAGGACGCGGGCGTGCTGGTAGTCGGGCAGCAGCGCTACGTCCCCGAAGCCGGACTCCCACGAGAACGACCCGCTGCGCGCAGCGGTCATCCCCAAGTCAGTACCGAGCACGTACCCGCACATCTCCGGCGAGAGCCCACCCGAGCGCAGCCGATCCACCAGCGAGGCCGCGTCGAACTCCTTGCCCTTGAGACGGCCCTGCACGTCGACAGCCGCCAGCAGCACCGTCGTGATGCCGAAGGAGTCCACCAGGTGGTGCAGCGGCCCGGCGGGCGAGGCCGCCACCGGAGAATTGCCGGCGGCGCGGTACCGGGCGGCCCGCATCGTGGCCCGACTGCCCGGGCGTCGGCGGCTGGTCACACGACCTCCTCGGTCAGCTCGACCAGCTCGGCCGACTGCTGGACCGGCGGCGCGTACGAGCGCCCGGCCTTGAGCCACCACGCCCAGGCCAGCAGCAGCACCACCCCGAGCGCCACGGGCGCGTAGTTGAAGGTGTCGACCGTCACCGGCGAGGACTGTGGCAGGCACACCAGCACGCTCACCACGGCCACCCAGCCCACCGCGATCCACCCGATCACCGGCCCCCGGCGACCCAGATTCCACGGACCGGGCCTGAAGCGGCGGCCCTTGCGCAGCCGGAGGTAGACCGGCACCGCGTACGCCGGGGTCATGCCCACGACGTTGACGGCGGTCACCGCGCCGTACGCGGTCGCGCTGTACAGCGACGGCAGCGCGAGCACCAGCGCCGCCCCGAGCGACAGCCACACCCCGGCCACCGGCGTCCCGGTGCGCTCCGACACCCGGCTCCACAGCGCCGATCCGGGAAGCGCCCCGTCCCGGGAGAACGCGAACACCATCCTCGACGCCGCTGCCGTCTCCGCATTGCCGCAGAACAGCTGAGCACCGATCACCACCAGCAGGAGCGCCTTCGCCCCGCCGGTGCCGAGCCCGTCGATGAAGATCTGCGCGGGCGGGACGCCGGTAGGCGAGTTGAGGACGCCGTCGTAGTCCTGGACGGCGAAAAGCATGCCGCCAAGCAGGAACGCGCCGGCGATCCAGCTGACCCAGATCGAGCGGACGATCCCCCGCGGAGCTGACACCGCCGCCCTGGTGGTCTCCTCGCTCATGTGCGCGGAAGCGTCGTAGCCCGAGAACGTGTACTGAGCAAGCAGCAGGCCGATCGCGCTGACGTAGATCGGGTTGTCCCAGCCGGTATTGTTGACGAAGTGCGTCAGCACCCAGCTGGCGTCCTGATGCTGGGCGGGGACGATCGTGAGCGCCCCGACGATCAGCACGACACCACCGATGTGCCACCACACCGAGATGCCGTTGAGCACCGATACCAGCCGCACACCTCGCAGGTTCAGCACCGCGTGGAGCAGCAGGAGCACGGCGAAGATCCCGAACAGACCGCCCGGCGTCGGCGAGTACCCGATCTGCATGTTGAGGAAGGCGCCGACGAAGCTCGCCGCACCGTAGTCGATGCCGCAGATGCCGCCCACCAGCCCGAGCAGGTTGAGCCAGCCGGTCATCCAGCCCCACCGGGGGCCGCCCAGCTGGTGGGCCATGAAGTAGAGCGCGCCGGACGTCGGGTAGGCCGAGGTCACCTCGGCGAGGGCCAGGCCGACGAACATGACCAGGGCGCCGACACCGATCCAGCCCCAGAAGATCACCGCCGGCCCGCCGGTGTTCAGGCCGAAGGCGAGCATCGTCATGCAGCCGGACAGAATGCTGATGACGGAAAAGGAGCTGGCGAAGTTGCCGAACTCGCCCATCCTGCGGCGCAGTTTGGGATGGTAACCGAGCTGGCGCAGCCGCTCCTCGTCAGTCGGCGGTGCAGCCTGGGCGGGGGACATCGAGACAACCTCCGTGCGAGAAGAAGACTGATAAGGAAGGGCGGCCGGGAATCAGGCCAGAGCGGTCGCGCGGCCGGCAAACGCCTGGTCCTGGGCGGTCAGCAGCAGGGCCTCTGCCTGGTCCGGGGAGTCGGCGACATGGGCCCACGGCGCCTTGGACGCGAACTGGCCCAGTGCGCTGAATACTTCGACGGCGGCAGCCATCTGGGCCGACGCCCACAACGCATGGGCGAGGTAGCTGAGATCGACGACCGGCCACGCCCCCGGCTCAGCCACCGACCAGCTCTCGAACGCGCGCCGAGCACGGGAGAAGTGCGGCTCCCGTAGCCACTGCCGGAGTACGACCGCGTTGCGCCTCGGCTCGTTGCGGTACTGCTCGACCGACAGGTACAGCGGCAAGGCGGCGAGCGGTGATCCGGCCGAAGCCATCGGCATGACGACGTTCACGAAGTCGGAAGCCGCCGGCCGGTAGACCTGCTGCCAGTATCGGAGCATGCGGTGGTGCGCTTCCCGATTGCCGGGATCGCGCCTGAGCGCCTCGCCGAGCAGCCCCCACGGCCCTGGCGGCAGCATCGGGTCCGACGAGCGCCACTGGTGCTCGGGACGGGACTTGGAACCGTCCAGCCCTGCCAGGGCCAGCAGGCACACCCACGGCACCGGGTCCCCCGGCACCGCCCGGGCGGCGGACAGGCACGACTCGCGGGCCTCCTGCTCCAAGCGGGCGGCATTCGGCGAGCCAGCCTCTGCTGCAGCCAGGGCATGCTCAACCAACACCCTGGTCCGCAAGACGGCGAGCCCAGGATCGTCCGGGTCTTCCCGGGCCCAGTCGCTGAGCACCGTCGACCGCGCCGCGACCACCGCCAGCACCTGCGTCCGAGAAGTTCGCAGGCCCGCAGGCTGCTCCCTGGCGGCCAGCAGCCGCTGCGTCGACAGCCAGCGCCCGGCACGCAGATCGTCCACCGCGGAGCGGAGCGCGCCGTCGAACCCGGCAGGGTGGTAGACCGGCGCCAGCCGTGTCGGACGTGCGGGGTGCATGGTTCGAGCGCTCCATTTCATGGGCATGACAGACTGGTTCGTTCGAAGCCGTTGCGCGGATCGAACCGTGATCAACCGGGGTTCCACACGGCGGCGAGCGGGCCCGGGGGAGCCGGGGATGCCTCCTGGATTCCTGGTCTCCGGAAGCGAGTCACACCAAAGCAGCACGAAGAGTGGGAGGACAGAGCAGACTTGACGCACTGCTGACGCATTGCTGCGGCAAAGTGGATGCTGAGCTGCGTCTTTGGCGTGTGGACAGAGTTTGGGAATCAGCCGATGGCGGTCAAGAAACGCACCGAACTGGCCCTGCAGCGAGCGGCGGCCGGCCATTCACAGGAGACGCTTGCGGCAGCGATGGGTGTCGAGCGGACCACAGTGGCGCGCTGGGAGCAGGGCAAGGCCGAGCCGCGACCCTGGCAACGCCCCAGGCTCGCAGAACTGCTGACCATCGGGGCTGCAGAGCTCGACCGGCTGCTGCGGCTGGCCCGTGAGCACGCGGCAGCGAAGTCCTCTGCTGCATCTGCCAGTCAGACAGAGCGCCGACCGGGCGGCCATCCCCTGCCGGACGGTGGTGCCGCACACCTCCTCACGATGGACCTGGCGATCGGCGACTGGGCAGCGGCACGCTCGGCAGGCCACGGGGCCGGGGCCACGCCGTGGGTCACCGGCGAGGAAATCGGCGTCGCCGAGGGCATGCTCGCCATGTTTCGTCAGCTCGACCACACCCACGGCGCCCGCCACTACACCGGACAGGTGCGCCAGTACATCGACACTGAACTCGCCACGATGCTCCGCCGCCCCGCCGCTGACGGGGAGGCCGCCCGGCGTCGTGCCATGCTCGCCGCGGGATTCTGCGAACTCGCCGGCTACCAGGCCGTCGACACCGGGAACCCGATCCGCGCTCAGGAGTACTATCAGCGCGCCCTTTCCCTCACCGCCACCACCGACACGGCCTACGGCGCCTACCTGGTCGCCGTGAACTGCGCACACCTCGCACTGCACTGTGGACAGCCGGAGGTCGCCCTGCGCTGGGCCTCCTCAGCCCGAGCCGCAGCCGGTACCGCCGCCAGCCCCTCCGCCCGGGCGGCTATCACCGCCGTCCTCGCCCGCGCGAACGCCCGCATGCAACGCGAAGCCGAGGCGACCCGGGAGATCCGGCAAGCCGAGGAACTTCTCGACGCCGCAGACGGCGACGAACCTGCCTGGATCGGGTACTTCACCCACGCATACCTGGCCGACGAGATCGCACACTGCCTCCACGATCTCGGCCGCGCACCCGCCGCGAGGACCCAGCTGACAGACGCCCTCCAAGGCGTCGGCAAGGACAAGGTCCGCCGGCGCGCCATCGACGCCGCCTTGCTCGCCGCCACCTGGCTGCGCACCGGAGACCTCGATCAGGCGTGCGCGGCTGGCCGGGAAGCGGTCACGTACGCGGCCAGAACCGGCTCCGGCCGGTGTATCGACCGTGTGGCAGGCGTCCTCGTCGACCTGAAGGCCCACGCCGACTACGCGCCCGTGCGCGACCTGCGGGAGTTCACGCGTGCGGTGCTGCCCGAGGCCGACAACGTCGCGATCACCCTGTCCCGCGGTGCATGATGCGCTGGTAGAAGGCGAGTTCGGCGGCGAGTGCCTGCTCCCGTGACGCGGGGTCCGACAGGTAGTGGTCACCGCCTTCAAGGAACAGGCGCTCGTGGCCTTGGTCCCTGGCGAACAGAGCGTCGGCGAAGCGCCTCGCGTCATCGGCGGAGGTGATCGTGTCGGCGGTGCCGTGGATCACCAGGACAGGAACCCGGACGTCGTCGGCCGCCACCGCGCCCATGGGCCCGCGCAGCACCGCGGCGTGCGGACGCTGGAACGGCGGCACGGACTTCTCCCATCGGGCCGGGTCGATGATCGCCGACGTGGCCGTAGCCGCGCGGAAGGGACGAGGGCGGCACGCGGAGCGGAGCGCGGTGTACCCGCCAGCGCTGGCGCCGCTGATGAACAGGGCTCCGGGCCGTGCGACGCCGGCGGCGAGGAGATGCTCGCCGACAGCGGCGCAATCCTCGGCGTCGTACTCACCCCAATGACCGTGCAGCGATTGCCGGAAGTTCCGTCCCTGTCCGGTGCTGCCCCGGTACAGGACCTCGGCGACCGCGAAGCCGTGGCTGACGAAGAACTGCGTCGTCCAGTCCAGCCGCAGGGGGACATCGTCGGTGGGCCCGGGGTGAGCTCGGACGATCAGCGGCGCCGACCCGGTGCCGTCCGGGCGGTGGAGCAGGAAGCGCAGCGGCCCGCCAGCCGTCTCCACGGCCTCCACCGAGGGCGCTGGAGCCGTCCAAGGTGATGGGGACGACAGGTCCGGTGCCGCCGGACGGGCGCGGCCGTCCGATCCGGCCGCGAGGTCGACCAGCCAGATCGCGGGGGAACTGCTTGCCGTGGAGCCGATCACTGCCACAGCGGCTTCTGTCGCGGCGACGTAGGGCTTTATCGATGTGAGGTTCGAGCCTATGCGGCGCCGGTCGGCCCCATTGACGAGGAGCAGCTCGGTGACGATCCCGTCTGTGGCGGTCAGCACGATCTCACCGTGGGGTGTGAAGCCGTACGACTGGTAGCCGCCCTCCCACGGCGCGGGGGCGCAGTCCGCGTCGACCGGGGCGACTGCCTCCACCATGCCGTTCCACTGGTACAGGTTCCACCAGCCGGTGCGGTCGGACATGAAGTGCAGTCGGCCGTCCGGCCCCCAGAACGGCTGCGTCACAGACTCCTGCCGGCCGCCTGCGACGACCACGTCCGGTGTTGCGGTGCCGGGCTGGACGGCTGCCAGCAGCAGACGCGAGGCGTCCCAGGGCATCCGATCGCGGTCCCACACCAGGTAGGCCAGCCGGCCCGGCGCAAGCCGCGGGCTGGCCAGGAACCCGGAGGAGCGGACGAGGACCTCGATGTGCCCCGTCCTGGAGACGGAGACGATCTCGTCGGCCGCGTCGTCACCACGGACGGCCAGCAGGAGCCCGTCCCAGGACAGCGCGAGGTCCCCGTACTGGACCCCATCGTCGCCGGGTGCGACGCACACCGCGGTGCCGCCAGTAGGAAGGTGGAAGAGGGAGCCGCCGGAAACGAACCACACACCGTCCGGCGCCACCACGAAACTGCCGCCGCCGTAGGCGTGGAGCCGGCTACCGATTGGGAACTCCGGCGTCGTCACCGGCAGGGTCGACCCGGCGAAGCTGCGCATGAGTCGCTGGCGGCCGTCGTGGTCGGGATCAGACTGCAGCCACCACAGCGCGCCCTGTGCGAACCGGAGTTCGTCATAGGACACTGCGGTCTGGGCCACCCACGCGGGCGCCAGCCCGGTGCGGTCGTCGCTCATGCGGTGCAGTCCTCCCGGCATCGCCACTGGCCTGCCCGCAGACTACCGGCCGGCTCTGGCTGGGGACGAACCCGCCATCCACAGCGGAGGGGCCCATGCCCGGCACGTGGCGGCACCGACCCGGCAAAAGGAGTCAGCCAGCCTCGGTCTTGGGCGCGTAGCGCAGCACCACCACGTCGCCGACCTGCTCCGACCCGAGGAGGCGCATCCGCCGGCTGCTGCCACCGGGGTAGTCGGCAGGGTGGAGGAAGCGGGGTGCTGCGGCGTCGCCGACAAGCAGCGGCGCGATGGCGAGGTGGATTTCGTCTGCCAGGCCCTGGGAGAGGAACTGGGTGTGGATCTGCCCGCCGCCCTCGACCATGAGGCGCTCGACGCCCCGGGAGGCGAGGTCGTCGAGCAGTGCGCCGAAGTCGACGATCTCGCCGGTGCTGACGATGTCGGCCAGGTCGTCGAGTTCCTCGCGGAGCTTGGGCGCGGCGGCGTCGGTGGTGTAGACGACCTTCTTGTCACCGAAGTGCCAGAACTTGAGGTCGCGGCTCAGGTCACCGCTGGCGGAGATGGTGACCTTAAGCGGATACCCCGGCTTCCCGGAAGCGATGCGGTCGGCGCGGCGCTTCTCGCTGTTCACGAGAAGCCTCGGGTTGTCGCTGCGCAGTGTGTTGCCGCCGATGAGGATGGCGTCGGACTCCGCCCGGACCTGGTCGACACGGTCGAAGTCGGCCTCGTTCGAGAGTAGGAGACGCTGCGGCGAGGTGTCGTCGATATGGCCGTCGACGGAGGTAGCGACGCTGAGCAGGACGAAGGGGCGGCTGGCCATTGAGCGTGGTCCGTTCTCTCGGTGGTACGGGCTGTGGTGATCACACTTCATGGAGGAGAAGGCTGTCGAGGGCGTGCCGGAACTGCTCCACCTCGGGGACACGCCTGCATCGTTGCAGCAGCGCATCGAGCGCGGCCAACTCGGTGATGACCCGGGCGGAGCCGGCGGCGGAGGCGATGGCCAGCGCCGCCAGGCCGGTTGTCGCGGCCTGCTCAGGGCCGTTGACGGTGACCTGGGAGATGGCCGAGCGGGCGAGGTAGACGCCACGGTCGCGGCGAAAGTTGGGAGGCAGCGCCCGGATCGCCTGGTCGAAGCCAGCCACCGCCTCGTGATGGCGGCCGAGCAGCGAGAGCGAGCGAGCACGCTGGGCCTCCACGTACGCGGTGTCGAGCCACCGGCCGCGGCCGACCGGAGCCTCGGACGGGTCGGCGAGCATCGCGAGCGCGCGGTCGTAGGTGTGCTGGGCACTCCGCTCGTCACCGAGAAGCGCGTGGCCGTGGGCACCGTAGACGGCGCCCATCGCGCTCAGCCGGCTTCCGGGGCGGGCTAGGCGCTGAGCGTAGTCCGCGAGGTCGACAGTGTCGGTGGACTCGCGCATATCGCCAGCGAGTTGGGCCTTCCTGGCAGTGATGTAGGCGCTCAGGTCGTGGTCGCCGCAGGCGCCCGCCCAGTCGCTCGCGCGGTCGGCCCAGTACTGGGCGGCCTGGTGGTCGCCGCCGTCCTGGTGCAGCCAGCTGCAGAACTCAGCGTACTCGGCGAGGACTTGCAGCAGGGCACGGCGGTCCTGGCCGGAGGCTTCCCGGCGGAGGTCCTGGATCAGCCGGATGTGCTCCTGGGCCGTGGCCACGACCTCGCGCGGCCCGAGGACGTTGTCGCACTCTACGAGGGACCGGCGCAGTGCCCGCAGGTCCTCGACCGGGTGAAGGCCGCCGGTGAGAACGGCTGGTAGAGCCTGCACCACGGGCACCACGAGTCCGGACGGGCGCGAGAGCCCGGAGGGCGCCGATGCACCCTGCGCCAACGCCTGGCGCGGCAGGGTGACGAAGATGATCCTGCCGTCTGTCGACCGGCAGCCGACCCGCACGCCGCCGTCCATGAGCGCCATCGTGGCAGCCCCGCGCCCCGCAGCCGAGTCGGCTGTCCAGCCGGTTCCCTCTCGATCTCGGGCGTCCGTCATGGGTTCACGGCTTCGCCCGGGGGCCGGGGAGGCAGCCAAGGCGGCGGCAAGTTCTTCCTGGCCGACGCCCAGCAAGTCGGCCAGCTTGCCCATCTGCCACGGCCGGGGCGAGTACTCGCCCCGCTCCCACCGGCTGGCCGTCGAGCGCTCGACGTTCATGGCCGCGGCCAGCGACTCCTGGGTGAAGCCAGCCTTCCGCCGAAGCTCGATGAACCGCTCGCGCCGCACCCCCACCATCCACCCCCTTGACGCGCGGAACTCGTCCTGACCGCGAAGTATCCTGCTCAGCAGCCGGTTTGCCGCACAGATGCCTCATCAACGCCTCAATTCTGCTCTGTTCGGATGCGCTGCGCAGCGATTCCCTGGTGATTGCCGGAAGGCCCGGCAAGCACCAAGGAAGAAAGGCAAACCGCATGGACAACTCCGTGACGAGCGACGACGAGGGCGTGCTGGTCGCCGTCCGCAGCATCCGGGCGGCGCGTTCGCGGGCCGACGTGCCGTCCGACAACACGGGCGGCAAGTCCGACCAGAACGACACCTGAGAGACCGCCCACGATGCATAGGACCGCCTCGTGGGCGGTGCGCCTGGGCGGGGACCAGTTCCTCACCCAGGCGCTCCACCGCTCCTACGCCGTGATCCCCGCCGGGAGCACCGACACCGCCCCTCTCCTGTCCTGGGACGACCTGAACACCATCCTCGCCACCCACCGCATCGACCCGCCGCGGCTGCGGCTGTCGATGGACGGGCAGACCGTTCCCGTCAGCCGGTACTCGACCCCGGCGACTAACCGGCGTGGGGCGACCTGGAACCGGCTGCACCCCGCGCAGCTCCACGCTCAGCTCGCCGAGGGCGCCTCGCTCGTGGTGGACGCGATCGACGAGATCCACCCGCCGATCCGCACCGCTGCTGAAGCGTTGGAGCGCTTCATCGGCACGCCCGTGCAGACCAATCTCTACGCTTCCTGGACGGAGAAGGAGGGCTTCGGCCGGCACTGGGACGACCACGACGTGGTCGTGGTCCAGCAGTACGGGGCGAAGCGCTGGCGTCTGTGGGAGCCGACCCGGCAGGCCCCGACCTTCCGCGACGTGGACTCCCCGGAGGAACCCGAGGGTGAACCGGTCGCGGACGTCGTCCTCCACCCGGGCGACGTCCTGTACCTGCCGCGCGGCTGGTGGCACAGCGTCACTGCTGACCAAGGCAGCGAGTCGCTGCACCTCACGTTCGGACTCGTCGCCCAGACCGGCGCCACGTTCCTGGGCTGGCTGGTGGACGAGCTGCACGAGAGCCCCACCGTGCGGAAGGACGTGCCGCTCCACGCCGGAGCGGACGAGAAGGCCGAGTACCTGGCCGATCTGAGGGCTGCGGTGCTCGCCGCGCTGTCGGACCCTGACCTGATCGACCGCTGGGCCACGGCCTCGGGCACCACCCACTTCGGCCGACCGGCCCCGTCCCTGCCCTTCGTGGACACCCTCCCCGCGGACCCGGGGGTCAAGGTGCGGATCACCGCCCCTCGCGCCGAACTCGCCGGCGACCCCACCGCCCGGACCGTCACCCTGTCTGCCGCCGGAACCGCATGGGACTTCTCCGAACGGGTCGAGCCCGCCCTGAAATCCCTGCTGGTCGGAGACCCGGTCAGCATCGGGGAACTCGCCGAAGCCGCTGGCCTGGAGGTCAAGGACGTGACCAGCGTCCTCACCGTCCTCGTCCAGGGCCAGGCCATCGCTGTGGTCGAGGCTGGCCGGTGAACCCGGAACTTGGCCTGGGGACCTACCGGGTGCGCGCCGCCGGCGAAGCGGCGCGCACCGTCCTCACGGCCGGGGCGAAGTGGATCGACACCGCCCCCAACTACGGCCACAGCCGAGCACACCACGACCTGGCCCCGGTGCTCGCCGAGCACCCGACCGCCAAGGTGACGACGAAGACCGGCTTCTACCCGGACGGCCGCCACAGCATCGCCCCCGTGGACGTCCGCGCCCAGACCGAGGAATCGCTCGCCGTCCTCGGTCGTGCCGACATCGTCTTCGTCCACAACCCCGAACGGTCCGACCACGACCGGCAGCAGCTGCATCACAACCTCCGCGCCGCGTTCGCTGTGCTGGAGGAGTTCGCGCAGGCCGGCCGTATCGGGGGGTACGGCGTCGCCACCTGGGCCGGCTTCACTAACCAGGCGTTCACCGTCGCCGAACTGATCGCGCTGGCCAGCGAAGCAGCCGGGTCGGCGAGCCACCACCTCGCTGGCGTCCAGCTGCCGGTCAGCCTCGTCATGGCCGAGCCCATCGCCCAGGCCCTCGATGGAGCTGGGCCACTCGTCCACGCTCGCGACGCCGGGATCATGACGTTCGCCTCCGCCCCCCTGCACGGAGGCGAACTGCCGGGCCTGATGACACCCGAACTGGTGAACCTCATCCAGCCGGGATCGACCCCGCACACCGCGGCGTTCCAGCTCATCGGTGCCTGCCCCGCGCTGGACGTCGTCCTCACCTCGACCAGCACCCTCCAGCACTGGGAGGATGCCCGGGGCGCTCTCGCCCAGCCGATCCCCGACGCACGACTCAGGACGGTGCTCGATGTCCTTTCAGCCGGATGACGACACCCGGCACGACCTGACGGCAGCGCACCAGAAGGCCGCCGGATTCCTCGGCCTGGTGTGCACCGGACCGCCGATCTTCGGCACCTCCGGAACCACTGTCGGCCGCCGGGCCGTGAACGTCTGGCTGCGGGTCTCCAGAAGCAGCCGCCGCAGGGCGCCCCGGCCGACCGGCCAGGGCGCCCTCGGCGCTGAACAGCTCGTCCCTGCCTCCGTCCCGCGCCCCCGACTCCACGACACTCTCGACTGGACCGAGGGCGGGTGGTTCTACCAGGCCGACGTCTTCGACCTGGTGGGTCCCGCGGTCTCCTCGACTCCGGACCTTCGCGAAGACCCCGGCCTGGACGACGGCTGGTGGACCGGGCTGCGGAACGCGCTGGCCGCCATTGCGGAAGCACCGGGCGCGAAGATCACTCTGCGCCAGGCGTGGGTCGACGAGGTCTTCCCGAAGTACCTCGGCATCCCGGCCCCGGCCGAGATCGAGCGGACCACCGGGCACGGTGATCTCCAGTGGGCCAACCTGACCGCCCGGCCGCTCAAGATCCTTGACTGGGAACGCTGGGGTCTCGTGCCGGCCGGCTACGACCCTGCGGTCCTATGGGTCAGCAGCCTCCTCGTGCCCGAGGTCGCGGACCGTATCCGCACGGAGTTCGTCGACATCCTCGACACCCCGGCCGGACGCGTGGGTCAGCTCATCGCAATTGCAGAGATGCTCCAGGCCGTTGACCGCGGGCACTACCCGGAACTCGCCCCGCTCCTCGCTGACCAGGCACGTGAGCTGACCGGCGTCACCCCACCGCAGGGCACCGACGCCGGCCTCGTCCGGTAGACCATGGACCTCCGGCAGGAGCCCGTCGATCACGTCCTGGACCAGGTGGAGCAGCGCCTCGGCACGAGGCTGGACCGGCGCAGCATGGTGCGCAAGCGCCGGACGGTCGGAGCCAGCACCGACCGCGGCAGCTGGACCCGGGTCGAACGCCGCCCCTGGGCGCGGGCACGAGAACAGGGCTGGGGCGGATTCGAAGCCGCAGCGGTGTTGCCCGGCGTGGCGATGCCACGCTGGTATAGGTCGGCGACATGGCAGGACCCGGACGACCAGGCGGTCTGGCACGTGGACGAGACCTCGCTGCTGCCCGAACTCCCGGTTGGAGCCGCGGTGGTGACCGTCGACCCGGAGCTGCCGGACGATTGGTGGCGCTCGCTGAACGCCTCGCTGGCAGCGCTGGCCCTTCAACGAACGACCCGGGTGGCGGCCCCGGACACCGAATGGATCACGAAGCAGCTGGTCGACGACACAATCAAGGCCGCCTTTCCAGGGGCGCACGACATCCGGGTGGACCAGTGGTGTCCTGCTCACGCCGACCTGAACTGGGCGAACGTCACCGGCCCTGGTGGGTTCTGCATGTTCGACTGGGAGGACTGGGGAATGGCGCCACGCGGACTCGACTCGGCGTCGCTGTACGCCGCCTCGCTTGCCGCACCGGCGCTCGCGGACCGGGTACGCAGGGAGCGCCGGGTAGACCTTGAGAGCCGCGACGGGATGGCGATGCAGCTGTTCGTGCTGGCGAAGATCGTCGGGCCACAGGCCGGTCCGAACGACCCGCGAATTGGGCCGGCGCATCGGGAGGCCGTGCGGCTGATCCACGTTCTTCAAGGGGACTGAACGTCACCCTGCCGGCAAGACGCCAACGTGAGCGAATAGGGAAGGAGAACGCATGGACCCCACCACGCGCCGTCCGGTCGGCCACGACGCCGAGGACATCGCGAGCGCGAAGGAGCGAGGCTGGAGCGATCTGGCACCCATTGACGACGCGTACCAGGCGGGCGAGATCACGGCCATCGAGTGGCACGCCGCCGTCCTGGGCGTCATCGAACCGGCCTACCTCAACGGCGACAACCCGCGGGCCCAGTCTGGCCACAGCGGCGACGAGACCCGCTGGCGAGAAGCCCGAAGCCTGCTCGTCGACCTGCTCCCGCCCCACGGTGGGACGTTCCTCGACATCGGATGCGCCAACGGCCACCTGATGGAGAGCCTGACCGACTGGGCGGCCGAAGCCGGGATCATCATCGAGCCCTACGGGGTGGAGATCTCCACCGCCCTCGCCGACCTCGCCCGAACGCGCTGCCCGAAGTGGGCGCGTCGAATCTGGACCGCCAACGCGATGGGCTGGAAGCCTCCACACCGCTTCGACGCCGTCCGCACCGGCGTGGACTACGTGCCGGCGGACCTGCGGGGAGCGTACGTGGGCCATCTGCTGGACCATGTCGTCGCCCCGGGTGGCCGATTGATCATCGGCGTCTACAACGAGGAACGAGACCAAGTCACAACGGCGGACCTGCTGCGCTCCTGCGGCTACACCCCAGGCGGTTCCACCACAAGAGACCACCGACACCCCGAGATCCGATACAAGGGGCTGTGGCTGGCCAACGCCTGAAGCTCCCAGGTGTCGCTGCCGTGGAGGGCTCTGGGGGCTTCCGGTATCAGGTGCTGGCCGATCCCCGGCGATCGAACAGGCCGGCCTTTGCCCCGGCGAGGAAGTCCTCCCACTCGCCCGACGAGAGGAGCAGCGTGTCCTTGGCCTTGTTCAGGGAGTCGCGGAAACCGACCATGCCGCGGTCCAGGAATGCGACTTCGAGGCAGTTGCTTCCGCCGGTGCTGGCTGTGATCCAGTCCGCCCGTTCCAGCTGTTGCTCGACCCATACTGGATCGAGATGGTTCTTCTCGTCGGCCGTGACGATGCTGTCGAAGTCGATGGAGGAGGAGCGGGCGTCGCGAGTCACGAGAGATCCTTGGCGATTTGAGCGAGGAGTTCGAGCGATTCCCTCGGCGGCAGGGCGTCCGTCTTCAGGTGATCGCTTGTTGTGCGGTAGTCCGCGACCGTTGCGGGGTCGTTGAGATGGAGGGCGGTCTTCATGCCCTCGATGGTGACCGAGTCGTGGCCAGTCGGGAACGTCCAGGCCATGAACGGGCCGTCGCAGCCGGCGTGTGCGCCATGCGACAACGGGATGACCTGGATGACGATGCTCCGGTGGGTGCTGGCGAGTTCGATCAGGTGGAGAACCTGCGCGCGGGCCGTCGCCCGGCCGCCGACCTCCTGCCGGAGCTGGGCCTCGGTGAGCACCGCCCAGATCCGGAGCGGAGTCTTGCGGGAGAGGGCGGCACGGCGGCTGTTCCGTCGCACGGTGATGAAGCGCTGGATATCGGCGTCGCTCTTCCAGGCACGGCCGGCGATGATCACGGCCAACTCGTACTCGTCGCCCTGGAGCAGGCCGTGGACGGCCACCGGGGACCAGATGAACAGGCCGTCGGCGATCTCCAAGTTCACCAGGTAGTCGCCGAGGGGATCGTCCGCGACACCTGGGTACTGCTGGTGCCAGTCGCGGTCGCGCGCGTTCCGAACCATCTCGCGCCATGCTGCTTGGACCGCTGGGTCGGTGATCTCCAAGACGGCGAAGAAGTGCGGGAGCTGCTGAAGCTTGATGCCCTGTGTGCCGTTCTCGATCTTCGAGATTGTGGACGCAGAGCTGTACCCCAGCTCGGCGGCGGCCTCCTCGACACTCCAGCCGAGACGCTGCCGGGCGAGCTTGACCTCCATGCCGAGTCGGCGTCGGCGCGGTGTCGGCTCGACGGCCACCCTTGAGCACCTCCTCTTGCTGGGTTGAGGAAAGGCTAGCGCTTGGGCAGCAGCTCGCATATGCCTGTTCGTCGAAAAGGACAGAGTTTCCTTTTCGACCCTCTTGCCGATTGCCTGACGTAGCGTCATCATCGGTTCACGGTCGGGATCGGGACCGCGCGCCACCCTGCGACCGGCAGGCGCCATCCTCCGACACGTTGACCTTCGTTACGCCACAGCCCGATTGCCGCCTGTGAGTCCATGCCTGGTGCTGCGCCTGTCGGTTTTGCGACGGCCTGGGACGGCTCTCTTTGTGACGTTCGGGCCGATGGGAGGCAGCAACATGGACCAAGCCACTGTCTTAACGGCGCTCTCCTTGGGAGCAGAGCGCGGAGCCGCGCTCGCAGCCCTGGCCGAAGGGCCTCGGGCCATCGACTGCCCGGACCTGGGCAGCGGTCGGCTTGTCTTCACGCGTCACCAGGAGGTGCGCTACCTGCTCCGGCACTCGGGCTTCGTGTGCGCGCCGACCGCGGCCGGCATGCTGGACGAGATCAGCCCCGTGCTCCGCCCGGTGCTCGAACCGGTCGCATCGTGGGTGCTCTACGCGGACGCGCCGCAGCACCCGCGGTTGCGGGGCCTGCTGGCGAAGGCATTCTCGCCGCGCCGGATCGCTGCCCTGAAGCCGCAGATCGCGGCGGCGGCGGACGCGCTCGTGGCCCGGTTCGTGGATGCCGGCGGCGGGGACGCGGTGTGCAGTATCGCGCAACCCCTGCCGGTCCATACGATCTGCGCACTGCTGGGCATCCCGGACAGCGACCGGGACCTCGTCAAGGCCTGGTCCGACGATGTCATCCTCCTCACCGAACCCGCCCTCACGGACGACCAGGAGAAGCAGCTCGCCGCCGCCTGGGCGGGTCTGTGGGACTACTTCACCGGCCTCATCGAGCACCGTCGCGCCCGAGCGGCCGACGACATCGTCTCGGCCCTGGTCGAGGTGGAGGAGCAAGGGGAGCGCCTTTCGCTGGAGGAGGCGGTGGCCAACCTGATCGCCCTGCTGGTCGGTGGCCACGAGACGACCACCGGGTTGATCGGCGCGCTGCTCGCCGCGATGGCCGGTCACCCGGGATTGGCGGAGGCGGCGGCCGGATCGGAGCAGTCCGTCGCCGGGTTCGTCGAGGAGGTCTTGCGCTTGGACGGGCCGGCGCTCATCACCGCCCGGACGGCGTCCGAGGACTGCGAGGTCTTCGGTGTCCCGGTGCCGGCGGGCCGACGGCTGGTGCTGCTGCAGGCGTCCGCGAATCGCGACCCGGAGGTGTTCGAGCAACCGCTGGAGTTCCGCCCCAATCGGCAGCCGAACCCGCACGTCGGCTTCGGCCACGGTCCGCACGCCTGCTTCGGTGCCGCGCTGGCCCGCATGGAGGCCGCCGCCGTGATGCGCTCGGTCCTGCGGCGCGGCTGCCGGCTCCACGTGGAGGACGGGGTGTCCTGGAAGCCCTCGCAGGTGATCCGCTCCGCGACCTTCCTGCCGGTGCGCGTCGAGCGGGAGGCGAAACGGTGATCCTCACCGGCGAGGCCATCCGGCGGTTCATCGACCAGGGCGACATCGTCTTCTCCCCCTACGACCCGGCTGGCGTCAACCCCAACTCCATCAACTACCACCTGGGCCGCGAGCTGAAGGTCTTCGACGACCACACCGGTACGTGGCTGAAGATGGAGCTGCCGGATGAGGGCTACGTACTGGAGCCTCACCGGATGTACCTCGGGCACACCGAGGAGACGATCGGCAGCGACCTCTTCGCGATGCGGCTGATCGGATGCAGCAGCAACGGCCGCCGCGGGCTCTTCCTCCAGCTCTCTGCCGACCTCGGACACACCGCCTCCTGCCACCGGTGGACGCTGGAGATCGTCGCAGCCCTGCCAATCCGGATCTATCCCGGCATGGCTGCCGGCCAGGTCAGCTTCTGGCACAACACCGGGCTCATCGCTCCCACCGCGGCGACCTACGCCCACTTCAACCACGCCTGCGAGTCCCAGACGCTGATCGGAGCGCGCCCGTGATCCTCACCGGACACCAGATCGCCCGGGAAGTCGAACAGGGCCGCATCAAGATCGACCCGTTCGACCAGGCCCGGTGCACCACCAACAGCTACGACCTGGCCCTGGGAAACCTCGTGGGCGTCTATCTGGACGAAGTCCTCGACCCGACACGCGAGCCCGAGGTCGAGTACCGCGAGATCCCACCGACCGGCTACCTCCTCGAACCCGGAGACTTCGTCCTGAGCCACACCGTCGAACGGTTCGGCAGCGACGAGCTCGTCCCCATCGTGCACGCCAGGTCCGGGTTCGCCCGCCTGGGCTGCTTCGTCCACTGCACCGCAGACCTCATCGACCTCGGCTTCTACGGCCGATCCACCCTGCAGCTGTACGCCACCCTCCCCATCGTCCTGCGGCCCGGCACGCTGGTGGCGCAGGTCAGCTGGTGGACGACCTACGGCGAGATCAACCAGCTCTACACCGGCAAGTACCAGGGGGCGGACGGCCCGCTGGCCTCGCGCAGCCACCTCGACGCCTGGGCGGAGGCCGCCCGTGGCTGACGACGGCTTCGCCCGCATCCAGCGCGGATCCGCCTGCCTGTTCGCCGCCAGGGCCCGTATCGAGACGGCACCCGCCTACGGGGGAGCAGACCCGTACGAGGCCGGGCGAGCGGCCGGGCCCGCCGTCGCCGACTTTGCCCGGCGCGTCGAGCGCGAGGAACTCGACGGCCTGGTCCTCCAGCTCGCCGACCCCCGCCACGGCGCCACCCTCGATGCCCTCACCGCTTCGGTCCGGGAGACCGTCACCGGCCTCCTGGCCGCGACCGGCGCCGACCCTGCCACCGAACTCGCACACGCGGGCGCCGACGGGTGGTGGTTGCGCATCGCGGGCGTCCGATGGTTCCTGGTCGTCTTCGCCCCCTGCTACCCCGACACCTCCCCGCGCTCCACGCGCGGATCGGCCTCCACCTTCCTCCTTCTCCAGCCTGTTCATACTTTCGACCGGCACGCCACCCCCAAGGGCACCGTCATTGCGCCCGCCATCCGGCAGCGCATTCGCGACGCCCACCAGGCGGCGGGCACCCCCTACGACTCCGACCTTGCCCAACAAACCTGCGAGGCAGCCAAGTTCGTCGCCGGGCTCAACCCCGGCGACCCGCCCGTCACCTGGTGGCACCCAGGCCCGACCAACCCGGAGACGACATGACCACCACCAGCCTCAGCACCCTGACCGACGCCATCACCGCCACCCACGCCTCCACCCCGCCCACCACCTGGGACGCGCCCACCGACCTGCTCAGCGCCGCTGCCGTCCTGTTCACCACCCACCTCACCGACGGCGCCGACGAACTCCTGGCCGGCATCGCCCGCCTCCTCGGCCACGGCCCGCACCCCGCCGTCAGCCTCCACGCCGACCCGTCCACCCGGGGCCCGCGCGAACTCGACATCCTCCACCACGCCCTCGCCACCGCCGCCGAACCCGGCCGACCGCCCTGGCCCCATGGCACCGCCGACCCCACCCGGCTGGCCGCCACCACTCGCACCCTCACCGCCACCATCCCGTGCCGCCTCATCGCGCTGCGCGCCGCCGCCGTCCTCCACCTCCTGCGCCTGCTGCCCGACACCGGCAGCCTTCTCCACCGAGACCTGCTCCGCCGCACCGCATGGCTCCTCGACCCCCGCACCGACGACCCGGTAACCCTCCTGCTGACCCTCACCGCCCCCAGCGATCCGCTCGCCCCCACTCCTCGAAGCCGCGCCCGCACCGGCGACCGCAGACCCGCCCCGCTGCCGCTCGCGGACTGGGCTGCCTGGCCGGCTCTCGACCAGGTCGTCACCCTGTCCGGCCGCATCACCGCAGTCCGTACCCACAGCCACGTCGCCTTCGTCGACCTCGCCTGGGACCGCCACACCGCCCAGCTCGCCTTCGACCCCGCCATCGCCGCCGGCCTGTACACCGGAGACCTCGTCGCCGTCCGAGGAACCTGCTCCACCAGCCGCACCGGCCGCCCCACCCTCTTCGTCCGCCACCTGGAACGCCACGAACCCGGAGCACCACCGCCGTTACCGCCCGCCACGCACCTCACCCCGGTCCTCGGCCCGCTGCGCGCTCACCTCGCCGCAGGAGGCTTCCGCGAGACCATCAGCCCCGTCCTCACCGACAGCTACGTCGGTGGATCGGCACGACCGTTCACCACCTGGGCGCATGCCGCCGAACGCCGCCAGTACCTGCGCGTCACCAGCGAACTCGACCTCCTCGCCGTCATTGCGGCCGGCACCACCCGCTGCTACGAGATCGGCCCGAGCTTCCGCAACGAGGGCCAACGGGCACGCCCCACCGTCGAGTTCGTGATGCTGGAGGCGTACGCCGCCGACCTCACCCTCGACCAGGCCACCGCATACCTCGCCGACCTCGTGACCGCCGTCACCGGCCTCACCGCCCCGCTGACCCGTCGGACGTTCGACGGCGCGTTTCACGAGATCACCGGCATCGACCCCGCCGACACCGCCGCCGTCCATGCCCTCGCCGCCGAACGCACCCCCTACACCGCCGAGCGTACCGACGACCCCGACCGTCTGGCCCGACGGCTGTGGCGGCACAGCGTCCGCCAGCACCTACGCGGCCTGACCGCGATCACCGACATCCCCGGCCCTGCCTCACCCCTGATCGCCGGTACTGGCCGCCAGGCCCGGCGCGTCTGGCTCTACTCCGACGGCCTCGAACTCGCCGAGATCGCCGCCAACGAACGCGACCCCGCCCTCCTGGCAGCCGCCTTCAGCGCCCAGTTCGCGGCCGACCGGCATCTCGCCCACCGCACCTACCAGCAGGTCATCGACCTTTACGACAGCGGACTGCCCCCATGCGTCGGCTTCGGCATGAGCGTCACCCGCCTCGCCGGCCTCCACCCCGCCCACGTACCAGCCCAACGCCCAACCTCCACGTCGCCCACCGCAGAGAGGACTCCATGACCACCACGCTCACCTGGCCCCTGCCCACGGTGCCCAGGTCCGCCGACGCCGTCCGGGCCGCCAGCTACCCCGACTTCGTCGCCATGACCAACCAGACCAACGTGATGCCCGGCGCCCATGCCACGCTCAACACCTGGGCCCTGCACTCCCGCCTCGGACCGCAGCACCACCTGCTCGACGTCGCCTGCACCACCGGCTTCACCTCGCGCGAACTCGCCCGCCTCACCGGCTGCACCGCCACCGGCTTCGACCTCAGCGCCGACGCGGTCGCCCTCGCCCGCTACAACCACGGCCTCCTCGACCCCGCCCTGCGCCTCACCTACCACCAGGCCGACGGCACCACCTACCAACCCGAGCACACCTTCAGCCACATCGCCGTCGGCGCCGCCCTCGGGTTCTTCCCCGACCCGCCCACCGCGGCTAAGCGGCTCCTCGGCTTCCTCGACGACGGCGGATACGTCCTCGCCGCGCCGTTCTGGGCCCCCGAACCCCTACCCGAGCACGCCGCCGCCGTTCGCCGCGAGATCTTCGGCATCACCAGCCCCATGGAGACCCGCGACCAGGCCCTCGCCCTCTTCACCGGCCTCGACGTCCTCCACCAGGCCGACCACACCCTCACCCCCGAGCCCGACGAGGCCATCGAGCACTACTGCCGCTCGACCGTCGACCGCGCCGTCGCCCAGAGCGGCAACACCGACCCCGCCGTCCGCACCGCCATGACCGACCGCCTGCGCGAGATCAAGCACGCCACCAACATCCTGCGCGCCCACCAGCGCTACACCGTGCTCGTCCTGCGCTACGACGCCCACACCTACCCGAACCGCTACGTCGAACTCTTCTGAGCAGAAAGGCCCCACGGCCCGTGATCGTCTTCGTCAACGGCCCGTTCGGCGTCGGCAAGAGCACCACCACCGGCCTGCTCGCAGAACGCCTACCCCAGGCCCTGGTCATCAACCCGGAGGACATCGGCCACATGCTCTGGGCACAACTCCCCGCAGCGCTGCGCACCGAGGAGTTCGAGCTGGAGCCCGTCTGGCCGCCGCTCACCCGCTGCATGCTCGACCAGGCCGCCCACGCCTACGACCGCCCGATCATCGTCCCGATGACCATCGCCCGCCACGCCGTCTTCGAGCACATCGTCCACCCCCTTCGCGAAGCCGGCCACGACGTCCGGCACTTCACCCTGCTAGCCCCGGCCGCCACCATCCGCGACCGCCTGCGCGAACGCGGCGAAGGCCCGGACAAGTGGGGACCGCTCAGCTGGGAGGGCAACCAGGTCGAACGCTGCCTCGCCGCCCTGAGCCGACCGGAATACGCCGTCCACCTCGACACCGAACACCGCTCGGCCGCCGAGATCGCCGACGAGATCCTCACCCGCACCGGACTCCAACCGGCAGCCTGACCCAACACCGAGGGCCGGGTCGGAGCGCGCTGCTCCGACCCGGCCCTCGACCGCTTCTCCGAGAAGGCCGGTGGCCATCGCCCCGGCCGCCCCAGCTACGCGACGGTCAGCAGCGACCGAATCCGGTCCGCACCGAGCGCCAGCAACAAGGTAGGAAGCCGCGGGCCGGTATCCCGACCCACCAGCAGCTCGTACAACAACACGAACAGCTCCCGCTGGGCCACCTTCAGCTCCGGCGACGCCGGAGCATCCAACGGCAGCCCCGCCTGGATCTTCGGCACCCCGTACACCAGCGACGTCAACCCGTCGAGCGACCAGCGCTCGTCCAAGCCGTCCAGCAACAGCTTCAGCGCCTCTCGCTGTGCAGGTGCCAGTTGTTCCAGCCGGGCGCGGTCGGGCTCGGTGCGTACCTGGGTTCGGTCTTCAGCCGGGACATAGGTGGTCACCCACGCCTGTGCGCGGTCCAACCGGGGCTGAGCCTCGTCCAAGCTCGCGAGCGGCTCCTCGACGGTGAAGTCCCGAAGGATGCGCAGCGTCTGGTGTGGGTCACCGGCCGCCACGTCTGCCACCGACGCCAGCGTGCGGAACGGCAGAGGCCTGGGCGTGGCCGGCAATGGCCCGGAGGCCGGTCCGACCGAGCGGGTCCGCACCGCCACATCCAGCTCTGTCGCGGTCCCCGCATCCACCTTGCGCCCGAGTGCGTCCCACTCGTCGTAGAGCCGCAAGATCTCGGCATCCAGCGCGATCTGGAACGATTGCCGCGGCTGGCGACGGTTGTACAACCATCGCACCACCGCAGGCTCCAGCACCTCCAAGATGTCGATCGGGGTCGGCACACCGCCGGCCGAACTACTCATCTTGGCCATGCCACTGATCCCGACGAAGCTGTACCCGAGGTACGAAGGCGGCAGCCCGTCGAATACCTCGCGCACCAGCTGCGACCCGACGGTGAAGGACGAGCCCGGTGACGAGTGGTCCACACCACCGGCTTCGAAGGTCACGCCCTCGAAGGCCCAACGCATCGGCCAGTCGACCTTCCAGACCAGCTTCCCGCCGTCCGTCTCAGACAGCGCGAAGCCACCCGCATGGCCGCACTCGCACCGGTACCGCATCTGCGTGCTGGCGCCATCGAACGCGACGACCGTGGTGGAGTCCCGCCCGCAGACCTCGCAGTACGGCCGGTACGGGAAATACCCTCCGGCGCTGGCGGCGGCCAAGTCCTCGTCGTCCTGCTCCACCTCGGCATCGGACTCGGCCTTCTTCGTCCGGTACCGGCCGAGGACCCCGTCAATCTGCGCTCGGTTCCGCATCGCGTGCACGATCTGCTCGCGATAGGCCCCCGAGGTGTACATCTGCGTCTGGCTGATCTCCTCAACCTCAACGCCCAGCTGCGCCAGCGCCGCGCGCAACGGGGCCTTGAAGTGCTCCGCCCAGTTCTCGTGCTCGCCACAGGGATCGGGTACCGCCGTCAGAGGCCGGCCGATGTGCTCGGCGAAGCTAGCCGGGACACCAGCCGGCACCTTGCGCAGCCGGTCGTAGTCGTCCCACGACAGCAGATGCCGACACTCCAGGCCCCGGCGGCGGATCTCGTCCGCGACGAAGTGCGGCACCATGATCTCGCGCAGGTTCCCGAGATGCACGGGGCCGGACGGGCTGATCCCGGACGCGCACACCAGCGGAGCCCCGCCACGGCGTTTCCCCTCGGCGATCACCTGGTCCGCAGTTGCGACCACCCAATCACCTTGCTTCACTGCCACGGCACGTTCCTCCGGCTGATGGATATTCAGGTACGCATAGCCTAGAGCGGGTTGAGCAAGATCCAAGCCATATCGGTCGGTGCGTCATCAGCATCGACTCCTCGAACCGCTAGGCCGTCGCGCCAGTGGCCTCCGCCCAGCACCGTCTCCGCCCCCAACCCATGTCCGCACAAGGCGTCGGACTCAGGGGTGCCGCCACACTCCACTCATCGGGCGGGAGCAGCTGATCGGTCCATGACTGTGACCGATCTCTGTGATCGACGTCGCTCGCGGTCGCCCGTCAGCATCGGCGGCGTCCTGTGCTACGTTCCGTGATCCAACCGAACACAGAAAACCCTCGGCGGGTGCAGCGAACACCATGTGCCGAGGGCTCTGGCATAAGGAGCGGTCACTCCCGATGCTCGTACATCGTAGCGCCCACGCGCGCAGCTTCACCGTGCTGCCCAACGCAGCCCTCCAGGACCGGCGGCTGTCATTCACTGCCCGCGGCCTCCTTGTCGACCTCCTGTCGCGGCCGGTCCGGTGGCGCGAAGACGCGCGACAGATTGCCGACTCCAGCACGCAAAGCCGCGCTGCGGTGCGCAAGGCCCTGCAGGAGCTGACCGCGGCGGGGTACTACCGGGTGGATAAGGTTCGGATGCCCGACGGCACGATCCGCTCGGAGGCACACGTCTACGACACCCCACAGATACCTGGGCTGGAGGAGGCGAAGGAGCTGCTGGAGGCGGAAAATCTGCAGGTGGAACCGGGTGTGCCCCGTCCGGCGTCCGGTGCGGCGAACTCCGGTGGTGCTGGCGTCCCTGTTGTAAAGAACCTGATCCAAGAACCCTTCCTCCCCACTCGCGGTGACGACGTACACCGCCCTCCGGCGGCGACCACCCGGCGGCGGAAGCCTGAGGGCGGGTGGGCGGTCGCCTCGCTCGCAGACCTGGACGACGGCCCCCTGCGGGCTGCGGCGCAGACGCTGTACCGGACGCTCAGGGACCAACCGCGCCTGCGGCTGGGTGAGGCGGAGGTTATCGAGCTGGCACCGCTGGTGGCGCGCTGGTTGGCGGTGGGTTGTGGCCCGGCGGAGCTGGCCGCCGCGCTGCTGCCCGGCCTGCCGGAGACGATCCACTCGCCGGCGGGGGTGATTCGGGACCGGCTGCTGCGCAAGCTGCCGCCGTCGCAGCGCCGAAGCGCGCCCGCACGCCAGGAACACGAGTGTGACGTGTGCCGGGCTCCGTTGCGCAGGCCCGGCTTGTGCGGGCCGTGCTCGGGGATTCCCGGCCCGACGTCCACGATCGGCAGCGGGGAGCCGTACGCCGCAGCAGGGGCGGCGAGGGCTCGGGCGGCGATGCGAGGGTCGAAGTCGCTTGCTGCAGCGCGCTCGTGAGGCCAGGAGACGCCGGATGGCCGTCCCGCAGGGTGTTGCGGGACGGCCGCGGCCGGTGTCGCTGGTGGGCTACAGCCGGGCGCCGAGCGGGGTGGCGGTCAGATCGCTGATGTCCCGGGCAGTCCGCACGGTGTGGTGGATGAGCGGGCGCAGGTCGGCCGGCATCGTGCTGCTCGGCTTGAGCAGCAGGACGGAACCCATGACCTCTTCGCGCCAGAAGACCGGGGCGGCGACGGAGTCCCAACCGGCCATGCACTCCTGGCGACCGATGGCGTAGCCGCGTTCACGGATGGCGAGGAGGGAGTCGGCCAGCTGGTCGTTGTCGCGGATGACGCCGGGCCCGGCGGTTGGTGGCACTTCCTCGGCGAGGACCTGGTCCCGGACGTCCTGGCGCAAGTACGCCAGGATGGCCCGGCCGGAGGCTCCGGTTCGTAGGGACCGGGAGACCGAGACGACGTCCTCCGCCGTCATGCCGACCTTGGCCGGGTCCAGGCCGCCGATCTCGTAGTCGGTGCACAGCCTTTTCGCGCCGCCGAAGGCGCTGAGCACGTAGAGGAGTGCGAGGCCGCCGGTGGCCTGGTGAAGGCGGACGAGATAGGTGTGGGTGCACGCGGCACCTGGAGTCCGGGTCATCGCCTGGACGCCGGCTCGAGCGGTGCCGGTGCCGAGCCGGTAAGTGCCCCGGCCCACTTGCTCGAAGACCCCGGTCTCGACGCCGGTCTGCAGGATGCGGTGGGCGGTGGCGTCGGGCAGTCCGGCCGTGCGGGCGATGTCCCGCAGGGCGTGGACGTCACCGGGGAGCCGGGTGAACGCTTGCTGGACGGCGTAGGCGCGGGCGGCGAGCGAGGCGGATTTGGCTGGCGGCTCGCTGCTTTGGCGCTGCGCGGGAACGGCGTCCTCGCGCATGGCGCTGCTCTTCATTTGGCAGTTCCCCCCAGAGGGATCGTCGCGCCTTCTTGCGGCGCGACTGCGGATGTCGCGGGCCCGCCCCTGTGCGGGCCGGCGGGGAGGTGGAGACCGCAGGGTCAGTTGCGTACGTCGAGGACGACCTTGCCAGCGGTGAGGCGGGCGGCGAGGTCGTGATGGGCCTGGCGGGCCTGGCCGAGCTTGTAGACGGGGCCGGTGAGCGGCTTGAGCCAGCCGTCCTGCACAGCCGTGAACAGCGCGGTCATCGACTCGTTGATGTGGGTGCGCGACGGGTAGAGGCTGGGCAGCCAGAAGCCGGTGATGCTCTTGGAGCCGGCGACGAGCTGGGTGATCGGGACGAGCCCGTCGACGCCGGTGACCGCGCCGAAGACGGACATACGGCCCCGGGGGGTGAGGGCGCCCAGGGTCTCGTGCAGTACCTGGCCGCCGGTCATCTCCATGGCCGCCGTGACGTGACCGCCTGCGGCCTCCAGGATGCGCTCGGCGAGACCCTCGACGACGGAGGAGTCGACGACGGCATCGGCGCCCAGGTCGATGGCGGTCTGCCGCTTGGCCTCGGTGCTGGCCATGGCCACCACCTTCGCCCCGACGCGCTTGGCGAGCTGGACAGCGAGGGAGCCGACACCACCGGCGGCGGCAGGAACCAGCAGGGTGTCCTCGGCGGTGAGCCGCAGATCGGTGTGCAGGAGGTGCCAGGCCGTGTTGCCCTGGAGCATGAGCGCCACCGCAGCGTGGTCGTCGACGCCGTCCGGGACCTCGAAGGTCAGCTTGCGGTGGGCGGCGTTGATCTCCGCGTAGCCGCCGCCGCGGCCGAGGGACACGTAGCGGCGTCCGTCCTCGGCCTCGCCGAGGACCTCGTTGCCAGGGATGAAGGGGGCTGGCATCGGGGCCGGGTACGTACCCTCCCGCAGGTGGATGTCCGCGTAGTTCACGCCGGCCAGGCGGGTGCGCAGGCGAATTCGGCCCGGCTTGATCTCGGGCTCGGGCATCTCGCACAGTTCCAGGACCTCGGGTCCGCCGAACTCTCTCACAGCAATCGCGCGCATTTGGTTCAACCCCGGATATTGCTTGGCAGTTTCTTGGGGAAGCGCCTCGTCGGGGGGCGCTTCGGACAAGGAATATACCCGCCGCGAAAACAGCGACTTCGATCGCGCATATAGGTGTCTCGGGTGGAGAAACCCCAAGATCGTTTACTGAGTGTTCTCTGTCACGTCACTCTGGGTAGCTGCCATCGGAAGGTTGCTCACCGTGAACGATGCAGGTGGCGGTCATTGTTTTGATCACCGCGACCCGTTGCCGAGGGTGAATCGCCCGCGTATTCATGATCGTTTTCCAGTCTCTGAAAAATGGCCCCTGCTATGCGCGTAGATCGTTCGAATTCGTTGACCAGTATCCGGGCGACTACATATTGTCTTTCTTGCGGCGCAGACCTGCGCAGCCCATTTGATGGAGGGTCACATTTCGATGGCGAACCGGGAGCTCTGGCCGGTCCCAGCGCGGATCGCGCAGTGCCTGGACGGTCGGGCGACCGTAGCCATCACAGTCGGTGAAGAAATCGGCTGCGTGTGCCCTTCACGAACGGTGACATCGTCTGGCCCCGGGAAGGGCCAGACGGTGCTCGACAGCAGCTGGCGGTGACGCAGGGCAGCGGCCGGAGTCGGCCCTCGCCCGCGCCCCGGTTGTACTCATCGGGGCGAAAACACGACGGCGCCTGGAGCGGGAACTCCAAGCGCCGGTCGTAACACCGTGTGTGTCGTGCAACACAACCCAGCAGGTGGCCTGCCTTTTCGACGAGCCTGGCCGACTTGCTACCACACTAGGAGTAGTGAACCATGCCTACGCTTCGGCGTACAGATGGAGCGGCAGGACGCCTGTCCGTACTGCAGAGCCCAGGCGCTGCCGCCAGCGTCTCTGAGCGCACCATCCGCATCATCACGGACAGTCTTCGCGGCGCGGCCCCGGCCGCCGAGATCGTGCGGATCACCGTGTCCGAGCCGGACAGCCTGTGGCTGGCCCGGGCCTACGGTCCGGACGGCGCGGAAATCACCCTCCCCGCCGCACTCGACGAGGCTCTGGCCCGCTGGGTGGCTTGCGACCTGCCCGCACTCGACTGGCGCCACCAGCACGACCTCGAGATCGCCAGCGGACGCGTAGCCCAGGCCGGCGACATCGCGAAGGCGGCGTGATGGCCACCCACGACGGGCGCATCCGCACCCACAAGCCCGAGATGTCCAGGGACGCCAAGCTGGCCGAGGTCTCGTTGACGGCCGAGCGGACCTTCTTCTACTTGCTCAACTACGTTGACGACAAGGGTCGGCACATCGACGATGCCGGAATCGTCCGCGGGCTGGTCTGGAAGCGCAAGAAGAGCTGGGACGGCGGGGTCCACACCGCCGAGCGCGTCGAGGACGACCTGCGGCAGCTCACCGAGGCCGGGGTGGTGTGCCGGTACGTCAACCCGGCCGACGAGGGCGAGGAACTGCTCCACGTCACGAACTTCAACAAGCACCAGCGCATAGACAAGCCCTCGCAGTCCCGCCTGGCCCCCTGCCCTCTGCACCAGACCCAGGAAGTCGACGTCGACAAGCCGGTCCCCGCCAAGCGGATCCGCAAGAAGACCACGGAGACTCACCCGGAGCCGCAACCCGCGGCTGTCGCCCCGACCGCGAACACCGCCCGCGGGGGAGCGGCCGACACCAGCGACCTCGATCACCAGGGCCCGTGCTCGGGGAACTCCACGACACCCTCCACGACACCTTCCAAGACCGGATCCAGGATCACGGATCCTGGATCTACCCCTCCGGGGGGCGGCTGCGCCGCGCCCGCCCAGTCCATCTCGTCGGAGGAACCCTCGGCCGAGCAGGTCGCCGCGATGCACCCGCACGCCACCGGGGCCAGCGCCCTCGTCGCCGAGTACGTGCGGGCCTGCCCGCAGCAGCCCACCGAGCGGTTCCGCGGGCACCTCGGCCGGGAGATCAAGCAACTGCTCGCTGCCGGATACAGCCCCGAGCAGGTGCGGTCCGGTCTGCGGCTGCTCTCGCAGAACCCGAAGGGCCCCAGCGCTCTGGAGTCGTTCGTGCAGGAGGCACTGACCTCCCGTGGAGCACGTGCGGGCGCTCCCTACCAGGCGTGGACCAACCCGGTCGCCGGGGCCGCCGCCTACGCCGGGGACCTGTAGTGGCCGGCCGCGACCGAGAGCCGCGCCGTGCCGGCAACGCCCTGCAGGGCCTCGTCGAGCGGTTCGCTCGCCTGGGCGTCGACCCCGAGGTGATCGGCGTTCCCGAACAGGCCTCGGTGCCGCAGCCGAACCGGGACGCACTCGAGCTGGCGGCCAGCCGCATCCCGCCGCTGTACCAGAACGCGATCGCCGACGACCCGCAGGTCCTCGCCTGGGTCGAGCACGTCAAGCAGGCCGCCCGCCGAGGCCCGGAGGGACAGCTCGGCATCGCTCGCGCTCACTCCCTGCTCCTGCTCGGCGAGACTGGCACCGGGAAAACGCACCAGGCCTACGGCGCAGTCCGCGCATTGCTGGGCGCCGGCGTCAGGCTGCGCTGGCAGGCGATCACCTCCGTGACCCTGCACGCCATGATGCGACCGCGACCCGGGGCCGACCCGGAACGGGAGATGCGGGAGCTGGAGCGCACACCGCTCCTGCTGGTCGACGACCTCGGCGCCGGCCGCGCGAGCGAGTTCACCGAGGAAACCACCTACCGGTTGGTCAACCACCGCTACGAGCAGCAGCTGCCGACCATCCTCACCAGCAACATCACACCGGCCGAACTGTCCGGTCTCCTCGGTGACCGCACCGCCAGCCGCCTGCGCCAGATGTGCCACAAGGCCGTCCTCGCCGGCCCCGACCGGCGCAGCGCCCCCTCCTTCTAACCTTCCGCGATCCCGCGCGGGGCCGGCCGAGCCGCCCCCGGGAGACGCCTTGCCCGCGCGCCCGCCCACCGAGGCGCGACCGGAGACACCCCCGAATGAACACCGCCGTCAACGAACTCGACGCCGCACACCTGCAGCTGGACCGCGGCTCCCCGCGCTGGCGCCTCAAGGCTGCCTGCGTCGGGATCAAGAACCCCGACATCTTCTTTGCTCAGCCTCGGGCGGCCGCCCACCGCCAGGCCCTTGCGCTGTGCCGGCAGTGCCCGGTTCGTCGTGCATGCCTGAACGACGCCATCGAGTGCGGTGTCCGGGACGGCATCCGCGGAGGCCGCACCGAGGAGCAGTTGCGCGAGATCGTCGCGTTCCGTGAAGGTCGCCGCGTTGAACTCGACCGCGTTCGCGCCGTCCTTGCTGGCACCCACCGGCCTCGGCTGACCGAAGCGGAGAAGGGGTCCGTGGTCCGCGTCGCCCTCGACGCCGACTTCCCGATCGACGTCTGGGCCGCTGCCCTGGGCATCGGATACAAGGCGGCCACGAAGCGCCGTCGCAAGGCGACGACCCAGCTAGACGTCATCCCGGCGTCCATGCGGCGCGAGGAGATCACTCTCGCCGCGGAACTGCGCCGGGCTACCGCGACCACCCTGGCGGTGGCCGCGTGATCCCCCGCCGCCCCAAGGTCTCCCAATGGGACATGGCCGCGATCGGTCTGCTCGGCGCGACTGGCTTCGGACTCTCCTACGACGCTCTCCAGCAGATGGCCCAGGCGATCCACGTTCGAGGCCACCTCAGCTACGCGTGGCCGGTCGTCGTTGACGGGTTCATCGCCTACGGAGTCCGAGCCCTCGTCCTTCTCCGTGAGGCACCCTGGACCGCCCGCGCCTACGCCTGGTCCCTCTTCGCCGGCGCTACCGGAACCAGTGTCTGGGCCAACGCCCTGCACGCGGTCCGCTTGAACGAACAGACGGCCAGCCACCTCGGAGAGCTACACCTCGGAGACCTCGCTGTCGGAACACTCAGCACAATTGCCCCAATCGCTCTCGCAGGCGCGGTCCACCTCGGCATCATCGTCACCCGCCACGAGGCAACCCAGGGCGGCTCAGACGACAACGCCCATCAACTCGCCGACCCAACCCCGGGCGCCGTGGCGCTGAGCCGCGACGCAATGCCCGACCAGTTGGTCTCACTCGACAAACCGACACCGGTCGACCAAGCGACACCTGCGCTCACCGTAACCCGCACAAGCAGAGCGGAACTCACGGCCGGCAACCCGGAGGCCCGGACCAGAACCGCAGGCGAGAAGCTAGCCGCCCACCGCCACGGCTCACGTTGGCGAGACCGATTTGCCGCACGGATTCTGCGCCGGAGCGAGAACAGCTCCGACGGTCCGTCCGTCATCGGTCCGTCCGCGGGTGGTCCGGCTGAGGGCGGCGGTCCGGTCGGCGGCGGTCCGGCTTCTTCGCTCGGCGGTCCGTCCGACGGTGGTCCGGTTCCTCCGCCCGGCGG